>JALUVI010000114.1 GCA_027020785.1 Planctomycetota bacterium | reverse complement strand
CCGAGTTCCTGCTGGCGACGCGGCGCGGCAAGCAGTTCAACTCGATGGTCCAGGCACGCCGCGATCCGCTGACGGGCGCCGAGCGCGACCACGTGTTCATCCATCCCGAGGACGCCGCGGCGCTGGGACTCTCCAAGGACGCCCCGCTCGAACTGGTGAACGAACGCGGCGTCTTCCGCGGCCGCGCCTTCCCCTGGGACGTGGCCCGCGGCACCCTGCAGGCGTTCTGGCCCGAGGTCAACCCGCTCCTGCCGCCCGACCGGGTGGACCGCGGCGGCGGCGTCCCCGACTACAACGCCGTGGTCCGCATCCGACGGCCCGCGCCCCGACCGGTCGGAACGTGATCCGAACCTCGACGCCGCGCCGGCGTCCCGTACCCGGTCAGGCCGAGGCGGCGGCCAGCGAGTCGGCGAGCCGCCCCGGTTCGTAGGCCAGGATGCGGCCGGCGAAGGCGCTGGCGGCGACGGTGTAGGGCGAAGCGAGGTAGAGCCGACCGGGGCCGCTGCGGCCCTGGAAGTTACGGTTGATGGCCGAGACCGTGACCTGCTCGGGGCGCTCGCTGACGCCGGGGCCGCAGCCGATGCAGGCGCCGCAGCCGGGATCGATGACACGGGCGCCGACCGAGCGGAACAGTTCCACCCAACCCTCACGCTCGGCGACCTCCTGGACCTTGCGCGACCCGAACTGGACGTAGAAGTCCACTCCGGGCGCGACCTCCAACCCGGCCTCGGCGGCCTCGCGGCAGACCTCGGCGTAGCAGCGGAAGTCCTCGACCTTGCCGGCGGTGCAGCTGCCGGCGTAGGCGATGTCGATCGGGACCTCGCCGAGTTCGGAGACCAGCGCGCCGTTGGTCGGGTCGCTCGGGATGCCGCGATCGGGGTCGCCGGGGGTCGCGACCATCGGCTCGAGCGCATCCAGGTCGATGCGGTGGACCCCACCAGCGTACTCGGCGTCGGGGTCGGGGAAGACGAACATGGCCTCGAAGGCCTCGGGTTCGCCGCCGGGGCGCTGCTCGGCCAGCCACTCGGCCAGCCGGCGGTCGCCCTCGACGATGCCGCTTCGGGCGGTGCATTCGGTGGCCATGTTGCACAGGGTGGCCCGCTCGTCGGGGTGGAGCGCGTGCAGCCCCGGCCCCCCGAACTCCATGACCCGGTTCAGCGTCTTCTCCTCGCGCGCGAAGGTCGCCAGCAGGTGCAGCATCAGGTCCTTGGCGGTCACGCCCGGGCGGAACGAGCCGTGGAGCTCGAAACGGATGCTCTCCGGCACCTCGGCGAAGGTGAACCCGGAGTGGACCAGGGCGGCGTACTCGGTGGCGCCGACGCCGTAGGCCAGCGCCGCGTTGCCGCCGCCCATGCAGGTGTGCGAATCGGTGGCCTGGACGAAGTCGCCGGGGTCCACGAACTCCTCGCGTGCCACCTGGTGGCAGATGCCCGGGCTGACGCCGTTGCGGGCGGAGTAGTCGCGCACTCCGGTGTGGCGCTGGAACGCCTTCTGCAGGTCGCGCAGGGTCTGGATCTTCTCGACGAAGGGCGCGAAACGGGCCACGCCATCGGCGTAGAGCAGGTGGTCCTCGAACACCGCGAACTTGTCGGGATTGGCCACCCGATAGTCCACCCCGAACTCGTCGAGGAGGAAGCTGTGGACCTGCGCGGTGGTGAACTCGTGGCTGTAGCCGGAGTCCACCTGGACCAGCACAGCGTCGCCGGGCTTCACGTACCGCCCTTCCGGGCCGGGCTCGAGCAGCTTGGCGGCGAGGATCTTCTCGGCCATGGTCATCGGGCGCCGCCCGGTGTCCGGCGCCGGCGGGCGCAGCTCGCCGTCGGCGATGCGCCGCCCGAAGGAGAACAGGCCGCCGCTCTCGACGATGAGCCGCGAGATGGGGTCGTAACGCGAGGTGAACTCCCCGAGCGGCACTTCCTCCCCGGCTTGCAGCCGCAGCAGCACCTCGTGGTCGGCCATCAACTGGCCCAGGTTCAGGTTGTTGCGCTCGTGGATGGGCGCGAAGCTGGCCGCGATGACGATGCGGATGCCGGACCAACGCTCGGCCTGGGCCGCGGTCTCACGGCTGGATCCGGTCCCCTTGCGGTGGCCGCTGACGATGACCTCGAAGCCCCCCTCCTTGAGAGCGTTCTCGCGGAACACGCGATGCCCGTCGTGCATCAACCCGGCATAGGCGTTCTTCGCGATCTCGGCCGGGTCGTGGTCGAAACAGACCCAGGCCGGCGTCATCACGTCGGTGTTGATGTCGTCGAGCAGGTCGTCCACGGACAGGTCCTCCATCCGCAGGTCCAGCCCCTCGTAGAGCTGCTTCTCGATGAGGGTCGGATCCTTCGTCAGGAAGAGGACGCGCTTGCCCGGGGTCAGACGGACGCGGCGGGGCGGCCAGGGGTTCTCGCTCATGGTTCCGCCCCCATTCTAGGACCGCCCAGCAGGCCACCTGCCTCCAGCAGGGCCTCCGGACCGGACCTTCGGGGCAGTGGTGGCGCCGATCGCAGGGGGATCGGCTCCGGCACTTGGCTGAAAGCGAAGGAACTGGTTCGGCCGGCGCGCCCGAACGGGCTAGGATGCCGGTCATGACTCCCTCTCCTCCTCGACCGCACGACCACGCCCCGGCCCCCAACGCCGGACACGGCGGACACGGCGGACACGGCGGGCATGGCGGACACGCCGGGCATGGCGGACACGCCGGGCATGGCGGGCACGCCGGGCATGGCGGGCATGGCGGGGACGGCGGGCACGGCGACCACTCCGCGCACTCGCCCGAGGCCTTCCGCGACCGGCTCCTGGTCTCACTGCTCCTGACCGTTCCCGTCCTGGTCTGGTCCGAGCAGATCCAGTCCTGGTTCGGCTTCTCTGCGCCGAAGTTCCCCGGCTCGGCCTGGATCCCCGCGCTCTTCGGCTCGCTGCTCTACCTCTACGGCGGCATCGTCTTCCTGCGCGGCGCCGTCTCCGAGCTGCGCGCGAAGCGCCCGGGGATGATGACCCTCATCGCGCTGGCCATCAGCGTAGCCCTGACCTACAGCCTCGCCGTGGACCTCGGGCTCGGCGGCAAGCCCTTCTGGTGGGAGCTCGCGACCCTGGTGGACGTCATGCTCGCCGGCCACTGGATCGAGATGCGATCGGTCCGGGCCTCCAGCCGCGCGCTGGAGCACCTCGCCGCCCTGGTGCCCCCCGTCGCGCACCGCAAGCGTGACGACGGGTCCCTCGAGGACGTGGACGTGTCCGCGCTGGCCGTCGGCGACCTGGTCCTGGTCCGCCCCGGCGAGCCGTTCCCGGCCGACGGCGAAATCGTCGAGGGCTCGACCTCGGCCAACGAGTCGTTCCTGACCGGCGAATCGCGCCCGGTCACCAAGCAGCGGGGCGACGAGGTGCTCGCCGGCGCCATCAACGGCGAGGGCGCGGTCACGGTCCGCGTCACGCGCATCGGCGAGGCCACCGCCGTCAGCCAGATGATGCGGCTGGTCGAGGAGGCGCAGGCCTCGCGTTCCCGCTACCAGGACCTCGCCGACCGCGCCGCCTTCGTGTTGACCCTGGTCGCGCTGGCCGTCTCCATCCCGACCTTCGCCGCCTGGACCTTGCTCGGCGCCGGCGTCGCCTTCGCCCTGGCCCGCACCGTCACCGTGCTGGTCATCACCTGTCCGCACGCGCTCGGGCTCGCCATCCCGCTGGTCACGGTGAACGCCACCGGGCTCGCCGCCCAGAACGGCATCCTGGTCCGCGACCGCAAGGCCTTCGACCGCGGCCGCGACATCCGCATCGTGGCCTTCGACAAGACCGGCACCCTGACCGAAGGCCGCTTCGGCCTGGACGCGCTGACCGTCGCCCCCGGCGTGGACGAGACCGAAGCGCTGGCCGTGGCCGGCGCCCTGGAGCGGGCCTCGGAGCATCCGCTGGCCTCGGCCATCGTCGAGGCCGCCGAGGAGCGCGGCGCGCCGCACCGCGAGGCCCGGGACGTGAAGGCCGTGCCGGGACAGGGCCTGGAGGGCGAAGTGGACGGCCGCCGCTTCCGCGTCGGCCGCCCCGAATGGGCCGAGGAGCTCGGCGCCGCATGGGCCGAGGGCATGCGCGACGCCCTGGCCCGCGCCGACGAGCGCGGCGCCAGCGCCGTGGTCCTGATGGACGGCGAGCGCGTCGTCGCGGTGATCGCGCTCGCCGACCGCATCCGCGAGAGCGCCCGCGAGGCGGTGCGCCGTCTCCGGGAGATGGGCGTGGAGCCGGTGATGATCACCGGCGACGCCGAGGCCGTGGCCCGCACCGTGGCCGAGGAACTCGGCATCCGCCGCTACCACGCGCGGGTGATGCCCGGCGACAAGGCCGAGGTGGTCGAGCGACTGCGCCGCGACGGCATGACCGCCTTCGTCGGCGACGGCATCAACGACGCGCCGGCGCTGCTCACCGCCGACCTCGGCATCGCCATCGGCGCCGGCACCCAGGTCGCCATCGAGTCGGCCGACCTGGTGCTGGTCGAGGACGACCCGGGCGACGTGCCCCGGGCGCTGCGCCTGGCGCGGCTCACCCACCGCAAGATGATGCAGAACCTGGCCTGGGCCACCGGCTACAACGTGTTCGCCATCCCGCTCGCCGCCGGGGTCGGCGCCCGCTGGGGCCTGGTCCTCGACCCCGCCGTGGGCGCCGTCCTGATGAGCGCCTCCACCGTGGTCGTGTCGCTGAACGCCATGCTCCTGCGCCGCGCCCGGCTCGGCTGAAGCCGGAGGGCGTAGGCGCAGGGCGAAGGGGTCAGGCCCGGGCTCGCTCGAGCCGCCACACCACCTCCTCGCGGCGCGGCGCGCGCCCATCCTCGGCGGGCGGCCCGCCGCCCTCGCGGCGCAGGAGCTCGCGCGGCGGGGTGAAGAGCGGCGGGGCGAAGCGGGTGCGCATCTCGTCGGCGTCCACCGAGAACGGTGGGCCCTGCCCGGGCTCGTCGGGGCGCTCCAGGACCAGGGCCAGCCCCCGGGCGCCGGGACGCAAGAGGGTGGCGAGGCGCTCCACGTAGCGCCCGCGCGTCGCTTCGGGCAAGGCGACCACCGCAGCGCGGTCCCACCAGGCGTCGAAGGCCGGTCCCTCGGGCTCCGCCTCCAGGGCGAAGAAGTCGCCCTCCAGGATGCGCAGCCCGTCGGCGTCCCAGACCCGGAACGGGCCGCAGCGCGAACGCTCGGGGACCAGCCCCTGCTCGCCGAAGAACTCGGCGACGGCGCGCTCGGAGCACTCGACCCCGACCACGCGATGGCCGCGCTCGGCGAGCCACCGCAGGTCGTGCGCCTTGCCGCACAGCGGGACGAGGACGCGGCTTCCCGGTTCCAGGTCGAGGGCCGGCCAGAACTCCTGGAGCTCGGCGTTGACCCTGCCCTCGTGGAATCCGATGCGCCCCTCTTCCCAGCGGCGGCGCCAGTAGTCGGGGTCGGCGGCCGGCTCCAAGGCTAGTTCGCCATCATGTGACCCATGCCGCCGGTGACCGCGACGATGGGCATCATGATCAGGGCGAGGACGAGGTAGAACAGGATCACCGCCGGGATGCTCGCGAGCATGATCTTCAGGATGATCAGGACGAGCCGCCCGAAGGGGATGTCGACGTCGGTGATGATGGTGCGTTCGGCTTCCATGCCTCCCAGCATAGAGAGGCGAAACCGTCAGCGACCGCCGTCGTCGCCCGTTCCTTCCTGGGACTGCTGCTGCGACGCCTCGGCCCCGGCCGACTCGACGACCGGCTCCACCGGCCCGCCTTCGTCCGCCACCGTTCCCGAGTCCCCAGCGGCGCCCGCCTCGGCCTCTTCCTCGCCTCCTTCGGGGGCGAGCCACTTGGACCAGTCGATGGCCAGGGACTCGGCCTTCCACTGCGGGAGACGGAACACCCAGCCGTCCCAGCGATCGCGCCAGTCGTCGAGACCGGAGACGTCCTCCGGCGCCGACAGGGCCGCCCAGGTGGCGCCGTCCTCGTCCACCCAGCCCCGCAGGTCCACACGACGGCCGTCGAAGGTCTCGACGAAGGCGGTGAAGTCGGGGTCGCGCTGGAAGCGTTCGTCGTCGGCTTGGGCCACTCCCTCGAAGTTGAGGTAGCCGAAGACGTTGCCCAGGGTCGAGAACGGCGGGTACTCCACCATCTCGCGGTCTTCGGGCTTCTCCACCAAGCGCCAGTCGCCGTCCGCCGAGTCGCGCTCGATGGTCAGCGACTCGCCCCCGCGCTCGACGTGGACCCGAGCCACGTCGGCGGGGTTCAGGTTGACGATCTCGGTGTCCATCCACTGCTCGGGCGTGGTCGGCAACCGCACCTCGCCGTCGGCGAACCAGGCCTGGTCCTCACCGCCGCGCCGCACGTAGGTGCCGCGGCTCGGCGTCCAACGCGTGCGCCCGACGACCAGGGTCACGGCCGGGGCGTCCTCGCCGTCGAACCACAGCCGCACCACGCGGCCGCGACGCGCCGGCTCTTCGGTGTCGAGGGCGAGCTGGAGTTCGCCCAGGCGCTCGGGCCGCGCCGTCTTCCGCTCGCGCAGCTCGAGGTCGCGCAACCCCATCAGGAGCTTGCGCACCTCGGAGGTCTCCACCGGGTGGTCGCTCCGCTCCTCGCAGACCCAGCCGTCCCCGTCGCGGCGGAAGTGGAAGGCCTGGTCGGCGGTCTCGATCTCGATGCGCGCCACGTCGTTGACGCGGTCGCGCAGTTCGGGAGCGGCGTACTCCCCGCCCCCTCCCTCCGCGGCGGCGGGACGACTGCGCAGGGCCCAGGCGAGCCCGATGCCGAACAGCGAGAGCAGGGCGACGACGAGCAGGGTGCGGGGCTTCATGGTTTCTAGGTGCGGCGGCGACGACCGGCCCAGGTCAGGGCCAGGACCAGGAAGGCGACCAGCAGCGGGACGCCGACCACGTCGATGAGCATGACCCTGCGCCCCAGCCGATCGATGTCCTTGCGCAGACCGTAGCGCACGGCGCGCAACTCCTTGCGGGCCTCCAGGACCTGCTCCTGGAGCCGATCCAGTTCCTGGGCGACCTCCGGCGTCAGGATCATGCCTGCCCCGGCGCCCTCGGCCTGGAGCTGCCGGATGCGGTCCTCGGCGGCGGCGATCTCGTCCTCCAGGCGCTGCTGCTCGGAGAGGAAGCGGGCTTCGGCCTCTTCCCGCAAGGCCTCGACCTTGGTGAAGGGGCGGTGGTGCGACCCACGACTGCGCAACTCGAGCAGCGCCGGGCTGCCGGCCAGCACGTCCAAGGAGTTCAGCACGAGGGCGCCGTTGTCGGCGATGGGCTGCCAGCCCAGGGAGACCGGGCCGAAGCGCTGCTCGACGATCCAGAAGTCGTCGCGCAGGAGGTCGGCGTCCGCGATCAGGACGATGCCGCCGGCCTCGCCGGTGCGAACGGCGTCGGCCTCGCCCGCCTCCGCCTCCTCCGAGTCCGCGCCGGCCTCGTCTGCGGCGCCGTCTTCCTCGACGGCTCCGTCCGCAGCCGGGCCGCCCTCCTCGGCCTCCTCCGCGACCGTCTCGACCTCGGCGGCCGTCGTGTCGTCCGAGGCAGGCGGAAACGCCGAGCGGATGGTCCCCTCGAGGCGCGCCGCGAGCACGTAGTCGTCGGCGTCGGGGGCGAAGGAGGACAGCAACCCCTCCAGGTCGGGGAAGCGCGACACCCGGCTCACCGGCATCGTCGTGGACTCGTGGCTGCTGCGGATCAGCGGCACCAGTCGGCTCTCGGCGCCCTCGGCGCTCTCGAACCAACCGGCGATGCCGAGGTTGACCTGTTCCAGCGACCCCGTGATGGGGTCGTCGCGGTCCATCAGCTCGGCCGGCACCCCGAGGTAGCCGACGTGGACGATGGACTGCAGCCCGTCGGCGCCGGGGCCGCGGGCCACCCGCAGGCCGACCCCGCGGTCGGCGACGAAGCGGTCGGTGTGGAACTCCACGCCCCAGGCCTCGAGCAGGCCGTCGAGCTCGGAGTGGGCCGGCCCGGGCGCCGACTGCCCGAAGGGGTCGCGTCCGCCCGCGGCGGCGGGGTCGGCCTCGCAGAACGGGTCCACCAGCACCAGCAGGTCGCCCCCGGCGAGGGCGTAGTCGTCGATCGCCCGCAGCAGCCCCTCGCTCAAACCCTTGGGGTGCGCCAGGACGACCACGTCCACCCCGTCGGGCAGGTTGGCCGCGGTCGGCGACACGTCCACCACGTCGTAGAGCTGGCGCATCTGTTGGAGCACCTGCCACGGCGGGCTCGGCCGACCGCCGCCGAAGGGGTTGGCCGCGCTGCCGTTCATCGGCAGCGAGGTGACCAGCGCGACCTTCGGCGGGTCCACCTGCGCGAGCGCCTGGATCATGCGCATCACGTCGTACTCCAGGAAGGGCTCGTTGGACGGGTCCAGGAAGGGCAGGACCTCCTGCTCGTCCACCGAGTTGGTGCCGACCAGACCGAGCATCAGGGTGGTGCCGGCCTCGTCCACCACCACCGGGCTCAAACCCGCGGCGCGGGCCGCGTCCTCGGCCTCGGAGTAGGGCTCGGGGTCCACCACCCGGACCTCGACCTTGCCGTCACCCGCGGCGGCGATGGTCTCGAGGAACTCCTCCACCCGACGCGCGTAGTTGCGGTAGGTCGGCACGGCGTCGGCCGCGTCCTCGGTGAAGTAGAGGTCGAGCCGGATGGGTTCGTCGAGCTCCGCGAGGATCTCGCGGGCCGCCGGCGACAGGGTGTAGAGCTTCTCCTCGGTGAGGTCCACCTGCCACCCGGTGAGCAGGCGCTCGGTCAGTGCGCCGAAGGCGAGGAAGGCGAGCAGCAGGACCAGGATCCCGGCGAGGGCGGTGCGTTTCTTGTCCATGGCGAACCTCCGGGCCTAGGCGGCCTTCTTCCAGTCGATGACCAACCCGTTCATCGCCAGGAAGACGACGATGGTGGAGAGGAAGAACAAGACGTCGCGCAGGTCGAGCACGCCGCGCGACAAGGCCTGGAAGTGGGTCAGGAAACTCCAGGACGCCACCGTCTCGACCAGGAAACGCGGCGCCCATCCCGACAGGAAGTCGAGGAACACCGGATAGCCCAGGAACAGGAACACGAAGCAGACCAGGACGCCGACGATGAAGGCGATGACCTGGTTCTTGGTCAGCGCCGAGACGAACGAACCGATGGCGAGGAAGGCCCCGGCCATCAGGAAGCTGCCGAGGTAGCTGGCCACGATGACCCCGTGGTCGGGGTCGCCGAGCCAGGCCACGGTGGCCCAGATGGGCGTGGTGCAGAGCAGCGCCAGCCCGCAGAAGGCCCAGGCGGCGAGGAACTTGCCGAGCACCAGGTCCCGCAGCCGCACCGGCAGGGTCATCAAGAGCTCGATGGTGCCGAGCCGCCGCTCCTCGGCCCACAGCCGCATCGCGATGGCCGGGACCAGGAACAGGTAGAGCCACGGGTGGAACTGGAAGAACGGGCGCAGGTCGGCCTGGCCGCGCTCGAACAGCCCGCCGAACTCGAAGGTGAAGAGCCCGGCGAGGAACAGGAAGATGACCAGGAACACCGCGGCCAGCGGGGTCGCGAAGTAGGCGGCGAACTCGCGCCGCGCCAGGATGCGGACGGCTCTCATGCGGCTTCCACCTCCGAGGTCGTGAGTTGCCGGAACACGTGGTCGAGTCGGTTGCGGGTGACGTCGGCCGGGGCCTTGGCCTCGAGCTCGGCGGGCGTGCCGTCGAAGACGACGCGGCCGCGGTTGACGATGACGGCGCGGGTGCACACCGCCTCGACCTCCTCCAGGATGTGGGTGGAGAGGACGATGGCCTTCTCCTCGCCCATGCGCCGGATGAGCTCGCGCACCTCGAACTTCTGGTTCGGGTCGAGCCCGTCGGTGGGCTCGTCGAGGATCAGGACCGGCGGGTCGTGGACCAGTGCCTGGGCCAGGCCGACCCGGCGCCGGAAGCCCTTGGACAGGGTCTCGAGGGTCTGCCCGAGCACCGGCTTCAGGTGGACCAGGTGGACCACCTCCTCGAGCCGTTCGTCGCGCTCGGCCCCGCACAGCCCGCGGATCTCGGCGACGAAGCGCAGGAAGTCGCGCACCCGCATGTCGGGCCACACCGGGGCGCCCTCCGGCAGGTAGCCGATGGCCGCCTTGGCGTGGAGCGGGTCGGCGGCGAGGTCGTGGCCGTGGACGCGGACGGTGCCGGCATCCGGCTCGAGGAAACCGGTGACCATGCGCATGGTCGTCGTCTTGCCGGCGCCGTTCGGGCCGAGGAAGCCGACGACCTCGCCGCGCGCGACCACCAGGTCCACGCCGGCGACGGCCTCGATCGCGCCGAACCGCTTCTTCAGGCCCCTGGCTTCGAGGAAGGTGTCCATGGATGGGGTGGCGATGCGAGTTCCGGATGCGAGAGGGGACGAGGGAGAATCGTGGGACGCCTACGCCCCAAAGCCGGGAAATATAGTCTTTCTCCGGGCCCCGACAAGGCCCCACCGATGCCCCGCCACCCGTTCCCCGCCCTCCTGGCCCTGACCGCGGCCCTCGCCATGTCCGCCTGCGACCGTTTCGAGCATGCTCCCGCCTCCGCCGCCGACGAGGTGACCGACCTGACGGTGGACGTCGCCGGCCACTCGGTCCACGCCCTGGCCGCGGGCCCCGAGGACGGCCCGCTGGTAGTCCTCCTCCACGGGGCGGCCTTTCGGGCCGAGACCTGGCGCGAGCTCGGCACCCTGGCCCGGCTCGCCGAGGCCGGCTTCCGCGCCGTCGCGGTGGACCTGCCGGGCGGACGCGGCGAGACGGCGCCGGGCGACCTCCCGCCCGCCGAGTTCCTCGGCCCGCTCCTGGACGCCCTCGGCGCCGAGCGCGCCGCCCTGGTCGCCCCATCCATGAGCGGCGCCTACGCCCTGCCCTTCGTCGCCGCCCACCCCGAGCGGGTCTGGGCCTTCGTCCCGGTG
>JALUVI010000113.1 GCA_027020785.1 Planctomycetota bacterium | reverse complement strand
TACTGGCGGGAGGATGACGCGAGGTTGGTGCTGGGCGCGCTCGAGAGGAGCGGCGAGACGATGGCGGCGTTCGCGCGCCGGCATGGGGTCAAGGTTCGGCGACTCGAGTACTGGCGCGACCGCGTCGCTGGCGAGGACGTCGCGGGGCTCGAGCTGCTCCCGGTGACGGTGACGCCGAGCTTGTCCTCGTCGTCGGTGGTGTCGGTGACGGTCGGGAATGCGCGCGTGGATGTGGCGGAGCCGTCGCAGGTGGAGCCGACGTGGCTCGCTGCGCTCGTTCGCGAGGTGTCGGAGTCGATGCGATGATCCTGCTTCCGTCTTCGGTGCGGGTGTACGTCGCGGTGCATCCGGTCAACATGCACAAGTCGTTCGAGGGTCTGTCGAACGCGGTGCGGTCGGTCATCGGGCAGGACCCGCTGAGCGGTCACGTGTTCTGCTTTCTGAATCGACGCCGGACCGCGGTGAAGCTCCTTGTGTGGACGCGCGGCGGGTTCACCATCGTCTACAAGAAGCTGGAGCGGGGTCGTTTCACGTTCGTCGCCGACGTGCAGGCGGGGGCGACGAGCGTGTCGATCGGCGCGGACGAGCTGGCGTTGCTCCTCGAGGGCGTCGATGCGACCGGGGCGCGGCGCTCACCGCGGTGGAGCCGGCCGACGGTGGTGACGATGTAACTTTTTTCGCGAATCCGTGTTGTCGTCGTCGCCACGGGGTCTACGATGTGCGTCGATGACGACAGCCGCGAAGCGCAGCAAGAGGAAGAGCCGGGATGTTCTCGACGTCGCGCGGGAGCTATTGTCGTCGGGGGACAACGACGCGGTCATCGAGCTTATCGAGAAGCTCCTTGCGTCGCACGCCGAGCAGCTGCGGGCGCTCGTCCACGATGCGGGTCGACGGCGACGGGGCCGCAAGAACGAGGGCGTCAGCAGCGCGCAGCTGACGATGTTCCTCGAAGAGCTGGCCAAGCAGGAGGCCGAGGCGACGGCGGAGGCGGATGACAAGCTGCGGGGCGCCGCGCCGGTGACGCCGAAGGAGAAGACGACGAAGGCGAAGAAGCCACCGCCTCGCCGACGACCGATTCCCCCGGACCTGCCGCGCGTGCGGAACGACATCCCCGTTCCGCCTGCGGAACGCGCGTGCCCGGTGTGCGGAGAGGAGCGGACCTGCATCGGGCACGAGACGACGTCCATCATCGACGTCGAGCCAGCGCGGGTCATCGTGCGCGAGGACCGTCGTGAGAAGCTGGCGTGCCAAAGGTGCGAGTCGCAGGTGGTGACGGCGCCGCTGGGTGACAAGGTCGTCGAGGGCGGCGCGTACGGCTCGCAGCTCGTCGCTCAGCTGGTGGTCGGCAAGTACGCCGACGGGCTCCCGCTGTATCGCCAGCGCGAGCAGCTACAGCGGCTCGGTTTGGACATGCCGTCATCGTCGATGGGCGATCAGATCGCATGGGCGACGGACCTGCTGCAGCCGGTGTGGCGTGCTCTTCGAGACCGCGTCCTCGACGCGCGCAACCTGCATGGCGACGGCACGTCCTTGCCTGTGCTCGACCGAGACAGCCCCAAGGGCATCAAGACCGGCGCGCTGTGGGGATGGGTCGGCGTCGACCTCGTCGTGGAGGACGGTGCCACGCGCGAAGAGTGCAGCGCGTTCTTCAACTACACGTCGACGGCGAGGAAGGGAGGACAGCGCGAGGGCGAGCTCGGCCCCGAGGACTTCCTCAACCTCCGCCGCGCGCGCGGTTCGCCGTATGTCATCGTTGACGCCGCCGGTGTGTTCGATGCGTCCTTCCTCCGACCCGGGTTGATCGAGGTCGGGTGCAACATGCACGCGCGCCGCTACTTCATCAAAGCCCTCGACGCTGGCGACATGCGGGCGGCGCTGCCGATCGCCGCGTTCAAGAACCTCTATGACGTCGAGGAGGTCGTGGCGGGCAAGCCACCCGCGGCGAAGCTGCGCGCGCGACAGCGCAAGTCGCGGCCGGTCTACGACGAGCTCATCGCCTGGTGCCAGACCTACAAACGCTCCGAGCCGCCGTCCTCGGCGCTCGGAAAGGCCGTGCGCTATCTGCTGAACCACCAGGTCGCACTCACGCGCTATCTCGACGACGGCTGTCTGCCCATCGACAACGGCGTCGTCGAGCGCCTCCATCGCAAGCCGGCCGTCGGCAGGCGCAACTACCTCTTCGCCGGCTCCGACGCCGGCGCCGAGCGCGCCGCCATCGCCTACTCGGTGCTCGGGACCTGCAAGCTGCTCGGCGTAAACCCCATCGAATACCTCGCCGACGTGCTCCCCGTCCTCGCGCGCGGCATCTGCATCGCGCGCGACCTGCCCGCGCTCATGCCCTCCGGGTGGCTGGCTGCGAAGCGCTCGTGAGATGAGGCGCCCCGGCCAGGCTACGCCGCCTTCGCGCTGGCGGTCATCCCCGGCTCTGGCGGACGG
>JALUVI010000112.1 GCA_027020785.1 Planctomycetota bacterium | reverse complement strand
CAGGGTGCCGTGGCGCAGCACGTGCTCGACGAAGCGGGCGCGCTCGTCCTCGTCGTATCCGGCCTCCACCAGGGCGCGCTCGAAGGCCGGGGCGACCTCGCGCATGACCACGGGATTGCCGTCGGCGTCCTTCATCACGCGGCGCTCGAAGGCGAGCGAGAACAGCGGCTCGATGCCGCCGGAGCAGCCGGCGATGATGCTGATGGTGCCGGTCGGCGCGACCGTAGTCAGGTGCGAGTTGCGGCGCGGCGGGTAGCCGCCGCGCTCGGGCATGGAACCCTCCCAGGCGCCGAAGGGTTCGCGCCCGTCCTCGGAGACCAGGCGCTCCGAAGCGCGCACCGCGGTGTCGAGCAGGCGTCGGCCGAGCTCGCGCGCGACCTCGGTGCTCTCGTCGGAGCCGTAGCGGATGCCGAGCTCGAGCAACAGGTCGGCGAAGCCCATCACGCCGAGCCCGATGCGGCGCTCCAGCGCGGCGCGCTCGGCGATCTCGGGGATGGGGTAGCGGTTGACCGAGACCACGTCGTCGAGGAACCGCACCGCATCGGTGACCGCTTCGTCGAAGGCGTCCCAATCCATGCGCTCGCGCCACGGTGCGGAGCGGTCGGCGGCGTCGTCGAGGAAGGAGCGCAGGTTCAACGAGCCGAGGTTGCAGGAGCCGTAGGGCAGGAGCCACTGCTCGCCGCAGGGGTTCGTGGCCTCGAGCGGGCCGAGCTGCGGCAGCATGTTGTCCTCGTTGGCGCGGTCGAGGAACAGCAGCCCGGGCTCGCCGGTGCGCCACGCCGACTCGACGATGAGGTCGAAGAGCTCGCCGTAGGTCCACCAGCCGCCTTCCGGCGGCGCGGCGGGGTCGGCGCCGTAGACCGGCTCGGAGCGGCGGCGCCCCGAGACGTGGGCCAGGAGGCCGCGCTCGCCGTTGCGCGGGTTCACGACCTCGAGCGGCTCGTCGCGATGCTCGGTCACCTTGCGCATCCACTCGTTGGTCACCGAGACCGACACGTTGTAGTTGGTCCAACGCGTCGGGTCCTGCTTGGCGCAGACGAACTCGACCACGTCGGGGTGGTCGCAACGCATCACGCCCATGTTGGCGCCGCGACGGAACGCGCCCTGTTGGATGGCCTCGGTGCCGGCCGAGAAGGCGTCGATGAAGGCCAGCGGTCCGCTGGTGCGTCCCCCCGAGGTCGCCACCAGGTCGCCCTCGGGCCGCAGCCGGCTGAAGTCGAAGCCGGTGCCGCCGCCGGCCTTCTGGATGAGCGCGACGTGCTTCAAGGTCGAGAAGATTCCATCGATGGAGTCGTCCACCGGCAGGACGAAACACGCCGAGAGCATCCCCATCTCGCGTCCCGCGTTCATCAGCGTCGGCGAGTTCGGCATGAAGGCGCCGCCCGCCATGAGGTCGTAGAAGCGGCGGGCCCAGCGCTCGCCGTTCTCGGGCGAGACCTCGAACTCGGGGACCGCGACGGCGCAGGCGACGCGCCAGAACAGCTCGCGCGGCGTCTCGACGATCTCGCCGGTGCGGGCGTCCTTGCGCAGGTAGCGGTTCTCGAGGACGGCCAGGGCGTTCCGACCGAGGCGGGGTTCGGGCAGGTCGCGCGGTGGAACGGGAGGGGCGAAGGTCGAGGAGGAGGCGGACGTCATGGGTGGGCCACGATGCCAGGGCTGGCCGCGCCGTTCAATATGTCGCGCGAAAGGGCCGGCCCTTCAAGGCATTATGCTGCCCCCGTCGGCTCCGGAGCGGCCCGCTCCAGGACGGCGGCCGCGACCCGGTCCGGGGTCAGCTCCCAGCCGCAGCGGAAGTGGCCGCGCGGGCAGGCGCGGTGGCCGTGGATCCCGCAGGGGCGGCAGTCGAGACCGTCCACCCCGAGGAAGAGGTCGCGCGGGCCGCGCGGCGCGAACCCGAACTCGGGGACGGTGCTGCAGTAGAGGGCGACCACCGGGGCCCCGGCGGCGACCCCGAGGTGCATCGGCAGCGAGTCGTTGGCGACCACGCAGGCGGCGCGCTCGAGCAGGGCGTGGCTCTCGCGCAGCGAAGTCCTGCCGGCGAGGTCGGCGACCACGGCCTCCGGGGCGGCGCGTCGGGCCGCGGCGGCGACCGCGGCGCAGTCCTCGGCCTCGTCGGGCGCCCCGACCAGGGCCAGGCCGAGCCCGGCGCCGACGAGGCGGGCGGCGAGCTCCTGCCAGTGCTCGCGCGGCCAGCGCTTGGTGGCCCAGACCGAGCCCGGGGCCAGGGCCACGAAGGGCCCGGCGGGGGCCAGTTCGGCGGCGCGGGCCCGCTCCTCCGCCGTGGGGAACACCCGCGGCCGCTCCCACGCCCCGCCGCCGGCGAAGAGCAGGTTGCGCTCGACCTCGTGGAGGTCCTTCCGATACGGCACGCGCCGCGTGTACAGCCACGCGCCGGAAGCGTCGTCGAAGCCGACCCGCTCGGGAATGCGGGCCAGGGCGA
>JALUVI010000111.1 GCA_027020785.1 Planctomycetota bacterium | reverse complement strand
ACGCCCTGGAAACCATCCATAGCCACACCACCCGCCGACCGACGGCAGACGATGGCCTACCGGCGCCTCTCCCTGCCTGCCCCACCCGGGAACCGGCGACCGGAGCGGTGCCCGCACGATGCGCCGGCCACGCTCGGCCGGGCCACGCGCCGCCCGGGACGGACATCGGCGCCGGAGGGGGGATCGACATTGTGCTCGGACTGCGATCTGCTCTCCGCAGGGCGACGGGTATCGCCCGCGCGGAGGGCGGCATGTCGGGTTCCGAACCACGGTCGAGCGAGCAGCGAAAGGTGGCCGCCGAGCGCAAGCAACGCTTGGGTGGCGCCGCGATCCGCAAGCGGGTTGCCGACGAGCAACGACAGCGCGGCCTGCGGCGGCGGGCGGAGCGACTGCGGGCCGAGCAGGCCGAGCTGGAGGCGGCTCGGGCGGAGCTGGAGGCGGAGGCCGCGGCCGGCGGGCAGGTCGCTCGGCCGCGTCGCCGTTTCCTTGCGCGGTGGCGCGACGCCCTGCAGGGCCGCGAACTGCGCCTGCTCGAGCACAACGACGAGGTGGTCCGCGAGGTGATCGGCCGCAAGGGGGAACTCCGGGCCGTCTTCTCGGCCGAGGGGTCGCTGGAGGGGGACGAGTTGCTCTGGTTCCTGTTGGACCACCTCGGGTTGGGCGAGGCCCTGGACGCGTTGCAGCCGGCGCGCACCCGGGTGGACGCGTCCGGCAGGGAGCGCAAGCGACGGCAGATGTTCCCGCCGCCGGTGCTCAACCTGCTGGGCGTGCTCTCGCGCTACCTCGGGCTGCGCAGCGGCCCCGGGGTGCAACAGGGGTTGCTGGCGGACGAGCGATGGATGCGGCTGTGCGGCTTTTCCGCGGTGGAGGTCGAGGCGGGGGTCACCGCGCGCAGCCTGGACCGGGTCGGCAAGACCCGCGACGAGCAGCGTCGTTTCGTCGATGCGGACGAGGCGGGGCCTGTTCGCGCTCGACCCGGGGCCGTGCGAGGTGCGCTGTCCTCGCAGACGCTGGCGCAGTGGGAGCAGGACCTGACCTCGGAGGCGCTGGTCGGCTTCTTCAACGCGGTGGTGCGGGCGCTGGTGGCTCGGGGTTTTGTGGCCAAGAAGGTGCGGGCGGTGGTGGACTCGACGACGCTGGAGGTGTCGCCGAGCTTCGAGGGGGCCGGCGAGGTGAGCCGGCAGGTGAAGGTCAGGAGCAAGGCGCGTCGACCGGCATCGCGCAGGGCGGTGGTGCGCGGTTTCAAGCTCTGGGTGCTGATGGACGCCGACAGCCGGTTGCCGCTGGCCTTCGCGTTGGACACGATCGAGAAACCCGAGAACGAACACGTCAGGGATCTGGTCGCGCAGGCCCGCGAGAACCTCGGCAAGCGCGGCAAGCTGACCGCCGTGATCCTGGACCGGGGGTTCATGGACGGCGGGCTGCTGTGGTGGCTGGCGAACGAGGCGGAGTTGGAGTGGCTGGTGCCCGCCAAGGCCAACATGGCGGTGCACGCCGAGGCGTTGAGGCGCGTCGACCGGGTGTTGGACGGACAGGCCGGGCCGGCCGAATCGCGATTGGAGACCGCGCGCCGGCTGGCCCGACGACCCCGAGCGGTCGGCGGCGTCCGTTTCATCGAGCGGGACGAGGGCCCCGGTCGCGCTCCGCTGGTGGTCGCCGAGGTGCCCGACCTGGAGGAGACCGACTTCTACGGGCCGGGCGGCTCCGCTTCGTCTCGAACCCACAGCAAGAGCTTCGAGCCGACCCGGTTGCACGCAACGGTGGTGCTGTCCTGGCCGGACCGCAGGCGCGGCGGGACCGACGACGACACCGGGGACGACGCGGACGACGGCAAGCCGATGGTGATCCTGTCGTCGCGCCCGCATCCGGGGCTGCGGCGCTATCGCTGGTACGACGAGCGCTCCCTCATCGAGAACGGGGTCTTTCGCGACGGCAAGCAGAACTTCGCGCTGGGCACGTCGCCGGCTCGCAACCGTTCGGCGCTGGAGACGGCGTCGGTTCTGTCGCTCGTGGCGCTGATGCTCGACCGGGCGCTTCGCGAACACACCGAGCGTCTGCTGCAGCGCAGGGACCGCCGTGCCGAGCAGCTCGGGGTCCTGCGGTATCGGCGGCAGTTGGAGTACCGCAACCGCGGCCGGATCATCATCGTCGCCGCCGACTGCTTCACCATCATGCGTCTGAGCGAGTTCGTCGCCCTCGCCGGCTTTCCCGGGGGAGTCGGCATGTTCTGACGCCACGAGTTGCTTCGCCATCGCCGCCACCTCGCCGCCACCGTGCGCGCCGGTGGTGGGGTTCGTTCGCAGGCTGCGCCGACGACCCGGGACCGTCTCTCTCGGACCCCGCCGAGCACACCTCGCGGCCGCGTGACGCGCCCGGGCGACCGTGTTCCGGGTCGGAGACCGGGCGCCGCGGTGCTCCACACCCCGGGCGCCGAGCGGGAGCGGTGCTGGTTTGGCTTATGGATCGAAGCCAG
>JALUVI010000110.1 GCA_027020785.1 Planctomycetota bacterium | reverse complement strand
CACGGCGCGGGCGATGGAGCGCGCGACCAGGGTCTCCACGTGCCGGTCGCGGAGCAACGAGCGGCACAGGCGTTGGCGGTCCCACGGCGCGACCCGGCCGTCGGCGTGGACCCGCAGTTCCCGCAACACGGCTTCGCTGCGGTCGCGGTGACGGCGGTAGCGGCGCGCCGCGGGAGCGCAACCGTGTCCTTCCAGCGCGAGCTCGCAGGCGGCGGACAGGTCACGCGTCGTGGTCACGCCGTCGGCGCCTCGCCCGGCATAGAGGGCGGCGACCTCGGCGAGCTGCAGGGCGAAGCGGTCCTCGTCGTCGCCCTCGAGGGCGGCGCGGAGCGAGCGGCGCAACGTCTCCGGGTCGAAGCTGACCTCGAACCCGTCGCGCTTGCGCACCCGTTTCGGGAAGGAGACCCGGGTCACCGGCCGCTGCTCTCCTCCGCGCGCTGCAGGAGCGGGCGAAGCTCCTCCAGGAACTGTTCGACGTCCTTGAACTCGCGGTAGACCGAGGCGAAGCGCACGTAGGCGACCTGGTCCAGGCCAGCCAGGGCATCCATCACCAGCTGACCGATGTACTTGCTCGAGACCTCGCGATCGAAGGTCTCGACCAGGCGGCGCTCGATGTCGGCGGTGATGCCCTCGAGCTCCTCCATGGAGACCGGCCGCTTCTCGCACGCCTTGAGCATCCCCTTGAGGATGAGGCTGCGGTCGAAGGGCACCCGCGACCCATCCTTCTTGACCACCCGGAGGATGGTCTCCTCCATGCGTTCGTAGGTGGTGAAGCGCCGCCCGCACTCCAGGCACTCGCGCCGCCGACGGATGGTCAGTCCGTCGGCCGTCGCGCGCGAATCCACGACCCGGTCGTTGTCGGTGTTGCAGTAGGGACAGCGCATGCCCAGCCGCCAGGGGTGGTGGCGACCGCCCCGGCAGGCTCGTTTCTACCACAAGACCTAGTGGGCTTCCAGGAGGCTCCGCCCGAGGCGCCGACGGCCCGCTCCTTGCGGCGCTGGACGCCGCCCCCACCCACCGGGCAGGATGCCGCCATGCCCAGCGTCCCCGCGGCCCCTACCGCCCCGGTCATCGGCCATCGGGGCGCCGCCGGCCTGGCGCCGGAGAACACCGCCGCCTCCTTCCGCACCGCGGCCCGCCTCGGAGTGCGCTGGGTGGAGTGCGACGCCCAGCTCACCGCCGACGGCCTGGCGGTCGTGATCCACGACGACACCCTGGACCGGACCACCGACGGCTCGGGCCCGGTGCGGACCGCGACCCTGGCAGCGATCCGGCGGCTGGATGCCGGTTCCTGGTCCTCTCCCGCCTTCCGCGGCGAGAAGGTGCCCACCCTGCGCGAGGTCCTCGACCTCACCGCGGCCCTCGGCCTGTCCCTGAACCTGGAGCTCAAGCTCGCCGAGCGGGCCGGCCCCGCCGAGGAGGATGCCCTGGCCGCGGCGTGCCTGGCCGAGCTCGCCAGCGGCCCGCGCCCTCCGCGCCTGTTGGTGTCGTCGTTCCGACGGGAGGCTCTCGCACGCTGCGCCGAGCGGGCCCCCGACCTGCCGCGGGCCTTCCTCGCGGCCGACGGCGACGCCGAGGCCGTCCGGGTCGCGGTCGCACTCGGCTGCCGCGCGCTGAACGTCGCCGCCGGCGCTGTGGACCGACACCTGGTCCGACGCGCCCACGCTGCGGGCCTCGCCGTCCTCGCCTACACCGTGGACGACCCCGAACGCTTCCGCCTGCTCCGCAGCCTGGGCGTGGCCGCGGTCTTCAGCGACCACCCGGAACGGTTGACGACGCCCCCGGGGCCCCACCGCTGACCAGCCGCGCCAGTTCCTCGCCCACCCGTCGCCGCGCCGCGGCGTCGCACTCGAGGTGGAGGTGCGTCCGCCGATGGAGGACGTCCTCCACGGTGCGCGCCCACTCCCGGCGCACCATCCAGGCGAGCTCGCGCCGGTGCAGCCCGGGGGCGAGTTCCGGACCGAGGTCGGCGGCCGAACGGGACGCGTCGCCGATCACCTCCCACACCACTTCGCCGTGCCGATGGGCGAGGTCGGCGGCAGTGCGCTCCGGCAGGTCGGGCAGGCGGGCGCGGAGCGCAGCCGCCAGCTCGACCGGGTCGGACTCGCCTCCCGGCAGGAAGGCGCGGTGGGTCCAGTCGGGACCGAGCCGGGGCCACACCGCGCGCAGACGATGGGCCGCCTTCTCGGCCAGCGCGCGATGGGTGGTCAGCTTGCCCCCGAAGACCACCAGCACGGGCGCGCCCGCGCCGTGGTCCAGGACCAGTCGGTAGTCGCGCGACAGGCGCGCGGGGTCCTGGGCGGAGCCCGCGAGCAGCGGACGCACCCCGGCGAAGTCGGCGACCACGTCGGCAGCGGTGGGCGGCCGCGCCAGCCAACGGCCGGCGGCGCGCAGCAGGTAGGCGCGCTCCTCGTCGGTGCACCGGACCCGCCTGGGGTCGCCGTCGTAGGGGCGGTCGGTGGTGCCGAGCAAGGTGAAA
>JALUVI010000109.1 GCA_027020785.1 Planctomycetota bacterium | reverse complement strand
GATCGCGGACCGCCGCCGGCGCGACAACCCGAACGAGGCGCTGAAGGGGCGGGAGGTCCTGAGCGAGGTCTTCGACGAGCGGGGCACGGTGCTGTCGACGAGCCACGCGACGATCGCGATCCGACGCCTGCTGACGGGGCTCGACGGCCGGGCGGTGAGCTACGCGTTCGTGCGGGAGCAGAACGAGCTTCGGTACGACACCGCGCCCTTCACGCCGGGCTCTGGGAGCCTCGAGGTGTTCGACGTGGTGCGCGAGGAGCGTGGCCCCACGGGTCTCGTCTCGCGGCCGGAGCGAGCGCGGGCGCTCGCGGTGCGGGGCGCGCGGGGCCACCGTGTGCGGACGACCTTCGACGTCGTGGACGACCTGGGCCACGTCCGCCGGCGCACGGCGCACGGCCGGGTCGGGGCGTTCGGGGTGGCTTCGAGCTTCGCGGCGGAGCCGATCGTGACGCACAACGAGCCGGTGCTGTTGCCGGGCGGCGGTTGGCTCTGGCGGACGGCGCGGACCTACGTGGACGGGCAGGAGGCGTCCGGGCCTCTCGGCGACACCTCGAACACCTTCAACGCGGTGGGCGACCTGACCTCGAGCACGCAGGTGGTCGCCAGCCCGCGGCGCTATGCCTTCGGGGGGGAGAGCGCGGCGGAGGGGGGCGCGCCCTCGCTGCCGCAGCTCGACGAGGCGCTGACGGCCTCGAGCGCGTACGACGCGTGGGGCAACGCGGTGGCGAGCTGCGGCGGGGACGCGGGTCTCGGCTCCCCGGACAGCCCGCCGGCCGGGTGCCTGCGCTTCGGGCGGGTTCGCTACGACGCGGCGTACGCGCAGTTTCCCGAGGTCGAGTCGGTGGCGACCGGGGGCGCTGGTGGGGCGCTGACGAGCCTGGACTACCGTGGCACGTGGGACCGCGGGCTGGGCGCGGTCCGCTCGAGCACGGACCCGAACGGGCTGCGGACGGAGGTGGAGTACGACGGGCTCGGGCGGCTGACGGTGCTGGTGCCGCCGCCGGTGGAGGGGTGCGCGGCGGGGGAGCCGAGCACGCGGATCGCGTACGAGCTGACGACGGACCCGCGCGCGCGGCCGATCAACCGCGTCGTGACGACGACGGAGCTGGACTGCGACGGGGAGCTCGGCGAGGCGCCGGACGCCTCGGGGGGCGGGAGCCTGCGGTCGGTGGCGTACGTGGACGGGCTGGGGCGGGCGCGGGCGGCGCTCGCGACCGGGGACGCTTCGCACGCGTGGGTGCGGACCGGTCTGAACACGCTGGACGCGAAGGGGACGGTGCGGCGTGCCTACCAGGCGGACTTCTTCGACGGCTCGGCCGCGGACGCGGGGTCGGTGCTGGCGCTGCCTCGGTCGGTGCCCTACCGGGTGAGGCGCTACGACGCGTTCGGTCGGGTTCGGGGGGAGGTCGCGGAGGACGGCGCGACGACGTGGACGAGCTACCACTCGCTGTCGAGCGACGTGTGCGACCCGAACGACGGCGCGCCGGGCTCGCCGCACTACCGGACGTGCACGACCTCGCGGCTGGACGGGCACGGCCGGGTGGTGGACCAGGTGCTGCGCAACCGCGACCCGGGCAGCGGCGCCGCGCAGACCTACCGGCTGTGGACCTACTACCGGGCGGACGGGGCGGTGCTCGAGCTGGTGCGGGCGCAGACCGCGACGGACGGCGCGCGTGTGGAGCGCGCGGAGCTCGACGGGCTGGCGGTGCCTCACGTTCGGCGGACGTTCGTCTACGACACGGTGGGGCGGCGCCTGGGGAGCGACGACCCGGACACGGTGAGCCGGACGAACCTCGACCCCTCGAGCCGGACCTGGCGCTACCTCTTCAACCGGGTGGGGGACCTGGTGGCGGTGCGCGACCCTCGGGGGTGCGGCCAGAACTTCCTCTACGACCTGGCGGGGCGCCTGGTCGGCGAGCAGTACGTGAGCTGCGCCGAGGCGCAGCCGTCGGCGAACGCCCAGCCGGTCGAGGAGGTGCCCGCGGGGGCGGTGAGCCTGGGGCGCACGACCTCGCCGGCGCGTGTGGACGCGCGGAGCTTCTACGACCGGCCGCCGGGGTGGCTGCCCGCGGGGCTCACGCCGCCCCGGACCGACAACCTCCTCGGGCGGCCGACCGGCTCGAGCGACCGGGGGCAGCGCACGGCGCTGTCCTACGACGACCGCGGGGACGTGATCTGGACGGCGCGCCAGGTGGCCCAGATCGGCGCCCCCCTCGAGCTGCGCCCGGCTCCTCCGGGTGCCACCGACGCCGAGCCCTGCGCCGGCGGCGGCGGCCCTCCGGGCGGCGGCGGCGGGGCTCCCCTCCCGGTCGAGTGCGAGGTGCCGCCCGCGCCGGGCAGCCTGGTCTACGACGAGTCGCACACCTACGTGCGGAGCGCGCGCTTCGACCACGCGGGGCGTCCCACCTCGACGCGGCTGCCCGCGGACCCGGACTTCGACCCGGTGGGGGGGAGCGCGGCGCCCGTGATCGGCGGGGAGCTCACCTACGGTCGTCGCGGGCTGCC
>JALUVI010000108.1 GCA_027020785.1 Planctomycetota bacterium | reverse complement strand
CCTCCAGCAGGCGTCCGCTCGGCGTGCGGTAGAGGCCGGCGGTGAACTTGAGCAGGAACGCGCCGTCGCGGAAGCGGTAGACCTGTTGGAAGATGCCCTTGCCGTAGGTCGGGGTGCCGACGAGGACGGCGGCGCCGTGGTCCTGGAGGGCGCCGGCCAGGACCTCGCTCCCCGATGCGCTCCAGGAGTCCACCAGGAGGACCAGGGGGAGGGTGCTCCAGGGCCCGTCGTCGGAGCCGTTGCGGCGCTCGCTCCGCCGTCCGTTCCCGTCCGTCAGCGTGCAGATGAGGGCGTCTCCGGGCAGGAAGCGGCCGGCCACCGCCTGGGCCGCGTCGAGCTGCCCGCCGAGGTTCCAGCGCAGGTCCAGGACCAGGCCGCGCAGCGGGGCGTCGGCGGCGAGCTCCTCCAGGGCGCGGTCGAGCTCCGCCGGGGTCACGTTGGTGAACGAGCGCAGGTGGACGTGGGCGATGCCGGCGTCGCGGTCGAGCCAGCGCAGGTCTCCGATGGAGCCGGCGGGCACGGCGCGGCGGCGGATCTCGGCGCGGTAGCGCTCGCCGTCGGGGCGCTCCAGGTCGAGCACCACCTCGGAGCCGCGCGGTCCCTTGATGTGCGAGGCGAGCGGAGGCTCCAGCTCGGAGACGGGGACGCCGTCCACGGCGACGACGCGGTCGCCGGGAAGGAGCCCGGCCCGTTCGGCGGGCCCGCCGACCAGGGGGAAGAAGATGCGGTCGCCGATCAGGTAGGCGCCGATGCCGGGATAGGCGCCGCTCGAGAGACGGTCGAAGCGCGCCACTTCGTCGGGGCCGATGAACTCGGCGTAGGGGTCGTCCAGGGCCTCGAGCATGGCGCGGGCGCCGGCCTCGGACAGGGCGTCGCCGTCGGGGGCGAGGACCGCGTGCTTCTCGAGCGTGCGGTGGGCGGTGAGCAGGCGGCGTTCCGGCGAGGACAGGCTGCGCTCGACCAGACCCGGCCCGATGAAGTGGTCCAGCGCGATGAGTGCGACCAGCGTCCAGACCGCGCCGAGGAGGGCGCTGCGCGGGTGGAGGGACGAGGTCGGGCGGGCCACGCGTGGATTCTAGGGCGGGGACCGCGCGCTCTCCGCGGAAACTGGGTGCGCAGGGTGTTCTGGACCCCGGCGTGGGCCGACCGCCTCGCGGCACTGCCCGCTGCGAGCGCACCCCTCCCGTCGCGAGCTCCTCCCGGCCTCGATCGGGGTGGGCGGCGCCCCTCCGGGGGCGCTTCGCACCCCGGGGGAGCGCCGATCATGCGCCTCCACACCGAGGAAGACGCGTCGAGAAGGCCGTGGTCACGCCCTTTTCCGGTCAGCACAGTCTGCGTGGCCAGTTTCCGTATCATCGCCGCCCGATGGCCTCGGATCCCCCCGTCCTGCGCGCCCGCGTGCGCCGTCGTTTCTGCGCCGCGGCCAGCCTGCGTCGTCCCGAGTGGAGCGACGAGCGCAACCGCGAGGTCTATGGGGTCTGTGCCGGGCTCCACGGCCACGGTCACGACTGGATCCTGACGGTGGAGGTCGAGGGACCGGTGGACCCCGAGACGGGGTTGGTCATGGACTTCGCGCGGCTTGCCGCCCTGGTGGACGAGCGCGTCGTCGCAGCGGTGGACCATCGCCACCTGAACCACGACGTGGACTTCCTCACGGGGATCGTGCCGACCGCCGAGAACCTGGTGCTCGCCTTCTGGCGTCGGCTCGAGCCCGAGCTCCCGGTCGGCGTGCGGCTCGCCTCGCTCGAGCTCGAGGAGGGGGAAGGCTTCGCCGTGCGTCGGGAGGTCGCGTCGTGACCGCCCATCCCCGCGACGCCGACGCGCTGCCCGGCCTGGTGCGGCGCATCATCGAGGCGTTGGGCGAGGACCCGGAGCGCGACGGGTTGAAGCGCACCCCCGAGCGGGTGGCGCGCAGCCTGGAATACCTGGTGTCGGGCTACGACCAGGACGTGGCTTCGGTCGTCAACGGTGCGTTGTTCGAAGAGGTCGTGGACGAGATGGTGCTGGTGCGCGACGTCGAGTTCTATTCGCTCTGCGAACACCACATGCTGCCGTTCTACGGGCGGGTCCACGTCGCCTACCTGCCCGACCGTCACGTCGTCGGCTTGTCCAAGATCCCGCGCATCGTCGAGGTCTTCGCCCGCCGTCTCCAGGTCCAGGAACGGATGACGGTCCAGATCGCGGAAGCCATCCAGGAGGTGGTCCGGCCCCGCGGCGTGGCCGTGGTCTCGGACGCCTGGCACCTCTGCATGATGATGCGCGGCGTCGCCAAGCAGGCCAGCCGCACCACGGCCTCCTGCATGCTGGGGGCCTTCCGCGACGACCCGCGCACGCGCAGCGAGTTCCTGTCCCTGCTGCAGGCCGGACCGCCGGTCTAACCGGCGCGGCGTTGCTCGTCCGCGCCGGGTTCGACGATGGTGAGGAGCTCCTCGAGGTTCTCCGCGGGGGACTTGCCGCTGGTGTCGATGCGGTGATGGGCCCTGGCGTAGAGTGGGGTGCGCTCCGCGATGAGTTCTTCCAGCCGTTCGCGCGCCGCCGGATGGGCATGGATGGGGCGGAGGTCGCCCTGCGCGATGACGCGGTCCCAGTGGTCTTCCGCGTCGGCTCGCACCCAGACCGTGGTGCAGCTCTCGAGCAGGCGGCGCAGCGCCGGCGGGTTCTCGACGATGCCGCCGGGCACGGCGAGCACGCCCTCGGCGTTGCGCGACAGCCAGTGCTCGAGCGCTTCCTGTTCCCATCGCCGGAAGCCCTCGGCACCCTCGTGTTCGAAGATCTGCGAGCGGGTGATCCCGGCATGCTGCTCGATCCACTCGTCGAGTTCCACGAACGGGATCTCGAGTCGTTCGGCCAGCATGCGGCCGAGCGTGCTCTTGCCGGCGCCGCGCATGCCGATCAACGCGATGCGTTTGGGTGGTCGCGACAACGGCAGGTCACAGAGTTCCTTGAGCCCGGTGCGTAGGGCCCGGGCCAGGGCCGCCATCTTCAGGAGCGACGGATTGGCGCGGCCGGCCTCGATCTCGACGAGGAAACGGCGGCTGACGTCAGCCTTCTCGGCGAGGGCGCGGAGCGACAGCCCCTGGTCCTGCCGGAGACTGCGGACCTTGCGTCCGAAAGCCTGGAGGAGCGGGTTCATGGCGCCCATTGTAGGAAGTATGCTGCGCGAATCCAGGAAAAACGGGAGATATGTTCGCATTTCGGGGGCGGACGCCCTACCCTGGAGGGCCAGGTTCCCTTCCGACCCGCCTCCATGACCGTCGAGACCCCTTCCCCGACCGCCGCGCCGCCGGTGGACTTCCGCACCTCCCCCGACCGCTACCGCCACTGGCGGCTGGCCGTGGACGGGGACGTGGCCCGCCTGACCATGGCCGTGGACCCGAAGCAGGGCATCCGCCCGGGCTACGAGCTCAAGCTGAACTCCTACGACCTGGGCGTGGACGTCGAACTGGCCGACGCGGTGCAACGGCTGCGTTTCGAGCATCCCGGCGTCCGCTGCCTGGTGATCGATGGTGCCCTGGACAAGGTGTTCTGCGCCGGCGCCAACATCCAGATGCTGCGCCAGAGCGAGCACGGCTGGAAGGTCAACTTCTGCAAGTACACCAACGAGACGCGGGTCTACCTGGAAGACCTGGCCGAGGCGTCCGGCGTGCGCACCCTGGCGGCGCTGAACGGCGCCACGGCGGGGGGCGGCTACGAGCTGGCGCTGGCCTGCGAGCGCATCCTGTTGATCGACGACAGCCAGTCGGCCGTCTCCTTGCCCGAGGTGCCCCTGCTCGCAGTGCTGCCGGGCACCGGCGGCCTGACCCGGGTGGTGGACAAGCGCAAGGTGCGGCGCGACCTCGCCGACGTGTTCTGCACCCTGGCCGAGGGCGTGCGCGGCAAGAAGGCGCTGCAGTGGCGGCTGGTGGACCACCTCGCGCCCAGTTCGCGCTTCGCCGAGGAACGTGACCGGCTGGCCCGCGAACTCGCCGATTCGGTGCCCGACCGCAGCGACCGGGTCGGCGTGCCCCTCGGCGACCTGGCCTTCGAGGACGGCGCCGGTCGCAGGACCTACCGCTACGTCACCTTGTCCTGGGACGAGGACGCCCGAACCGCGGAGCTCGAGGTCCGTCTGCCGGACGAGGCCGGTCCCAAGCTGCCCGAGGAGGCCCATGCCGCCGGTCGCGACTGGTGGTTCCTCGACCTGTTCCGCGCGGTGGACGACGCCCTGCTCCACCTCCGCATCAACCTGCCGTGCGTGAACCTGGTCACGGTGCGGGTGGTCGGCGACCCCCGGGTCGCGCTGGAGCACGACCGTTTCCTGACCGAGTACCGTGGCGACTGGTTCGTCCACGAGGTCGTCCACTTCGCCAAGCGCGTCCTCAAGCGCATGGACCTCTCGGCCAAGAGCTTCTTCGCGCTGGCCGACGCCGGCACCGCCTTCGCCGGCACCTTCCTCGAGTTCGGGCTGGCCGCGGACCGACTCTACGTGCTGGACGACCCCGACGAGGAGGTCTTCCTCGGCGTCGGCCTGCTGAACGGCGGCGACTACCCGATGAGCCACGGCCTGACGCGGCTGGAGGCCCGTTTCTACGGTGAGCCGGAGCGCGTCGCCCGATTGCTGGAGTCGCCGGGCCTCGTGCCGGCCTCCGCGGCCGACGAGCTCGGGCTCGCGACCGAGGCCCTCGACCTGATCGACTGGGAGGACCAGATCCGCGTGTACGTCGAGGAGCGGGCGAGCATGTCGCCCGACGCCCTGACCGGCATGGAGGCCAACCTGCGCTTCCCCGGTCCGGAGACGATGGAGTCCAGGATCTTCGGGCGGCTCACCGCCTGGCAGAACTGGATCTTCCAGCGGCCCAACGCCGTCGGCGCCGAGGGCGCCCTGCAGTGCTACGGAACGCCGCGTCGCCCCGCATTCGACTACCGCCGTACCTGACATGACCAAGATCGACTACAGCAGCAAGATTCCCAACAACGTCGACCTCGCCAGCGACAAGCGTCTGCAACGGGCGTTGGAGCGCTGGCAACCCGCCTACCTGGAGTGGTGGCACGAGATGGGGCCGAGCGACTTCGACAGCAACGAGGTCTATCTGCGGACCGCGGTGTCGGTGGAACCGGACGGTTGGGCCCACTTCGGCTACGTGCGGATGCCCGAGTATCGCTGGGGCATCTTCCTCGAGCCCAAGGAGGCCGACCGCCGCATCCCCTTCGGCGACTTCGCCGGCCAGCCCGCCTGGGACGAGGTGCCCGGCGAATACCGGGCCGACCTGCGGCGCATCATCGTGACCCAGGCCGACACCGAGCCGGCGAGCGTCGAGCAGCAACGGCTCCTCGGCCACACCGCGCCCTCGCTCTACGACCTGCGCAACCTGTTCCAGGTCAACGTCGAGGAAGGGCGCCACTTGTGGGCCATGGTCTACCTGTTGCACCGCTACTTCGGCAAGGACGGCCGCGAAGAGGCCGAGGAGCTGCTGGAGCGCCGCAGCGGCAACCCCGACCGCCCGCGCATCCTGACCACCTTCAACGAGCCGATCGAGACCTGGCTGGACTTCTTCATGTTCACGATGTTCACCGATCGTGACGGCAAGTTCCAGCTCCTCGCCCTGGCCGAATCGGGTTTCGACCCGTTGGCTCGGACCACGCGATTCATGCTCACCGAGGAGGCCCATCACCTCTTCGTCGGCCAGACCGGCGTCGGTCGGGTGGTCCAGCGCACCGCCGAGGTGATGCGGGAGCATCCCGATTCCGACCCGCGCGAGCACGGCGCGATCCCGTTGCCGCTGCTCCAGAAGTACATCCATTTCTGGGTGAGCTCCTGCAACGACCTCTACGGCTCCGAGGTCTCCAGCAATGCCGCGAACTATTTTGCGGCCGGATTGAAGGGACGCGCCTACGAGGAGAAGAAGTACGAGGACCATCGCGCCCTGGACGAATCCATGGTCATCGAGAAGTTCGAGGACGGCCGGCTGGTCTCCGAGGAGGTGCCGCTGCGCAACGCGCTCAACGAACTGCTGCGTCGCGAGTACATCCAGGACAACCAGAAGGGAATCGACTACTGGAACCGCATCCTCGACAAGTACGACGTGGACTTCGAGTTCCGTCTGCCGAACCCGCGCTTCAACCGCAAGATCGGCCTCTACGCCGGCAGTCATTTCGACCCGGACGGCAATCCGGTGAGCCGTGACGAGTTCGAGCGGCGGCGCGGCGAGTGGCTGCCCACCGCGGAGGAGCGGGACTACGTGAAGTCGCTGATGCAGCCCGTGCTGGAGCGCGGCAAGATCGCCGGTTGGATCGCGCCGCCGAAGAAGGGCATCAACGGCCAGCCCTTCGACTTCGAGTACGTGCGGCTCTGACCCCCGCCGCCGGCGGAGGCGGACGAAGGAGGCCCCGGGGCGAAGCCGCCCCGGGGCCTTTCGGTATCGATGGTGTCGAGGGTGGGAGCCCTACGGGAACCGTCTTCGGTTCCTAGGGGAAGGTCATCTGGGCCACGTTGGACAGCGCCGGCTCGAAGATGTCCCAGTCGTAGGCCTGGAACCAGGCAGTGCGCCCATGGACCACCGGCGGCAGGTCGATCGGCGCAGTGACCGCGACCCCCTGGGCGTCCGAGAAGATGGATTGCGGAACCAGCTTCGGCGCCTTCAGGTTGAGCTTCCAGGAGCCGTTCGGCGCGCGGTGGACGGCATCCCGAGAGACGCCGCGCAGGGTGTAGTAGAAGTAGACCGGGCTGTTCGGTAGGCCGTACTTGGTCTGCAGGGTCAGCTGACGGGCCGCGGTGTTGAGCGACGCTTCCAGCACCAGGCCGGGGTCCACGGCGTTGCCGGTCTCGACGTCGCTGTTGCGCACGAAGCCGAGCTGGTCCTCCACCACCTGGAAGGCGAGGAGCTGGTTGGCGGGGAGGAAGGGCGGCACCGTGTAGGTCGCCGAGATCGGCCCCACTCCGAGATGGGAGGAAGTGTCGAACAGGGTGACGTTGCCGGCGACGTCCAGCAGGTAGCCCTCGGGCGAGGTGCTGGCGCCGACCGCGGTGCCGGCGTACCAGTAGAGGTCGCCGCCGTTCGGGTTGAGGTTGTCCACCTCGAGGGTGACGTCGGTCTCCCAGACGAAGCTGCCGGAGACGATGGTCAGCTCGAGCGGGCCGAGGTCCACCGGAGGGGCGGACCAGACCTGGATCCGGCCCTCGTCCTGGCTGCCGGCCCAGGGGGCGCCGAAGGCCACCTCCGGCTTGCCGTCCAGGTTGGCGTCGCCGGCGTCGGCCACGCTCCAGCCGAGCTGGGAGGCCGAACCGGACGTGCCGGAAACCCGGAGGAGTTGGAATGGCGTCGGCAGCATGGCCCAGACGTAGGCCTTGCCGTCGGAGGAGAGCGCGCCGGGGGCGCCGACCGCGACGTCGGCGGCGCCGTCGAAGGAGCCGTCGGGCAGCAGGGCGAGGGCGGCGCCGAAGCGGTCGCCGGCGGCCTCGCCGACCAGCTGGTCGAGGACCATGCGGCTGGCCCCGCTCCAGACCGTCACCGTGCCTTCGTCCGCGTCCGGGGCGCCGGCGAGGAGGTCCGGAATGCCGTCGTTGTCGACGTCGCGGCCGGCGGCCACGGCGTAGCCGAGGTGGGCGCCGGGCGCCGGGGCGGCGCCGGTGAGGAGCGTCAGGTTGCCGCCGCTCTCGAGGAGGTAGGCGCGACCGAGGTCGGAATCGGCGAAGGGGGCGCCCATCAGGAGGTCGGGCTGGCCAAGGCCGGCGCCCCCGCCGGTCGCGGCGCCGGTGGCGAGGGCGAAGCCGAGCCCTTCACCGCTGGCCGGCGCTCCGTCGAGGAGGAGGGTCGGGAAGGCCGCGAGTCCTCCGGCGCCGACGGTCCAGACCTCGACGCGCCCGTCGCTGAAGTTGGCGCCGAGGGTGGCGACGACGAGGTCGAGGTCGCCGTCGGCGTCCCAGTCGGTCGCCGCCAGGTCCCAGCCCATCAGGTCGCCGGGCACGGCGCCCTCGAGTTCGTCCCACAGCGCGACGGTGGAGGAGACCGGGTCCCAGGCCCAGACCTGGACCAGGCCGGCGAGGAAGCCGCCCGACGAGGTGGCGTAGGGCATGCCGACGGCGATCTTGGTGAGGCCGTCCCCGTGCTCGCCGAGCAGGGCCAGGGACAGCCCCAGCTGGGCGCCGGCCGCCGGGCCGTCGAGGGTGGCGAGCAGCGAGCCGTCCGCGCCCGAGATCAGGAGGACGGCGCCGGCGTCCAGGCCGCCGCCGTCGGCGTGGGGCAGGCTCACGGCGAGGTCGGTGGCGCCGTCGCCGTCGAGGTCGCCGACCTGGACGACCTGGTAGCCGAGGAGGGCCCCCGATTCGGAGCCGTCCTGGATCAGCCAGTTCTGCCAGTTCTGTTGGGCGGGGACGGGGGCGGCCGCTGCGGCCAGCGCAGCGGCGAGGGCGAGGAGGATGCGGGGACGAAGCATGGGCGTGAAACCGGCCCCGAGGGGCCGGAGACGTCCAAGGATACCCCTTCTCCGCCCGCGCTGCGTTCGGAATCGTTCGGCCACCGGGGGTATCCTCACCTCGATGCGCCGCCGTCCTTCCCCGCCCGTCCCCTCGTTCGCGCTCGTCCTCTCGTCCCTCGTCGTGGGCGGTCTCCTCGTCTCGTGCGGGGGCGCGGACGACCCCGTCCCGGCGGCCGGAGCCGCCGCCACCGTCGGGACAGGGGCCGAGGCGGCCGCAGCCTCCTCCCCGGGGGATGGAGGAGGAGGCGGGGGGCTCGAGTCGGCGCCTCCGGCCGAGGACAGGGACTTCGGTGAGCTCGAGGTGGTCCTGACCAGCGAAGAGACCGGGGAACCGCTGGCGAACCTCTCCTACGAGGTGTTCTGGCAGGACGACGCGGGGCCGAACCGGCTCGACGGCGTCACCGGCCCGAACGGCGTCAACGTCACCCGCTTCACGCCCGGGTCGATCCTGCGCTCGGTGCGGGTGCATCCGACCGGGCCCACCGCGCCGTTGCGGCACGACTTCACCCACCTGGTCGCGGCCGGCGAACGCTACCGATTGGAGCTCGCCGTCCCCCGGGCCGGGGTCGTCAGCGGCGTCGTCCTGGACGAGAACGGCGACCCCGTACCCGACGCCCAGGTCGCCGCCTTCCATCGGCGTTTCGACCTGGTGGACGGCGAGGAGGTCCCCGCCGCCGACACCCACGCGACGACCGGCGCCGACGGGACCTTCCGGCTCGGCGGTTTCCCCGAGGGGCCGTTCGTGCTCGAGGCCGGCAAGGAGCAGCGGCTGTGCGTGCGTCGCCTCGCGGGTTCCCTGCGGAAGGGACAGGTGGTCGAGGGCGTGGAACTCCTGCTCGAGCCCGGCCACGCGGTCTACGGACAGGTCACCGGCCCCGACGGTGAGCCGGTCGGCGATGCCCGCGTCGTCGCCGGCCAGCCCGGGCGGCGCCAGCACGTGCGCCCGGGGCCGGTGGACGAGGTGGTCTACCTGGCGCCGCGTCCGATCGTGACCCGCAGCGATGCCGACGGGTTGTTCGTGCTGCCGCTGGTCCCCGAGGGGCGGACCTGGAACCTCAACGTGGACCATCCCTCGTACCGCCGCAAGGTGGTGACCCTCGACCCGGGAGCGGTGGACGTCTGGGTCGAGCTCGACCGCGGGGCGGTGTTGCGCGGTTTCGTCCACGACGCCCTGGGCCAGCCGGTCAAGAAGGCCGCCGTCCTGCTCCTCGGTGGGCCATCGCGGCTGCCGACGCCGAGCACCTTGACCCGCGCCGACGGTTCCTTCGAGCTCGCGGGACTGGACGGGCGCAGCGGGCGATGGCTCGTGGTCTCCGCCAGGGAACACGCTCCGGTGGTGGAAGGCCCCGTGGACCTCGCGGCCGGGGGACTCGAGCGCAACCTGGTCCTGCCCGAGGCGATGCCGCTCGAGGGGATCGTCACGGACGCCGAGGGGCGTCCCCTTTCCGGGGTCGCCGTGACCGCGCGATGGCGCGACGCCCCCGAGGGTCTGCCCGAGGAGTTCCATCCGCTGGTGCTCGGACGTCGTGAGCGCCAGGTCACCGGAGCCGCCGGCGCCTTCTCCTTCGACGGCGAGAGCGTGGCGCCGGGAACCTACGATCTGCTCGTCGAGGGGCCCGGTGGGGTCTCGAAGCGCGTCGAAGGGGTGGTCCCCGGCGCCGATCCCATCACGATCGTGCTGCCCTGACCGTCGGGGGAGAGAAGGTGTCGCTGCGCGGCGCGAGCAGGTGGACGACGAAGGCCAGCGTCCACACCGCCGAGGCCGCCAGGTGGACGATGCGCCAGCCGTCGCGCAGGGCCGGCGCCACGGAGACCTCGTAGAGCCAGCCGCTGGCCGCCATCGGCCAGAACGACGCCATCAGGACGAGTCCGCTGCGGCGTCGCGGTCGGAAACCGCTGCGGAACCGCTTCCATGCGTGCGGACGCCACACCGCCGCCACCGCCCACAGGAGGAGGGGGGCGGCGAGGACGTGGGCGGCCTGGACCGTCGGCTGCCAGGGGTGGTTGACGACCGCGAACTCGTCGGTGGGCTCGAGCAGGTAGAGCATCCAGGCCCAGACGAGGCCCGTGGCGACGACCAGGAGGTTCGTCGCCAGGAGGAAACGGGCCTGGCCGCGGGTCATCGCGAGGCGGCGGACTCGGGCGGCGGCGTCGAACGAGCCCATTCGTGGACCGCCAGCGCCTCGCGAACGGCGTCCACCGCGGCGCGGCTGGTGAGCGTGGCGCCGCTGGCCGCGTCCACGGCCCCGCCGAGTCGGAGGTCGTCGTCCAATCCCAACCCTTCGAACTGGCGCCACCAGCGCCGCGACGGCAGGTAGCGCCGCGGTTCGTCGAAGCGGACCGGTTCGACCCGCAGCACGCGGCCGTCGGGGGTGATCGCGATCAGGAACACTCCGAGGTGGGTGCGGATGCGGCGGCGCAGGAACCACCCCGAGCCGAGATCCCGGCCGTCGGCGTCGGTGGCGCGGCGTTCGCGGATCGTGGTCGGCGGTGGCTCGCCGCCCGAGCGCTCGGCGATGCGGCGGCGCGCTTCCGCGTCGGGCCAGTGTGAGACGACGGCGAAGCGGGCGTCCTTTCCGAAGGCGAGCCGTAGAGCCTCGTCGGGGGAGGGCAGGACGGCGGCGCCGGCGCCGAGGGCCGACAGGGCGAGCAGGACGGGGAGGAGGCGGCGTGACAACGGTTCAGAAGGCCCAGCCGATGGTGAAGGCGACGCGGTCGGTGAGGAGGTCGGAGGCGCCCGAGAAGTCGGTGAAGTCGAGCTTGAAGGTGACGTGCGCGTTCGGCAGGAAGGCCATGCCGACCGTGGTCGCCCAGACGCGCCCGTCGGCGGCGTCGTCGGCCATGAAGTCCCA
>JALUVI010000107.1 GCA_027020785.1 Planctomycetota bacterium | reverse complement strand
CGGCGCGCCGCGCCGCGAGCTCGTCGCAGACGCGCCGCAGCTCCTTGTAGGCGAGCAGCTGCTGGACCAGTTCCTCGCCGGGGTCGAACAGGTCCTCCTCCGGCTCGATCTCCTCGGTGGGCAGCAGCGCCCGCGACTTGATGGCGAGCAGCGTCGCCGCGATCACCAGCCAGTCGGCGGCCTCGTCCACGTCCACCGCCGGCATCGCCGCGAGGTGGGCGACGAAGGCGTCGCAGACCTCGCCGAGCGAGACCAGGTGGATCTCGAGCTCGCGCTCGCGCACCAGCTGCAACAGGAGGTCGAGCGGGCCGTGGAACACCCGGTCGAGGTGGACCGTGAACGCCGGAGCGTCGTCGCCGGGCGCTCCGGTCGGGGCGTCGCCGCTTCCCCCCGCCGGCTCCGGCGCGGTGGGGCGCGCGGGCGGCAGCATCTCGGGGTCGGTCGGTTCGATCACGGGTCCGCTATCCGGCGGGCTACAGCAGGGTGAAGAGGTGATAGGCGCTCATCGGCAGACCGACCAGGCCGACCACGAAGTCGGTCACGTGGTAGAGGGTGGTCATCAGGAAGAGCTGGAAGCCGGGGACGAAGAAGAACAGCCCGAGCAGGATGAGCAGGCCGAAGGCCTCGAGCCGCAGGTAGCCGCGGCGCGCCTCGGGGCCGAGCATCCACATCACGATGCGTGAGCCGTCGAGCGGCGGCAGGGGCAGGAGGTTGAACAGGGCGAGGAGGACGTTGACGACGATGCCCCAGCCGAGGACCTTCACCCCCATGGACTCCTCGGTCCACAGGCCGGTGCGCAGCAGCACCGACAGCAATCCGGCCCAGAACAGGGCCTGGAGGAAGTTGCTCACCGGTCCGGCGGCGGCGACGATGGCGTTGTCGCGCCAGGGATGGCGGAAGTTGCGCATGTCCACCGGCACCGGCTTGGCCCCGCCGAAGATGACCGGCGAATGGACCAGGAACAGCAACGCCGGCAGCAGGATGGTCATGAACAGGTCCACGTGCGGCAGCGGGTTCAGGGTGACCCGACCCAGGGCCCGCGCGGTGGGGTCGCCGAGGCGGTCGGCCACCCAGGCGTGGGCCGATTCGTGGACGGTGACGGCGAGGACCACCACTGCGACCACGCCGATGAGGACGAAGGGTTCCATGGACTGCGGTCCGGCCCGTTCGGGCGGCCCCTACAATACCCCCGCCACCCGACCGCTTCCGGGCGGCCTGGGCCCGGTGGCCGATTCCCACATGGTGGACGTCCTCGACCGAGAGCGCGCGCTCGCCCGCGCCCGCGAGGTGCTGCGCCTCGAAGCCGCGGCGCTGGAAGGGCTCGCCGGGTCGGTCGGCGACGGCTTCCTCGCAGCCTGCCGGATGGTCCTCGACTGCACCGGCCGCGTCGTCGTCTCGGGCATGGGCAAGGCCGGCCTGGTCGGGCAGAAGGTCTCGGCGACCCTGGCCAGCACCGGCACGCCGAGCCTGTTCCTCCATCCCGCCGAAGCGCTGCACGGCGACCTCGGTCGAATGCGCCGCGAGGACGTGCTCCTCGCCCTGTCGAAGAGTGGGCGCACCGAGGAGCTGGTGCGGCTGGTGCCGGCGGTGCGCAGCATCGGCGCGCGCATCGTCGCCTTCACCGCCGACGCCGACTCGCCGCTCGGCCGCCACGCCGACGTGGTCGTGGCCATCGGCGACGCGCCCGAGGCCTGTCCGCTCGGGCTCGCCCCCACGGTGAGCACCACCGCCATGCTCGCCCTCGGCGACGCGCTGGCGATGGCGGTGCTCGAAGGCCGCGACTTCACCCGCGAGGAGTTCGCCCGCAACCACCCCGCCGGCTCGCTCGGCCGCGCCCTGATGCGGGTCGGCGAGATCATGCGGCGCGGCGAGGCGGTGCCGCTCCTGCCCAGCGGCGCCACCCTGCGCGACGCCGTCGCGGTGATGACGTCCACCCCGGGTCGCCCCGGGGCCGCGATCGTCGTCGGCGACGGCGACCGCCTGCTCGGCATCTTCACCGACGGCGACCTGCGGCGGCTGGTCGCAGCCGGTGAACTGCCGCTGGACGAAGCGGTGGACGCCTTCATGGCGCGCGAGCCGCGCCGCGTCCGCGAGGACCAGCTGGTCGGCGAGGTCCTGCGCACGGTCCGCGACACCCACGTGGACCAGCTGCCCGTGGTCGCCGCCGACGGCGACGCGGTGGTCGGCCTGATCGACGTCCAGGACCTGCTCGAGGCCGCGCCGTGACCTTTCCCTCCGACCTCGCCGCGCGCGCCGCCGGGGTGCGCCTGTTCCTCTCGGACGTGGACGGGGTGTGGACCGACGGCCGCGTCACGGTGAACGCCGACGGCAGCGAGTCGGTGGCCTTCCACGTCCACGACGGCTTCGGCGTGCACCGGCTGCGCGAGGCCGGCGTCGTCGTCGCGGTGGTCAGCGGGCGCGAGACGCCGGCGGTCGCCCACCGCTGCGCCCGACTCGGCATCGAAGAAGTCCACCTCGGCGTGCGCGACAAGGGCGCCGCCGCCGCCGAACTCATGGCCCGCCACGGGGTCGAGCGCGACGCGGTCGCCGCCATCGGCGACGACCTCCTCGACCTGCCGCTCCTCGAGGCCGCGGGCCTGCGCATCGCGCCGCCGCAGGCCGTCGCCGAGGTGCGCCGCAGCGCCGACTGGGTGACCCGCGCCGACGCCGGCTTCGGGGCCTTCCGCGAGGCCTGCGAACTCCTGCTCGCGGCGCGCGGCCGATGAGGACCTTCGCCTTCGCCCTCGGCTGGTTCGTGGCCCTCGCGACCCTCGTCGCCCTGGTCGCCGACCTGTGGCGCCACCTCGGCGACGAAGGCGGCCCCGACGAAGAAGTGCCCCCCGCCTTCCGCCAGGAGCTGCGCGAGGTCGGCCCGCTCGAGATCGCGTTCCGCGGCCACGTCACCCTGGTCACCGACCAGCGCAGCGCCGAGGACGCGACCGGCCGCGTGGCGCGCGTGCCGCGCTACCGACTCGAGGGCGACGACCCGGTGCCGGAAGGTGCGGGCATGCGTCTGAAGAACGTGCGCATCGTCGCGCTCGAGGCCGACGAACCGATGACCGCCGAAGCCCCTTCGGCGTGGATTCCCCTGTCCCGCAACCGCGGCCTCCTGGTCCTCGACCTCGGCCGCGCCTGGAAACTGGAAGGCCCCCATCTGCGGCTGCCCGGGGTGATGCCCGGACGCAGCCTCGAGGCGTGGGTGGACGGGCGCGTGCTCCTCTGGCCCGAGGAGGACCGGCTCGAAGGCCGCGGCTCCTTCCGCATCCGCGCCGACGCCTTCGAGCTCGTCGCCGGACGCCTCGCCTACGACGTCGCCACCCGCACGGCGACCTTCGCCCCCTGGCAGGGCGGCCTGCGCTGGTCCCTCGACGAAGGCGAGGGGCGGCGCCTCGTGGGACGCAGCGGCGCCGGCGGCAGGATGACGCCGCACGCCGACGGCTGGCGCCTGGAACTGGAGGAGGGCGGCGAAGGCATCCGCCTGCGCGACGTCGCGCCCGAGGGCGAGACCTGGCTGGCCGCGCACCGGCTGGCGCTGGACTTCCTGCCCGTGGAGGGCGGGGGCTGGCGGCCGCTCGCGGCGCGCCTCGACGGCCCCGTCCAGGTCGCGGCCGCGGACGCCGCCTTCTCCGGGGGCGACGCCGAAGCCCGTTGGGACGCGAACGGCGCCCTCACCGGCCTCGCGCTCGCCGGGCCGTGTGCGACCACCCCGTGGACTCCGCCGCTGCAGCTCGTGACCTGCCGCCGCGGCCTGGACTGGGAGCCGCACACCGGCGTGGTCAACTTCCGTGGGCCGGTCCGAGCGCGCGACGACCTCGGCTTCGCCGCCGCCGACGGCGGGCGCCTCGACGGCGACGCCCTCGCGCTCGGCGGCGAGGTCCTCCTCGGACACGGCGGTTTCGTGGTGCGCGCCGACCGGCTCGAAGCCGCCCTCGACGGCGGCTGGCGGCTGGCCGGCGACGTCGTGGTCGAGGCGCCGCCCACCGGTCCGGTGCGCCGCCTCCTCGCGCCGAGCCTGACCGGCAGCGGCGACGGCGGGGAACTGGCGGCCCCCGACGGCTTCCGCATCGAGGGCGAGAGCGGCGGCGAGCCCTTCGCGCTGTCCGGCGACGCCCTGACCCGCAGCCGCGAGCGCGGCGAGGACCGGCTCCTCGCCGAGGGCGACCTGCGACTCGTGTGGCGCGACGCCCGGTTGGCCGCCGACCGCCTGGTCCAGTCCGGTCCGGAGCGCTACCTGCTGGAGGGCTCTCCGGTCCGCCTGGAACAGACCCTGGCCGACGGCGGCGTCGCAGTGGCCGACTTCCCGCGCGCCTTCCTCCACCCCGACCGTCTGGAGGTCGTCGGCCGCAGCCGCTTCCTCGCGCCGGCGCGGTCCTTCGGGCTCGCCGGCGAAGCGGTCGAGCTCCGCGCCGACCACGTGGTGCGCAGCGCCGACGACGGGGTGTGGCTGCTCGAGCGCGACCTGGTCGTCACCGGCGCCGCCGAGGGCGAGGCCGACCGCCTGCGCTTCCTCCCCGGCGAGTGGCTGCGGCTGGAGCGCGACCGCGGCGCGCCGCGGCTCGCCGCGACCCTGGACGACGGCCGACGCGTGGACCTCACCGGACGCGAGGTCGAGGCGCGCGAAGGCGGCGTGCTGGAGCTGCGCGGCGCCGCCGCGGTCGTGCTCGCCGAACCGGACGGCGGCGGCGTACGCCGACTCGCCGGCGACCTCCTCCACCTCGAGCGCGGCGGCGGCGAGGCCGAGGGCGCCGTCTCGTTCGCCGCCCCCGAGGGCGAAGGCGAAGCCGACCGCGCCCGCTGGCGAACCACTGCGGCGGGCGACGGGAAGGGCGGCCTGACCTGGCTGCGCCTCGAGGGTTCGGCGCGCCTGGTCCGCCCCGACCTCACCGCCGAAGGGGCGGTGTTGGAGCTGGACCTCGAACGCGGCACCGTCTTCGTCTCCGGCGGCGACGGCGTGCCCGCCCATCTCCTCCTGGCCGACGGGCGCGACGTCCGCGCCGATTGGCTGCGCTACAACTTGCGCACCCGCCTGCTCGAGACCGGCCCCATCCAGGTCGAGTCGCCGCAGGAGTCCTCCTCCGGTCCCTAGGCCGTGCCGCTGCTCGCCCCCCTCCTGCTCGCGCTCGCGCCGGCGGCGCAACAGGTGCGCTTCGAGGCGGCCTCGATTCGGTCCGAGGAGCGGGACGACGCGGTGGTCTACGTGCTGGAAGGTCCGCGCCTGACCGGCGACGACCTCGAGGTGCGGGCCGAGCGGGCCACCCTGGTGCTGGACGCGGCGCGCTATGCCGAGCTGGTCGCCCGCGCCGGTCTCGTCGAAGCCGAGGGAGGCGAAGGGGCCGCCGCGCCTCGAGCGGCGCCCCCTCCGCCCGCCGTCGCCGCGGACGACTCCGAGCTCCGGGCGCCGACCTGGAGCCGCAAGCTCCTGGTCGGCCTCGGGCTTCCCGAGGACCAGGAGCTGCTGCGCGAGCTCGTCCTGGACGGTGCGGTGTTCGTGCGGGCCGGCCCGTTGACCCTCCGCGCCGCTCGCCTGGAGGTCCACCCCATCGCAGGCACCCTGCGCGCCGAGGAGATCCACGTCGTCTTCGGCAGCGAATCCGTCGGTCCGAACGGCTGGCCGCTGGTGTTGCGCGCCCGCGTCCTGGAGGAGACCGCCGACGCGGTGCTCCGCGCCGAGGAGGCCGAGCTCACCACCTGCCGCCGCGAGCCGCCCCACTACGCGCTGCGACTCGGCCGGCTGGTGGTGGAACCCTCGCCCCGCGGCGGCCGCATCTGGCGGCCCGCCCGCGGCTGGCTCGCCTTCGGCGGGCTTCGCCTCCTCCCGCTGCCGACCCCTGACTTCGAGCCCGGCCACAGCTTCCTGGGCCTGGACGGCGTGCGCATGGACAAGGACCGCAGATTCGGGTTTTCCACCGAATTCCGTTGGTCCCAGACCCTGGAGTTGCTCGGGCAGCGCATCGACTGGACGTTCCTGCCGCGGTTGAGCTCGCGTCGCGGGCTGCCGCTGACGACCGTCTTCGAGCTCGGCGACCGCGACGGCCATGCCCGCCTCGAGCTCTTCGGCCTCCGGGACGAGGGCAACGACGTGACCGGTCTGCGGCGGTCGGTCGCCCGCGAAGGGGACTTCCGCTGGCGGATTGCCGGCGACTTCTTCAGGAAATTCGGCGAAAAGAACGAATTCCGAGGCATCCTCCGGCTGCGGAGCGATGCCCTGGTGGACCCGGAGTTCTTCCCGGACGACTGGATCCACGGACGCGACGCCGCCAGCGAGTTCGCCGTCGTCCACCGCGGCGACGACGACTGGGGCTACGCCGGGGTCCGGCCGCGGCTCGACGGCCCGGGCTACACCCCCTTCGGGGGCTACCCGCTGCCTCCCGGCCCCTTCCCCCAGCAGCTCGAGACGCTGCCGCGGCTCCAGTGGTTGGGACTCGCCCGGACCGTGGCCACGCTACCGCTCGGCGCGCTCGGCGACGCCGACGGGGAAGCCCCCCTCGACCTCGGCTGGGGCGCGGACGCGTCGCGGCTCCAACTGCGGGACCGCGACCTGGCCTCGCCGAGCGCGGTTCCGCTCACCCCCCTCCCCGACCGGGAGCGGACCCGGCTCCACGGCTTCGTCGAGGCGACCGTTCCGTTCCACCCCGGCGGCTTCACCCTCCGCCCGGGGGTCCGGCTGGAGGGCGGCCTGTGGCAGGACGACGTCGCCGGGGCCCAGGAAGGCGACCGCCAGCTCACCCTCGAGAGCTTCGTCGAAGCCAACGCCCTCCTGGTCAAGCGGTTCGAGGAGGGGTGGCGGCACGACGTCCTGGCGTCGGTGCGCCTGCGCTCGCGCGCCGGACTCGTCGAGCCCGACGCGCCGGCGGCGCCCACCCTGGACGGTCTCGACCCGCGGCCGACCGGCGACGTCGTCGAGCTGTCGCTGCGGCAGTTCTTCCGCTCGCCGCGCACCGGTCGCACCTGGCTCGACCTCGAGGTGCTGGCCCCCTACTACCCCGACGCCTCCGAGCCGCTCCCGCCCTACGAGGGCGGACTGCCCTGGGGGCGACCGGTCACCGGCGACGGCTTCGGTCCGCTCGAGCTGCGTGCGGTGTGGACGCCCGGCGTGGACGGCGGCGCGCTGTCCGGCCTGCGTTGGGAGGCGCGCATCCGTCAGGACCTCGACGGCGGCGGCACCGAGGGCGCCTTCAGCCGATTCACGGTGCGGCCGAACGAGAAGCTCTTCTACGGCTTCGACTTCTACCAGACCCAGAACACGCCCGCCGACTTCGCCATCGGCTCGCTGTTCGGAGGTTGGCGGTTCAGCGAGAAGTGGGCCGCCGGCTTCCGCCAGAGCGAGAACCTCCACGGCGTGGCCGGCGTGCGCACCTCGTACGCGCTCCAGTACTACGGGCACGACTTCCTGTTCGAGTTCGGCTACACGCGCTTCCAGGCCACCGGCGACCTCGGCCTCTACTTCAACGTGACCCCGCTGTTCTCGGTCGCCCCCTTCGGCGTCGAGCGGCTGGCCCGGCTGCGCTGGCGATAGACTGGGGCCGTGGCCGCGCCCGCCTTCATCGGCACCCCGGAGATCCTGGTCGCCGTCGTCATCGGCGTCCTGCTGTTCGGCGGGGACCTGCCCAAGGTGATGCGCGACGTGGCCCGGCTGTGGCTGAAGATGCGCCGAGCCCTCGACGAGCTCAAGCGCGAGTCGGGGCTCGACGAAGCGCTCGAGGACATCCGGCGCGAGACCGAATTCCGCATCGAGGCCCCGGCCTGGCAGGAGCCGCGTGAGAAGCGGCCCCCGGCCACCACCGAAGCAGCGCCCGAGGACGCCGAGTTCGAGCCGCCGGCGGCCGAGGCCGAAACCGGCGCCACCGCCGCGACCGACATCGAAGAGGCCCCGCCGCCGTCGCGCGGGCCCGACGCGTCGGAGCGCCCGGCCGCCGAACCGGACGCGGACCGCTAGGCTCTGGCGCCCGCCCTTGGAAGCCCCCGCTGCGACTCGTCGCGCCAGCGACGCCTGTCCACCCGACGCATGTCCTCCGCGCTGACGCGACGCCACGTCTTCCGCCTGTGGTTCCCGCTGGCGGCGAGCTGGGCGCTGATGGGCGCCGAGGGGCCGCTGTTCACCTATTTCGTCGCCCACCTTCCCGAGCAGAAGGTGAACCTCGCCGCGTTCGGCAGCATCACCTTTCCGGTGGCGCTGGTCGTGGAGGGTCCCATCATCATGCTGCTGGCGGCGAGCACGGCGTTGTGCCGCGACTGGACCAGCTACCGCAAGGTACGCCGCTTCACGCTGGTCGCCGCCGCCACGTTGACGGCGCTGCACGCGGCGGTCGCGTTCACTCCGCTCTACCACTTCGTCGCCGGATCGGTCATCGGCGCTCCGGAAGAGGTGCGCGCCCCCGGCCGGCTCGGCCTGCAGCTGATGCTGCCCTGGACCGGGGCCATCGCCTATCGCCGCTTCCTGCAGGGCCTGCTCATCCGCTACCACGCCTCGCGCATGGTCATGTTCGGGACCATCGTCCGCCTCGCGGCGCTGGTCTCGGCGCTGTGGCTGGGCAGCCGCTTCTCGGACTGGCCCGGCATCGCCGTCGGCAGCTTCGCCATCAGCTGCGGTGTCGTCGCCGAGGCGCTGTTCGCCCGCTGGGCGGTCGGCCCCGTCCTGCGCGAGCGCCTGCCGCAGCTCGACCCCGACGCCGAACCGCTGCACCGTCGCCGCTTCCTCGCCTTCTACCTGCCGCTCGCGCTGACGCCGCTCATCACCTTGTTCATCCAACCGGCGGGCGCCGCCGCGATGAGCCGCATGCCCGAGGCGGCGCTGTCGCTGGCGGCGTGGCAGGTGGTGCACGCCATCGTCTTCCTGACCCGCTCCACCGGGTTCGCCCTGAACGAAGTGGTGGTGGCGCAGCTCGACCGACCGGGGGCGCGCCCGGCGTTGCGCAGTTTCACCCTGATGCTGGCCCTCGCCACCTCCGGAGCGCTGGCCCTGCTCGCCCTGACCCCGCTCGCCGACCTGCTGTTCCGGGGCGTCTTCGGCCTCGCCCCCGACCTCGCCCGGGTGTGCCGGCTCGCCCTCCTGTTCGCCCTCGCGATGCCGGCGTACCAGGCGCTGCAGAGCTGGTACCAGGGCCGGCTCGTCCACCGCGGCCGCACCCGCGGCGTCACCGAGGCGGTCGTGCTCTACGCCGCCGTCGCCCTGGTCGGCCTCGGGGCCGGCGCCCGCTGGAGCACCGTCCCCGGCATCTACTGGGCCCTCGCCACCTTCACCCTCGGCGGCATCCTCCAGACCCTCTGGCTGGCGCGCCGCGCCCGCGCAGTGGCCTGACCGGCCTTCCCTCGAGGCGAGGGGGTCTCGAGACCGTCGACGCCATAGCATGGTAGCCGTGCTACCATGTCTTCGTGATTCGATCGTTCGGGAACCGTGGAACCGAGGACGTCTTCCATGGACGCAACACCAAAGCCGCCCGCATGACCTGCCCGCGAGCACTCTGGGCCATCGCAGCCCGGAAGATGGACCAACTCGACTCTGCGGAAGCCCTGAAGGACCTGCAGGCGCCGCCGGGCAACCGCCTCGAAGCCCTGGCTGGCGACCGCAGAGGACGACACAGCATGCGCATCAACGACCAATTCAGGATCTGCTTCCGATGGACCGCCAGCGGCCCCGAAGAGGTCGAGATCGTCGACTACCATTGAACCAGCCCTACGAGAAACCATGGTCCGCATCCCGACACACCGCCAACCGACCCACCCCGGGGAAGTCCTCCTGGAAGACTTCCTCGAGCCCTTGGGGCTCTCGCAGCGTGACCTCGCCGCAGGCATCCGCGTCCCCTACCAACGCGTCAACGAGCTGGTGAACCGCCGCCGCGGGGTCTCGCCCAGTACCGCCCTGCGTCTGGCCAGGTTCTTCGGAACGACCCCCGACTACTGGATGAACCTCCAGCAGCGGTGGGACCTCTACCAGGCCCAGCAGGCCGAACGGGAGGAACTCCGCCTCATCCGCCGGGTCCGACGAGCCGGCTGAAGTCTGCCCTGCGACCGGGCCACGGCTCGTGCGGCCCTCCACCCAAAGGATCGAGGCCCCGGCCGGCGGCATCCTGCAGACCCCGATGGCCGGCTCGCCGCGCCCGCGCAGTGGCCTGACCGGCCTCCCACCGGGACAGGCGGCGCCAGCCTGCCCTTCGTTTCAAGATAGCGCAGATATTGAAGCAGCGGGTCGCCTTATTTCAAGATCGCATTCTATGGCCCTAGATTTTTTCATTTCGCGGACTACTTGAAATAGCGCTCGGGCTGGCGTAGGTTTCGTCCACCACTGAAGCTCGGGTCCATGCAGCGCCCCTCACCCGGTCACGACCAGCCCATCGTCTGGAATGGCGAGACGGCCCGGGCTTTCGTTCCGGCCCCCCTCCCACCGACACCTCCGCTCGACCTGGGCCGGCTCGCTGTTCCGCTGGAAAAGGCGACCAGAGCCCTCACCCGCCTGGACGCCATGTCGGACGGTTTGCCGGCCCTGGACCTCTTCCTCTACGGGTACGTCCGCAAGGAGGCCGTCCTGTCGTCGCAAATCGAGGGCACCCAGTCGTCGCTCTCGGACCTGCTGCTGTTCGAACTGGACGAAGCCCCAGGCGTACCGCTCGACGATGTCGTGGAGGTGTCACGCTACGTCGCCGCCCTCGATCGCGGCATCCAAGCGCTCGACGAGGGGACGCTCCCCTTGTGCAACCGCCTGCTCCGGATGCTCCACGGCATCCTTCTCGACGAGGGCCGCGGTTCCGACAAGATGCCCGGGGAGTTCCGACGCGGCCAGGTCTGGATTGGCGGGAGCTTCGATTCGCTCGCTCAGGCAACCTTCGTGCCACCGCCTCCGGACCACGTCGAGCAGTGCATGGCCGACCTGGAGCGCTTCCTGAACCACCCGCCCGGGGACCTGCCCCTGCTTTGCCGAGTGGGGCTCGCCCACGTGCAGTTCGAGACCATCCACCCCTTCCTCGACGGCAACGGCAGGCTGGGTCGGATGCTGATCACTCTGATGCTGCACGCCGAAGGCGCGCTGAACCACCCGCTGCTCTACTTGAGCCTCTTCTTCAAGGAGCATCGTTCGACCTATTACGAACTGCTGAACCGGGTCCGCACCCATGGGGATTGGGAACGCTGGATGCTCTTCTTCCTGGAAGGGGTCGAGACCGTTTCGCTGGAAGCCGTCGCCACCGCGAAGCGCATCCGCGACCTGGAGACGAAGGACGCCGGACGCATCCGTGCCAGACTCGGGCGCGCCGCCAGGACCGCCCTCGCCGTGCACGAGGTCTTCCTCGAACGCCCGGTCGCTACGGCGGCCCACGTAGCGCGCCGA
>JALUVI010000106.1 GCA_027020785.1 Planctomycetota bacterium | reverse complement strand
TCCGTCCGCCGCCGGTCCGAACCGGACGACTCGGCCGCCGCTCCGCCCGGCTCCACCGCTGCCGGAGAAGTGCTCGTCTTGCGGGCCCTCGAAGCGGCGGACGACGCCGTGGACGGCCGCTGGACGACCGCAGACGGCGACGAACATCCCTTCCACCTCGACCCCGGCGCCCGCATCGGACGCACCCACCTTCCCGCCGGCGACTGGCGGCTCGAGGTTCCGGGATGGTTGGCGGCGCCACCTCGGGTGCGGGCGCGCCCCGGGAACCCCCAACGCATCCAGCTCACTCCCTCGCGCGGCGGCGCCTTCCGTGTGCTCGATGGGGAGCACCCCATGCCCGACGTCGAGGTCCGACTCGTCGCCATGGACGACGACCTCGCCCCCGACTGGCGCTGGGAAGGCCGCACCGACGCCGACGGCGCCTTCGCGGTGCCCTCCCTGCCCGGCGGCTCCGCCCATGCCCTCCTCGTCGCCACCGACGGGCGATGCTTCGTCGGCGGCCTCGAAGCACCGCCCGAGGGCGAGGTCGGGGTCGTCTCGTTCCTCGCCGACGTCGCGCCCTCGCCCATCCGGGTCGTGGCCGCGGCGACGGGCCTGCCCGTCGCGGGAGCGCTCCTCTACCCCGGCGCGTTTCCCGACCACGTCCTCGCCACCACCGGCCCCGACGGGCTGGCCATGCTGCCGCGTCGCTCCTCGTCGCTGAGCAACCTGGAAGTCGCGGCCGACGGCTTCCTCGTGCGCCACGCCGTGCTCGGTGACCTCGCCGAAGTCGAAGGGGGCCCCACCCTGACGCTGGTCGCCGGAACGGAAGCGACGCTGCGCCTGCTCACGCCCGACGGCCGCCCCCTTGCCGGCGCCCGGGTCGTCCTCCTCGAACCGGGGAAGCGTGGAAGACTGATGCCGCGCTCGACCGCCGACAGCGACGGGGAGGGGGTCGCCAGGCTCCGGCTCCCCAGGGAACCGGCGCCGGGAAGCCTCCTCGTGGCCCTCCACGAAGACGGCTGGTGGGGCCGACTCGTTCCACCGCCGTCCCCCGACTCCACGCCCCTCGATTGGACCCTGGAGGAACCATGCCCGCTCGTCCTGGCCTTCGCCGATGGACCGGCGCCGGACGGCCGCCCGATGCGTGCGGTCTCCATCGGTGGCGAGGTCCACGACCTCACCTCCGAAGACGGCGCCTTCCGCGTCGCCGCGCCGTTCATGTGGCGACGGTTCCTCGTGCCCGCCCCCTCCGGCGGGGTCGTCTGCCTCGATCTGGCCTCCCAAGCCGATATCCGTTGGCGGTGGTTCGTCGAGGGACGGCCCGAGGTCCTGTCAGGACGCATCGTCCTCTCCGACCGAGCGGGCCACACGGCGCGGCTGCGGCTCGTGACCATGGACGACTCCCCCCTCGCCGATTGGCCGGTCGGCCTCTCCTTGCAGACCCGGGAGACCATGCGCGCCAACCTCGAGAAGTGGCCCGAGTACTTCGGTCACGCACCAAGCGGCGTGGAGGGCTGGGTCGTCTCCGCCTCCCCACCGCAGGAGGAAGGGGTCACGGACGAAGACGGCATGGTCGAGTTCCACGGTCTGGCCGAAGGCGACTACACCATCCGGGTCGCGCCCCCCAGTGCCACCCGCGCCGTCCACGGAGTGGACGTAGCGCCGGGGGTCCCCCACCTTCGCGTGCCCCTGTCCGAGACCGTCGAGGTGAGGCTTCCGGCGACCCTGGACCTCCGGCTCACCGTCCTCGACGAAGCCGGTCATCCGATCCCCGATTTCCGACTCCAGGTCGCGGACGGTCCCCTCGCGTCCACTCCCCCCCATCTGGTCGCCATGGGCTTGCACGGTGCGTTCTCCGAAATCCTGAGCATCTCGCCGACGACCCGGTTCCGTGTGCTGGCGCTTGGCCGGCAACCCCATGAGTTCACCGCCCCACCACGCCCTGGAACTCTCTGGACCGTACATCGAGAAGTCGTGCGCATGCCGCCGCTCGCTCCGATGTCGGTCGTCCTCGCGGAAGATGCGCCCGGACCTCTCGACGCCACGCTGGTGGTGCGCAACTCGGAAGCCGACCGCGAAACGGGCTTCCTCCTCGCCAGCGACCGCATCCGCCTCGTGCCGGGCCGGGCGACCGAAGTCCCGGGGATGTTCGACGGGTGCTGGGTGGAGATCTACGCGCCGAGGATCGAGTTCGAACCCGATGGGTTCATCTGGCGGTCGGGCGGCGAAACCACCCTGCGCATCGTCCAGAGCGACGGATGACGCTGTCGTGGGGCCGCGAGCGCGTCCACGGAGGAGACGCGGCAGAGAAGCCGTTCAGCCCTGTGAGCGGCAGACGGAGTCGAGGAGGCGCATGGCTTGCTGGAGTCGTTCCTGGGTGCGGCGCATGTCGAGGCGGCCATGCTCGTCACGGGGCGGGAAGGGGGCGTCCTCCGAGCCGAAGCGGAGGTCCGCGACGTGGGAGGTCCAGCCACTGCGGAAACGCTTTGGCCTGACGGCCACGATGTCTTGGCTCGGACGGGCGCTCTCG
>JALUVI010000105.1 GCA_027020785.1 Planctomycetota bacterium | reverse complement strand
CCCTCGCCGTGCTCGATCCGGTGCCAGGACGCGCTCGCGCAAGGGGTTGCCTCGGCTGCGGGGCCCCAGGACCGGCCCGGAGCGCCCAGGTCGGCGCGCCCCACCATGCCACGATGGGTCGCAGCGCAGCCGGCACGGCGAGTCCGGCCGGTTTCGCTCGGGGTGGCGTCGTGGGAACGCCTCCTCGGCCCCGCCCCGGCACCGGGACGTCCTCGGGCGAGCCCCGCGCACCCGACCGCGGGTTTTCCACGACGCCCCGCGCTCCGATGCGCCCGAGGACACTCTCTGCGGGGGCCGGGCGGCCGTCGTCCTTCTCCGTGACCCGACGCCGCGTCGTCCGTCTGCTCCCCTGTCATGAAACCCTGCCCGTTCACCCTGTTCCTCGGCGCCGCCCTGTTCCTCGGGGCCGCCCTCCTCACCCTCGACCATGCCGCCGCCGCCGGGCAGAAGGCCTCGAGCTCGGCCGCCGGCGCCGGCATCCCGTTCAGCACGGAGGGCAACGAGCCCTTCGCCATCGTCGGCAACTCCTCCAAGGACCGCGACGTCCTCGTCCAGAGCCCGAAGGACGCCAAGGACGGGACCTTCCGGGTGCGCGTCTACGATCGCGAGGGAACCCTGCTGTTCGAGCAGCGGCTCCACCCCGGGACCGGCACGACCGTCGGCGTCCCCCAGGGGGGACGGGTCGAGGTCCAGGACGCCGACGCCGGCGGCGGCGACGGCGTGCCCGCGACCGGCACCTACACCCTGCTCTGACGACGTGCCCCGACCGCGCCCCCTCGACCGACTCGCGGCGACGCGCCCCCTGCTCCTGCTCGGGGCCGTCGCCCTGTTCCTCGTCCTGGCCTTCGCCGTGCTGGCCGGCGGCGGGGGTTCCAAACCGGGGGCGCCGGCGGCGCTCGAGGGCGCTGCGCCTCCCGCCGCCGGCGCCGCGGCAGGCCCGGTGGACGCCGCGCCCGACCGGGAGCGCCGGGAGGAGCAGCCGCCCGTGGCCGCGGCCGCAGCGGCGCCCGCCCCGGCGGAGGGCGAGGTCCTGGTGCTGCGCGCGGCGGACGCGAGCGGGGCCCCCGTGGTCGGCGCCTGGGAAGGCCCCGACGGCGCGAGCCGACCGTTTCGGATGGACGCGGGGCGGTGGAGCGCCCGCGTCCGCCTGCCCGAAGGAGCGTGGCGCCTCGACGCGCCGGGCTGGCTCGCCGACCCGCCGCGGCTCGCGGTGGTCGCGGGCGACTCGAACCGGGTCGTCCTGACCCCGTCCCGGGGCGGCGCCTTCCGCGTGCTGGACGGGGACTTCCCGATGCCCGGGGTCGCGGTCCGCCTCGTCGCGCGGAAGCGGAAGGCCGCTCCGGACTGGCGCTGGGAAGGCGTCACCGCCTCCGATGGCGTCTTCCGCGTCCCGGACCTCCCCGGCGGCGCGGCGAAGGGTCGCTTCACCGCCCCGGACGGGCGGGTGATGGTGGCCCGACTCGAGGCGCCGCCGACCGACGAGGTCGCCGACGTCCGCTTCGCAGCGGAGCGGCCGCCCACGGAACTGCGCGTCGTCGAGGCCGGGACCGGCCTGCCGGTGGCCGGGGCGCGACTCGCCCTGCAGGGGTTCCCGGACGAGCCGCTCGCGACCTCCGGCCCGGACGGCGTCGCGGCGCTGCCGCCCCGTTCCAAGTCCGCGGACGCCCTGCTCGCCGAAGCCGACGGCTTCGCGGCGCGCACGTTCTGGCTCGACGACCTGCCCGCGACCGAAGGCGTGCCCACACTGGCCCTGACCCGGACCGGCGCCGTGGAACTGCGGCTCCTCACGCCGGCGGGCGAGCCGGTGGCCGACGCGCGGGTCGCCCTGCTCGTACCCGACGAAGACGGCCGCCCCACCCCGGGGCCCTGGGTCGTCAGCGACCGGGACGGTCGCGTCCGCCCGGAGCTGCCGCTGGTCCCGCCCGAGGGCTGCCTGCTGGTCGCCCTCCACGACGATGGCTGGTGGGGCCGCCGCCCGCCGCCGCCCCCGGGAACCGGCGCCGTCGCGTGGCAACTCGAACCGCCGCGCCCCCTCTCCATCACCTTCGCCGGCGCTCCGGCGCCGGACGACCGGCCGCTCGTGGCCTGGTCGGAGACGCACGGGCGGCGCCGGGTCCCCGCCGCGGACGGCGCGTTCACCCTCGCGGCCCCCTTCCTCTGGGACACCTTCCGGGTCCCGACCCCGGCCGGGGGCACGCTGCAGGTGGTGCGCAGCTCCGGCCCCGGGCGCCGCTGGAACTGGTTCCTGGTCGGCCCCGACGCCTTCGCCGGCCGCCTGGTCCTCCCCGACGCCGTCGGCGGCGAGGCCCGGGTGCGGCTCCTCGGCCCGGACGGTCGGCCGCTCGCCGACTGGCCTCTCGCCCTCGAGCGCTTCGACACCGATGCGATGCGCGAGAACTTCCACCGCTGGCCGGAGCTGCACGGGCAGGCCCCCACCGAGCTCGCGGGGTGGGCGCTGGCGCCGAACGGCCTCCACGCCTCCGGCGTGACCGACGCGAACGGCGAGGTCCGGCTCAGCGGGCTGCC
>JALUVI010000104.1 GCA_027020785.1 Planctomycetota bacterium | reverse complement strand
CCGGCGCGTCGAGGAATGAGCGTATCCGCCCGACGCCTCGCCACCCTGGCCCTCGCCGCGGCCTGCGCCTCGGGGGCGCTTGGCGCCGGGCTCGCCGCACAGGTCCCGGCGGCGGCAACGGGCGCGCCGCCGGCCGCCGCCGACCACGAAGGCGAAGTCGTCCTCCGGGTCCTCACCCACGAGCGCTGGTTCGCGGCCTACGACGCGCTCGAGGAAGTCGCCTGCGACTTCGAGGCGGCGCACCCGGGTGTGCGCGTGGAACTGCTCGACGGCGGCGGCGCGGCCGGCGGCATGGACAAGGTCCTGGTCACCCTGGCAGGCGGGCTGCCGCTCGACGTGGTCTGGCTCGACGTCACCGAGTTCTCCTCCTACCTGCGCAGCGGGGTCCTGCTCGACCTGCAGCCCTTCTTCGACGCCGACCCGACCTGGGACCCGGATGCCTACTTCCCGGTGGTGCTCGACGCGATGCGCGACGGGCGCGGCCACCTCTACGGGGTCTGCTCGACCTTCACCCCCTACGTCGCCTACGTGAACCTGGACCTCCTCGAAGCGGCCGGGCTGCCGCGGCCGCCGCCGGACTGGACCTGGGCCGACCTCGAGCGCTACGCCCGCGCGCTCACCCGCGACGACGACGGCGACGGTCGTCCCGAGGTCGTCGGGCTCGCCCTGACCCAGTGGCTGCAGGCGCTCGCCCCGTGGGTGTGGCAGAACGGCGGGCGCTTCGTCGCCGACGACGGGCGCATCGCCTTCGCCGACCCCGCCGCGGTCGAGGCGCTCGCGTTCCTGCGGCGCCTGCTCGAGGAGGGCATCGCCTCGGACGACGCCACCTTCCGCGCCCAGCTCGAGGTCGGCGCCTTCCAGGCTGGGCGCGCCGCGCTCTACGGCCCGGTCGGCTACTGGGAGACCTTCCACTTCCGCGACCTGCCCTTCCGCTGGGACGTGGTCCCGCTGCCGCGCGGGCGCGAGGCGGCGACCGCCATCGCGATGCGCTTCTACGCGGTGCCGAAGCGCAGCCGCCACCCCGATCTCGCCTACGCCTTCGTGCGCGAGCTCGGCAAGGTCCGCATGCAGGAGGCGCTGGCCGAGATCGGAAACGGCGTGCCCGGTCTGGTCGCCGCGGCCCGCTCGCCCGCCTTCCTGTCGCCGACCCGCCCGCCCGAATCGGAGCGCGTCTTCCTCGACGTCCTGCCGACGGCGCGTTTCCTGCCGCTCGGCGTGGACTGGCGCCGGGCCGAGCGCGTGGTGCAACCCTGGTTGGAGGAGGCCATGAGCCTGCGCCGCGTCCCGGTGGCGGAAGCGCTGGCCCGCGCCGCCGCCGGAGTCGAGGCCCAGCTCGCCCGCGAGGCCGAGCTCGCCGAGCGGCCGCGGCTCGCCCCCGCGGTCCTGGTCGTTGCGGCCCTGGTCCCGCTCGCCGTCCTGCTGCTCCTCCTCGCCCGGCGCCTGCGGCGCGGCGTCTCGGCCGAGGAGCGCGCCGCCTGGCTGTTCCTGACGCCGTGGGCGGTCGGCACCCTCGCCTTCCTGGCCGCCCCCGCCGCGCTCGCGGTGGTGGTCTCTCTGACCCACTGGAACCCGGTCCAGGGCTTCGCCGACGTCCGCTTCCTCGGCGCCGACGGCTGGCGCCGCGTGCTCCACGACCCGACCTTCCGCGACGCGCTGCGGGTGACCCTGCGCTACGTGCTGGTCGCGGTCCCGCTGCAGCTCGCGCTCGCCCTCGGCCTGGCGCTGCTCCTGCGCCGCCCGTTCCGCGGCGTCGGCGCGTTGCGCACCCTGTTCTACCTGCCGACCCTGCTCTCGCCGGTGGTGCTCGCCGCCATCTGGCGCAGCGCCCTCGACCCGGACGGCGGGCTGCTCGCCGCCGCCCTGGGCGCGGTCGGCCTGCCGCCGGTGGACTGGCTCGGCGACCCGCGCTTCGTCCCCTGGGCCTTCGTGCTGATGGCGCTGTGGACCACCGGCGCCCTGACCCTGGTCTTCCTCGCCGGGCTCGCCGGCGTGGACCCACGGCTCGACGAGGCGGCGCGGCTCGACGGCGCCGGGACCTGGGCCCGCTTCCGCCACGTGACCTTGCCCGCGCTCGGTCCGGTGCTGCTCTTCAACGCGGTGTCGGGCACCATCCAGGGGCTCCAGCTCTTCGCGCAACCCTGGGTGATGACCCAGGGCGGTCCCGGCAACGAGAGCCGGTTCCTCGCCCTCTACCTCTACGAGCAGGGCTTCCGCTCGTTCGACATGGGCTACGCCGCGGTCCTCGGCTGGGTGCTGTTCGCGCTGGCGCTCCTCGCCACCCTGCTCCTCCTGGCCGCGGCGCGCCGCCGCGTCCACTACGCCGGGGAGGGCCGCCGATGATGCGCCGCCTGGTCCTCGCCGCGCTCGCCGTCGCCTTCGTCGCGCCGCTCGCCTGGATGGTCGCGGTGTCGCTCCAGCCGCCGGGCCGTGGGCTGGTGAACGGGTTCGCCTTCCCCGACGGGGTCCATCCCGAGAACTACCTCGCCGCGCTCCGCACCATGGAGGGCTTTCCGAGGATGCTCCTGAAC
>JALUVI010000103.1 GCA_027020785.1 Planctomycetota bacterium | reverse complement strand
GGGTACAGCGGCGACCGAAGGCCGTGCTGCGGAAGGAGGGCGATGGGACGCGGCTGTCGGCGGTGCTGCCGGCCTCGGTGATGGAGGACCTGGAGGCGTGCCGGGCGCTGCTCGGGCATGCGGTGCCCGACGGGGACGTGGTGGAGGTCCTGGCGCGGGGCCTGAAGCTGCTTCGCAAGGAGCTGGAGCGGCGGCGGTTCGGGGCGCCGCGCCGGTCGCGGAAGGGTCGGCGGAAGGGGCGGGAGCCGAAGGGGGAGCCGCAGGGCCAGGTGCGGCGAGAGGGGCGGGGCGAGGAGGACGTGTGCGCGGAGGCGGTCGGGGGCTCGGAAGACGCGGCAGGGGCGAAGGTCGATGCGACGGCGGAGGCCGCACGGCCCCAGGAGGGTCCGTACCGTTACGGAACGGAGCGGCCGAGTCGGCGGAGCATTCCGGCGGCGGTGCGACGGGCGGTGTACGAGCGCGACGGGGGGCGGTGCGCCTACCGAGACCCGGAGACGGGGGAGCGGTGCGGGTCGACGCGGCGGCTCGAGTACGACCACATCGTGCCGGTGGCGCTCGGGGGGGCGGACACGGTGGAGAACCTGCGGCTCCTGTGCCGTGCACACAACCAGTACGAGGCGCGGCGGCGGTTCGGGGACCGGGCGCGGGTGGTGGGGCGGGGGACCCGGGGACGGAGGGGTGGTGGTGGTGGCCGGCCAGGCGCGGCGGTAGCGGGGGCGCGGCATGGGCCGGCGCGGTGAGTGGCCGGGCGGACGGGGGGAAGCGGCAGGCGTGGGACCAGGGACCCCGGGCCGCTCCGGCTCCGTGGGCTGCGCGGCCCCTGGCCTGGGCCGCGTTCAGGGGGCGTGTGCGGCCGAGGCCCTGGGCACACGGGTACCTCCGGCGGGGACACCAGACTCGCGGCGTCTCCGCCCCGTTGCCGACGGTGCTGTGCGGGACCGGGCGGCCTGGGCCTCGGCGGTGCCCGAGGGCAGTCAGACCCGGCGGATGGACGCCTGGTGACGCCCGGCCCCGGCCGTTCAGGCGGCGCTGGCGGCCATCTGCTCGGCCTTCGCGAGCCCCTTCAGGGCCTTCTCCTCAGACCACTTCTCCCCACGGGACAGCAGCGTGTAGACGAGTTCGGCGAGCTTTCGGGCGACCGCACCGCCTGCCGCCTTCTTGCTCTTGCCCCGCGCACGAAGGCGCTCGTAGTAGGCCCGGATGACCGGGTTGTACTGCCGCGCCGAGGCCGAAGCCACCAGCAGGGCCATCTTCAGCATCCGGTTGCCCTTGTGGGTCATGCGGTAGTACCGCTTGCTCTGACCGCTCTGCCAGACCGTCGGGTAGAGGCCGCAGTAGCCCACGAACTGCCGCTTCGACGGGAACCGGCGGATGTCACCCACCTCGGCGAGGATCGAGGCCGCCGTGACGGGGCCGATGCCCGGGATGGTGGTGAGCGTGTCGTCGGGGTAGACCTCCTCGAGCAGCTTCTCGATGGCCCGGTCGAGCTGCTTGATCAGGGTATCCAGCTCGAGGATGTGACGGACCGTCCCGACGATGACCAGCGCGACCGCCTCGGACAGCTCCTGCACCGGAGCCTGCTCGGCCAGCCGCACGAGCTTCTGGGCCATCTTCGCACCGACGTAGTGGCGCGGGCCGGTCCGGAGCTTCGCCAGCGTCTCGACGCCCGCCTCGAGGATCTGCCGTGGCGTCGGGTACTGGGAGAGCACCACGAGCAGCCCCTTGGCCAGGTGCTTGGTGCCCAGGACCTGTTCGTAGCCCGGGTAGTAGCACCCCAGGAACTTGTGGGTGCGGTTGACGTAGCTGGTCCGCTCCTCGACGAGGCGCCGCCGCGTCCGCGTCACGTCACGGGCCTGTTCGACCTGCGACGACAGCGGCTCCTGCGACTGCGGCCGCATCCGCAGCCCGTACTCGGCCAGCTGCACACTGTCCTTGTGGTCGGTCTTACAGTCCCGCAGCAGCGCCTTGGCGAAGTAGTTCGTCGAGCGGGGGTTGGCCACGTACACGTCCACGGCACAGTCGGGGATGTCGCGAAGCGCCGCTGCCACACCCCGGTGCATGTACGAGGTCGACTCCATCGTACACAGCACACGGACCTCTTCCCCGAGCTGTCGTGCCACCGAGGCGATCAGCGCCTTCAGCTCGTCCCACCCCGGCGGCGTGTTCGGCACGGTGGTCAGTCCGTGAACCATCCTCCCATCCGAGTCGAGGAAGGACGCATCGAGCTTCGCCTTCGACACGTCCACCCCCACACTGAGAAGTTGTGGTTGCATGCGTACCTCCTCTTTGTCACGTCCATGCCTCCGCGCCGAAGTCCCCGTACGCCCGGTCCCGCTTTGCCTCCTCAATTGCGCGGTCGTGCCGCAGGTTGTAATCAAAGCTCTGGACCGGGCGCCGGGGGATCAGTCTCTGGCCCGTGCTCGTGGCACATCGGCGAACAAAGACCTTGCCCCGGCGCTTCGGCCACCTCGGTCCTACGAGAAACAGGACGCCCTCGTCCAGCCCCCGTAGAGCCGACAATCCTTATAGGAGGACGGCGGACCAG
>JALUVI010000102.1 GCA_027020785.1 Planctomycetota bacterium | reverse complement strand
TCGGGCTCGAACAGGCCGCAGGTGTTGGGGTTGGTCAGCATGACGGCGGCCACGTCGTCGTCGAGCTTGGCCGCGAGCGCCGCTAGGTCGACCCGGCCGCGCTCATCGGCAGGGATCGGGTCGACGTCGTACCCGCACATCGCCGCTGTCGCCGGATTGGTGCCGTGCGCCGATTCGGGAACCAGGACCCGCGACCTCGGGTCGCCCCGGTGGCCGAGCGCGGCCCGGATCGTCATCAGCCCGCAGAGTTCGCCGTGCGCGCCGGCGCCCGGAGACATCGCCACCGCCGGCATGCCGGTCAGCGCCTTGAGCCATCCGGCCAGCATGTCGATCAGTTCGAGCGCCCCCTGCTGGGTGGAATCCGGCTGGAGCGGGTGCAGCTCGGCGAAACCGGGAAGGCGGGCCAGCTTCTCGTTGAGGCGCGGGTTGTGCTTCATGGTGCACGAACCCAACGGATAGAGGCCCATGTCGATGCCGTAATTGTTCCGGCTCAGACGCACGAAATGACGCACGACCTGGGGCTCGGAAAGACCGGGCAGCCCGATCTCGCCCCGCCGCGCCAGGCCGCCGAGACGATCCTCGGACGGCTCGCCGTCCGCGGCCGGATCGGGCAGGTCGACGCCGCAGAGGTCGGGGGAGCCCTGCTCGAAGATGAGCGGCTCCTCCATGTCCAGCCCGCGGTTGCCGGTGAAGGTCGCCGGCGCGGGCGTCGGCGTCCCCGCCCCCGGTCGGCTCGCCCGTCCCTTGCGGTTCATCATGACAACACCTCCGCCAGGCCGCCGGCGAGGGCCTCGACGTCCTCCTCGGACACGGTCTCGGTGGCGGCCACCAGCAAGAGATCGGCGAGCGCCGGGTCGTTAGGATAGAAGCGCGAGACCGGGACGCCGGCGAGCACGCCTCGCGCCGCCAGCGCCTCGACCACGTCGGCGGCCGGGCGCCGCAAGCGAACCGTGAACTCGTTGAAGAAGGTGTCGTTGACCAGCTCGACCCCGTCGAGCCCCCTCATCCGGTCGGCAAGCCGCGCCGCCGTTGCGTGGTTGAGCGCCGCGAGCCGCGTGAAGCCCCGCTCTCCGAGAAGCGAGAGATGGATGGTGAAGGCCAGCGCGCAGAGCCCCGAGTTCGTGCAGATGTTGCTGGTCGCCTTTTCGCGGCGGATATGCTGTTCGCGGGTCGAGAGCGTGAGGACGAACCCGCGCCGCCCGTCCTGGTCCACGGTCTGGCCGCAGAGCCGACCGGGAAGCTGGCGGATATAGCGCTCGCGCGTCGCGAGGAGCCCGAGATGCGGGCCTCCGAAGCTCAAGGGGACGCCCAGCGACTGGCCCTCGCAGGCGACGATGTCGGCCCCCATGGCCCCCGGCGGCACGATCGCGCCGAGCGACATCACCTCGGTGACGACGACGACGAGCAACGCCCCCGCCGCGTGGCAGGCCTCGGCCAACGGCGCGAAGTCGCGCACATGGCCGAAGAGGCCGGGGTTCTGGACGACGACGCAGGACGTGCGCTCGTCGATGCGCCCGGCCAGATCCTCGTCGGCGGTCGGGTCCGGGTCGGCCAGGTCGACCTCGTGGTCGGTGAACATCAGGCTGGTCGCCGTCACCTCGCGGTAATGGGGATGCAGCCCCCCCGACAGGATCGCGCGCTTGCGGCGGGTAATGCGGCTCGCCATCAGCACCGCTTCGGCGCAGGCCGTGGCGCCGTCGTACATCGAGGCGTTGGCCACTTCGGTCGCGGTGATCAGCGCGACCTGGGTCTGGAACTCGAACAGCGCCTGCAGGGTGCCCTGGCTGATCTCGGGCTGGTAGGGCGTGTAGGCCGTGAGGAACTCGGACCGCTGGATAAGATGGTCGACGCTGGCCGGAACGTGGTGCCGATAGGCCCCGGCCCCGAGGAAACAGGGCGCCGCCCCGCCGTGCAGGTTCTTGGCCGCCAGCGCCCCGACGATCCGTTCGACCTCGTGCTCGCCGCGATGGCCGGGCAGATCGAGCGGCGTCGCCAGCCGCGCCCGCTCGGGAACGTCCCGGAACAGGTCGTCGATCGTCTCGACCCCGATCGCAGCCAGCATGTCGCGGCGATCGCCGTCGGTCAGCGGGAGATAGCGCATCATTCGAGATCCTTCACGAAGGCGGCGTAGT
>JALUVI010000101.1 GCA_027020785.1 Planctomycetota bacterium | reverse complement strand
CCCGGACCTCTCCGTCCTTCCTGGGGTCACCGGCGTCGATCTTCCAGGTTCCGCCTCCACCGGTTGGGTGGGACGAGGACGAGGCGAAGGAGAGGGCCAACCCTCCCACCAGTGCGAGAATGGATGCTCGTTTCACGGTTGCTGAAGAAAAGAGTTGGGAAAGCAAGCCTGCACACCGGGAGGCCTCGGGGGAAAAGTTATGCGACTCTCGTGCCTTGGTCAAGCGCGCACCATGGCCTCCACCAGGACCCATCGGCCGACCCGGGGAGGCCCCACGGATGGCCGTCCGCCGGCGGAGCACGACCCGGTCAGCCCGCCACGTTGCCGCCCGAGAGGACGACGAGGACGGCGGGGCGGTCGGGCGGCGGCGGCGCAGCGAGGTCGGTGGGCCCATCCGGAGGCTCGCCGGCGAGCCAACGATCGGCGGCGGCGAGGCCGAGCACCGCGGTCGGCTCGATGGGTGCGCCGAGCAGGGACGGCAGGCGCTCGGCCCAGCGCGCGAGGTCCGCCTCTTCGATGCGCCACACGCCGTTCGCGTGGCTGCGAACGACGGCGAGGGTGCGCGGCGCCAGCGACAGGGTGCGCGCCCCGTCGGCCAGGGTCTCGGGCTGCTCGTCGAGCACGACGAGCCGCCCCTCGCGGAGCGAGCGCACGCCGTCGTCGGCCCGCGCCGGCTCGCCGCCGAACACGGCGGGGCGTCGCCCTCCGTCGGCCTCGTGGGCCGCCGCCGCCAGGGCCGAGCCGGAGAGCAGCCCCCCGCCGCCGAGCGGCGTGAACACCGCGTCCACCCCGCCCGATTCGGCGACGTCGGCGAGCGCCTCGAGCACCGCCGTGCCCTGGCCGTGGACCACTTCGTCGTGGTCGAAGGGCGGAATCGCGAGCACGCCGGGCTCGCGCGCGGCTTCCGCGACCGCCTCCTCGGCCTCGCGACGGGTCGCGGTCTCGACCACCTGCGCTCCTGCCGCGAGGACGGCGTCGCGCTTGAAGGCGCTGGCGCCACGCGGCAGGAAGACCCGCGCCGGCAGACCGTGATCGGCCGCGGCCACCGCCACGGCGCGGCCGTGGTTGCCCGACGAGAAGGTCACGACCTCGCGCACTTCGCGCCCCGCCTCCAGCTCGGCGGCGAGCGCGTTCCACGCCCCACGCAGCTTGAAGGCGCCGGTGCGCTGGAGGAACTCGCACTTCAGCCACACCGCCGCTCCGAGCGCAGCGTCCAGCTCGGGGTAGCGCACGCAGGGCGTCCGCAGGGTCACGCCGGCGAGACGCGCGGCGGCGCGGCGCACGCCCGCGGCGCTCGGGCCCCCGCTCACGACGCCGACGGAGCCTCCGGCCGACCGCACGCGCGCAGGTCGTGTCCGGTCGGTTCCTGGAACACCCGCAGACCGAACTCCGGCAGCGCCGCCAGGAAGTGGTCGAAGAGGTCGGCCTGGATGCCCTCGTAGGGCACCCAGCGCTGCTCGCCGCTGAACGCGTAGACCTCGAGCGGAATCCCGTTCGGCCCCGGCGGAAGCTGGCGCACCATCAGCGTCATGTCCTGGCGCAACGCCGGGTGGTTGCGCAGGTACGCCTCCATGTAGGCGCGGAAGGTGCCGAGGTTGGTGAGGTGGCGGCCGTTGACCAGGGTGGACTCGTCCACCTTCCGCTCCTGGTTCCAGCGCTGGATCTCGGCGACCTTCCGGTCGAGGTAGTCCTGGATGTACTGGACCCGCTTCAGCCGCTCCAGGTCCTCGTCGGTCAGGAAACGCACCGACGCCTGGTCGAGGTAGAGCGCGCGCTTGATGCGCCGCGCCCCGCTGTCCTGCATCCCGCGCCAGTTCTTGAAGCTGGACGAGACCAGCTGGTAGGTCGGGATGGGGGTGATGGTCTTGTCCCAGTTCTGGACCTTGACCGTGTGCAGCGAGATGTCCACCACCTCGCCGTCGGCGTTCTGGCTCGGCATCTCGATCCAGTCGCCGACGCGGACCAGGTCGTTGGCCGCGATCTCGATGCTGGCGACGAAACCGAGGATGCTGTCCTTGAAGACGAGCAGGAGGACGGCGGTCAGCGCGCCGAGCCCGGTCATCAGGGCCCACGGCGACTTGCCCATCAGGGTGGCGACCACGTAGATGCCGGCGAGCAGCCACACCACCAGCATCACGACCTGGGCGTAGCTGCGCAGCGGCTTGTCCCGGGTCGCCGGGTGGCGCTGGCCCAGCAGGACCAGCAGGTCGAGGAACGCCGAGACCGTGCGGACCACCACCCAGGCCAGCCAGACCGAGAGCAGGCGGCTCGCGTAGAGGTGGAGGACCGGGTCCTCGTCCGGCGGGAACAACAGCGGCAGGAACCAGCCGAAGACGAGGATGGGGGCCAGCCAGGTCAGCCGCGCGAGGATGCGGCTCTCGACCACGAGGTCGTCCCAGTGCGCTTCGGTCCGCTTCGCCACCATGCGGATGCCGCGCAGGACGACGCGGTGGACCAGCAGGTACACCAGCACAGCCAGGAAGGCGACGACCAGGAAGGCGAGCCCGCGCTCGAGCAGCGGGTACTGCGACAGCGGCAGGCCGAGCCCTTCCAGCCAGTCGAAGAACTCGTTCATCGCGGTCGTGGGCGGACCGAAGC
>JALUVI010000100.1 GCA_027020785.1 Planctomycetota bacterium | reverse complement strand
TCCAGATCGATGCCGCGGCCCTTGGGGTGGTGCATCGCCTGGAAGGTGGTGTCACGGCCGGCGTCCAACGAGAGGCGCACCCAATCCCCCCGCTCCAGGAAGGGCATCACCTGCAGGATGCGGTCGTTGCGGCTGCCGTTGCTGACCACCGCCAGCTGGACGCCGAGGTCCCGCTTCAGGAAACGCACCACCTCGACGAAGGCCGGGTGGAGCGTCGGCTCGCCGCCGCCGATCAGGATGACCGAGCGCAGCCCGCGTCGCTGCAGACGCCGCAGACCGTCACGGAGGGCGTCGAGGTCGTGTCGCACCGCGAGGTTGAGGGCCTCCCAGTCGATGCAATGGTCGCAGGCGTAGTTGCAGGCCGTGGTGAGGTCGAGGTTCACCGACAGCGGGCCGACCCCTTCGGGCAGCGCCGGAGCGGCCTCGCCGGCGGCCCGCGCGGCGCGCACGGCACGCCGCCAGCGCAGGTAGTCCAGGACGCGCGGGCGTAGGGACGGCTGCGCCAGCTTGCGCGCGAAGTCGTGGACCGACGGGGCCGGGGCGGTGGAGCGGCTCACGTGCGCTGGGCCTGACGGCGGTAGTGACCGAGCAGGACGTCGAGCCAGGTCTGGCGGCGGACCAGGTCCTCGTCCAGCGGAGCGGAACCGGTGGCTCGCACTTCCTCGACCCGGCGGAGGAAGCGACGCAGCCGGGTCTCCGTCGGGTCGCCGAGCGGCACCGGCAGGTGCTCGGGCCCGTCGCCCGAGACGAACTCCATGCGGTAGGTCTCGGGGTCGACCACGCGCCGACAGACGAACTCGTCGAAGGCGTATTCGGCCGGGCGCGGGAAGCGGCCCAGGTCCTCGAGCACGACCTCGCAGCACAGCTCGCGGTCGGCCGCCCGCCAGGTGAAACCGAGTCGGCTGTCGGGCGCATCCGGGGAGACCTCCTGGAACCGGACCTCCTCGAGTTCGAAGGGCCCGGGCAGGACGGCCTGGAGCAGGCTCAAGGGGTGGGACAGCACCTCCGCCCAGCGCTCGACGCCGCGCAGCGGAGGGGCGAGCAGCATCCGGAAGGTGGACGCAGCGGCGGGGTCCACGCCGGGGTGGAGGGCGCGGAAGGCGGGCAGGGTCTCCGGCCACTGGCAGTTCTCGGCGAGGACCAGGCCGCGGGCCGCGAAACCACGCACCAGCTCGCGGGTCGTCTCGGCCGGCCCCGCCCACAGTGGCTTCTCGCAGAGGACGTGGACCCCGGCCTCCATCGCCTCGAGCAACCAGGCCCGGTGGCTCGGATAGGGCGAGGCCACGACCAACAGATCCGGCCGGAGCTCGACGAAGACCTCCTCCGGAGTGGTGCAGGCCTGGGCCCGGATCCCGTGGGGCTCCAGGTCCTCGGCGGCCTCGCGAGCCGAGGAGGAGGTGCTGCCGACGACGCCGACCACCCGGACTCCGGCGCCGTGGAGCATCCGGGCCAGGAAGGGGCCGGTGCCGTGGCGCACGCGGCGCGCGCCCACGACCACGGCCGTGAGGGCGCGGTGCGGCTCCGGGCCGGGATTCGCCTCCGTCATCGTTCCGTATGCTACCGGCCCGTGGCCCCGACCGGACCGATCCGCACCCTGGCGGTGCGCCTGCCGAACCCCCTGGGGGATGCGGTGATGAGCCTGCCGCTGCTCGCCCTCCTGGAGCGGGCCGGGGTCGGCGAACGACGCTTCCTCCTCGGCGCGGAGGCGCTGCGCCCGCTGGCCGAGACCGGAGCGGCTGGTTGGGCCTTCGCGCCGCTCGGCCCACGGGGGCCCGGTCGCATCCGACGCGAAGCGGCCGCCCTTCGCGCGACCGGAGCCGACGCGGTGGTCCTGCTGCCGAACTCGTGGTCGTCGGCGCTTGCGGCCCTCCTGGCGGGGACGCCGCAGCGCATCGGACGCCGGGGCCGGGGCCGCGGCGCCGCGCTGACCAAGAGCCTGCCCCCGATCCCGGGCCCGGCGCCGATGACCCGACTCTACGCCGAACTCGCGGCCCCGCTCGGGGTCGCCATTCCCGACGTCCTGCCGCCGGCCCGCCTCCGCGCCGACCCCGCCGCCACGCCGGCCGTCCTGGAGGGCGGCTCGGACTGGCTGGCGATCGCCCCCGGAGCCGCCTTCGGCCCCTCCAAGGTGCCTCCCGACGCGTTCTTCGCCGCCGTGGTGCGCGGGGCGCACGAGGAGGCAGCCCTTCACCCCTTCCTGCTCGGCGCCCCGGCCGAGTCCGACCGTCTGTCCGAACTGGCAGCCGTCCTGGAGTCGGCGCTGGGCGGCGTGGCGGTCCCCGTCGTCGCCTCCGGCCTCGATGCCGCGATGGCCGCCCTGGCCGCGAGCCGCGCCCTCCTCGCCACCGACAACGGCGCCCGCCACCTGGCGGCGGCCCTCGGCGTGCCCCAGGTCGTCCTCTACGGCCCGACACACCCGGCGTGGAGCGACCACGCGCGGGAGCGGACCGTTCGCCTCCGGGTCGAGGGGCTGGACTGCCTCGCCTGCCATCGGCGGGACTGCCCGATCGCCGACCACCCCTGCATGACGCGGTTGGAGCCCGAGCGGGCGGTCGCCGCCCTGGCCGCCCTGGAAACTGGCCCTGAAGAGTGGGTCGCCTCTCGAGAGGTGTGACCTCGAATCGGTTCGGACGTCTTCCTGGGCGTAGGGGGGCCGTGCGGGCCCCCTCCGAGGCCGGACGGAAGTTCCGGGGGACGGCGCTCGGCCCGAGCGAGGCCGGGCGGCCCCCGCTGGGGGAGTGGTCCGTCTTCGGGAAGCGGATCCCGAACGGACGGCCCGAGCAGCTGCGGACGACCCATCCATCAGGGCCAGTTTCCGGAGCGGGGCCGTCGGCCGAACGAAGGACGGGGCGCCGACGACTGCGGCGCCCCGTGGGTCCTGGTGGGCCGTGCAGGATTCGAACCTGCGACTTCCACCGTGTGAAGATGGCACTCTAGCCACTGAGTTAACGGCCCGTGAGCCTCGAATTGTAGAGTCTCCGGCCGCCGCGCGAAAGATGCCCCGCCCCTTCCAGGCCCCCTACCCCTGGGTGCCGGCTCTCGAGGCCGAGCTCCTGGGCGAGGCGCGGCCGATCTGGGAGCGGTTGCTGGACGACCTCGCCGGCGCACGACGCGAGATCCTGTTCGAGAACTACCTGTGGCGCGAGGGGCGCGCCGCGGAAGCGGTCCTGGACGCCCTCGAGACCGCCGCCGCGCAGGGCGCCAGGGTACGGGTGCTGCTCGACGCGGCCGGAGCCTGGGCCCTCTCGATGCGCAGCCGCCGCCGTCTCGAGTCGCTCGGCGAGTTCCGCCGCTACCACCCGATGGACCTCGAGGGCCTGCTCGGCCGGCTGCGTGACCGGCTCCTGGTCCGTACCCACCGTCGGATCGTGGTGGTGGACGGGAAGGCATGCTGGACCGGCGGCCTGCCGGTCCACGACGACTGGTGGTGGGAGCACCCCCTGCCCCACCGCGAACTCATGGTCCGGATGCAGGGGCCGATCGTGGCGCAGTTCTCCGACGCCTTCGAGCGACTGTGGCGCGATGCAGAGACGCCGCCGCCGACTCCGTTGGCGCCGATGCCCCCACCCGCGGCGCGAGCCGTCCCCCACGACCGCAAACGGCGGCACTACCTGCGCAGCCTCCTCCACGCGCTCCACGCCTGTCGCGAACGAGCCTGGTTCGCGACCCCGTACTTCGCCCCGCCCCGACGCCTGCTCTCGGCCATGAAACGGGCCCGTCGGCGGGGGGTCGAGGTACGCCTGCTGCTCGCCGGGCCTCGCCGCCACGACCACCCCTCGGTGTGGCGGGCCGGACGCCGCCACTACGGCGACCTACTGGGGGAAGGCGTTCGCATCTGGGAGTTCCAGCGCGGCTTCGAACACGCCAAGGCGGCCCTCTTCGACGACGACGCCTTCGTCGGCACGCCCAACCTCGACCACCTCTCCTTCGACTCGAACCACGAGATCGCCGCCGAGGTCCGTGGCGCCGGGCTGCCGGACGCCCTCGAGACCTGGTTCCATGGCGAGTTCGCGGACAGCCGCGAGATCACGCTCGCCGCCTGGCGCGCCCGCCCGCTGCACGACCGCTTCCTGGAGCGCTTCTTCGGCGTCTTCGACCCCGCCTTCTGACCGTGCCGCTGCCGCTCACCGTCGTCACCTGGAACATCCACCGCTGCATCGGGATGGATCGCCGTTTCGACCCGGAACGGGTCGTCGAGGTGCTGCGGCACCACGACGCCGACGTGGTCCTGCTCCAGGAGGTGGACCGCGGCGTGCCGCGCTCCCGCCTCCTCTGGTTGGACCACGAACTGGCCCGAGCGCTGGACTATCCCTTCCACGCCTGGGCCCAGGCCCACACCCTCAAGCAGGGCGCCTACGGCAATGCGGTACTCTCGCGCTTCCCCATCGTGAAACGGCGCCACCTCGAACTGACCATCGGGTGGCGCAAACGGCGCAACGCGCTCTACGTTCGGCTCCAACTGCCGCGACGGAAACGGCCGCTCCACGTCTTCGACTGGCACCTCGGCCTCTCGGCGCGGGAGCGGCGGCGGCAGGTGGAGAAACTGCTCCACTCGGGCACCCATCGGAGCATCCGCTCCCGTGACCCGGTGATCCTCGGCGGCGACACCAACGACTGGCGCAACCTGCTCTACCGCGGCGCCGGCCTGGAGGCAGCCGGTTACCACGCCTGGAGCGAGAGCGGCCGCCGCCAACCGCTGCGGACCTTCCCCGCCCCGAGCCCGGCAGGCGCGCTGGACAAGGTGTTCTGGCGCGGCCCGCTACGGGAGACCCGCTTCCACGTGTCGCGCCTGGCGCTGGCGCGGGTCGCCAGCGACCACCGCCCGCTGGTGGCGGAGTTCGTCCTGGAACGCTCTTGACCGACGGCGCCGCCGGTCAGCCTCCGAGGAGCTTCGGCTCCTCCCCGCGGAGCAAGGCGTCGAGCCCATCCTCGTCGATCCTGGGTACCCCGAGGCGCTCCGCCTGCCGCAACTTGCTGCCGGGGTTCTCGCCAACCACGAGGTAGCTGGTCTTGCGCGACACCGAATTGGTGACGTGGCCGCCCGCGGCCTCGATCATCTCCTGGACCTCGTGGCGCGGACGCGACAGGGTGCCGGTGACGACGAAGGTCAGGCCTGCCAGGATCTGCGGCCCCTTCGGAGCACTGCGACACGGAGTCGGCTCCACCCCGAGCTCGCGCATCCGTTCCAGGGCGCGCTGGTTCCGCGATTCCTGGAAGAACTGGCGGATGGACTTCGCGACCTCCGGGCCGACGTCGGGAACCTCCTGGAGCTTCTCGAGCCCGTCCTCGGCGAGGGCGGCTTCGCGCAGGTGGTCCACGTCGTGGAAGCGCTGGCACAGGCGCTTCGCGGTCTCGAGCCCGACCTCGGGAATGCCCAACGCGAACAGGAACCGATCGGCGGGTCGGTGCTTGGCGGCCTCGACCTCCTTCCGCAGCGCCTCGACCGACTTCGCCCCCCACCGTTCCAGCTGCTGGATCGCGTCGTAGTCGAGGTCGAACACGTCCTCGACCGAGGAGATCAACCCGGCCTCGACCAGCTGGTGCACGCTCTTCTCCCCCAGTCCGCGGATGTCGAGCGCGTGCCGCGACGCCATGTGGAGCACCCGGCGCTCCAACTGGGCGGGGCAGTCCAGGTTCGGGCAGTAGTAGAACTCGCCGCGCTCGACCACCTTGGCGCCGCAGACCGGGCACTTGCGCGGCCACCGAAACTTCTTCTCCTTCCCCGTGCGCCGCTCCGGGATCGGCCCGATCACCTGGGGAATGACGTCGCCGGCGCGACGCACTACCACGACGTCCCCGATGCGGATGTCCAGCTCGCGGATGTACTTGGGGTTGTGGAGGGTGGCGTGCCGGATGGTGGTGCCCCCGATGACGACAGGCTCGAGCTCGGCGACGGGGGTCAGGCGACCGGTGCGCCCCACCTGCACCTTGATGCCGACCAGCCGCGTCGTCTCCTCGCGCGGCTTGAACTTGTAGGCGCAGGCCCAACGCGGGGTCCGCGCCCGCCAGCCGAGCACCTCGCGCAGGTGCAGCTGGTCGATCTTCGCGACCACCCCGTCCATCTCCACCGAGAAGGTGTCGCGCTCGCCCTCGATCTCGTCGTGGAAGCGGACGATGCCGTCGGCGTCCTTGGCCAGCTCCCGGACCGGGGTGGTCGGGAACCCCCAGGCGTGCGCCAGCTCCATCCGCTCGACGTGCCGTTGCGGATCCGTCCCGCCCTCGATCAGGGGCACCTGCCACGCCATGAAGTGCAGTTCGCGCTCGGCGACCACGTGAGGATCGAGGCGCTTCAAGGTGCCCGCCGCCGCGTTGCGCGGATTGGCGAAGGGCATCTCGCCCTGTTCGGCGAGCTCCCGGTTGAGACGGTCGAAGACCTCGATCGGCATCAAGACCTCGCCGCGCACGATCACCTTCTTGGGGAGGTCCGTCCCGTACAGCTTCAAGGGGATGCCGCGGACCGCCTTGAGGTTGCCGGTGATGTCCTCGCCGAACTCGCCATCGCCCCGCGACAGGCCCAGGACCAGGAGCCCGTCCTCGTAGGTGAGGCTCGCGGAGACACCGTCCCACTTGGGTTCGCAGACGTAGACCGGCTTCTCCTCCTCGCCGGCGTCCGCCAACGCATCCAGCGTGCGCCGATGGAACTCGCGGACCTCCTCCGGTGCGAAGAACGACTCGATGGAGAGCATCGGGATCTCGTGCCGCACCTTGCGGAACGAGGCGCCCTCGGGGAGGGGCGCTCCGACCCGTTGGGTCGGAGAGTCGGGCCGCACCCAATCCGGGTGGGCCTCTTCGATCGCCTTCAACCTGCGGAACAGCGCGTCGTACTCGGCATCGCTGACCAAGGGGCGCGCCTCGACGTAGTACGCGTAGTCGTACTTGCGCAGGAGCTCGACGAGGTCGTCGTAGTCCTGGCGCGTGACCTTGGAGACGTCGCCCGCGGCGGCCATCGGGCTAGCCCTGCGCCGGCGAATCGACCTCGCGGAGCAGGTCCTCGAGAGTGAAGGCGCGGCGCTCGCCGGTACCTGCGCTGACCAGGACCTCGAGCCCGGGTTCGGCGAGCTCGGCCAGGCGCCGCAGGGCGGCGGCGGCGGGCCGCGGCAGCCCCTCGGCGACCGGCGAGTAGAGCCCGATCCGCACCGGGCGGTAGGCGCCCTCGACGCGACCGGCGGCCAGTGCGTTGCTGATGGCGTCCTGGTCGAGAGCCGGGTCGGCGAACTCGAGCCGGCAGCCGAGGAAGACGCGGCCGTCGTCGAACTTCACGGTCGCTCCCTCCAGGGAACCGCGGAGCACGCGCGAGGTCGCGGCTGCCTGCTCCGCCACGGCGACGAGGTTGCGGTCGTCCATGGGTACCCAGTGTAGCCCCAGGGGGGGCGGCGGGCCGGCACGCTCCCACCCCCTCCCCGTGGTCGTCGTCTCCCGGGTCAGCCCTCGGCCGTCGGCTCGGGACCGCCCGGAGCAGGCGCGTAACCGGTGAAGGGCACGCGGTTGACCAGTCGCCGGAACCCGCTCTGCGGCTCCTCGCGCTCCTCCGGCTCGACCCGGACCAGGGCCAGGCGTCCGGTCAGGTCCTCGGGCGCGAGCTCCAACTCGCCGTCCACCCGGAAGCCGAGCAGGGCCAGCACGTACTTGGCGCGGGGCAGCCCGCGCTCGGAGAAGTGGAGCGAGTCCCAGCAGGCGGTCCGCCCTTGCCACTCGCCCTGGGCCACCTCCCACCGGAGCCCCCAACGGACGTGGCCGGCCGGGCTGGTGCTGGAGCGGATCTCGGCCACGCGGCACAAGTACTCGCCGGGCGGCACGGAACGGAGATCCTCGAAGGTCTCCACGTGGGTGAGGTCGATCTTGATGGTCATGGTGGTTGGTTCCTCCACCAGGGAGACGGACGAGGCGGCCCCGGGTCGCACCCGATTTGCCCATCCGGCCGGATAGGGCCACAATCCGAGGCGCCCGACGGCCGCGCCCGGCCCCCGGACGCCCTCACCGTCTCCGATGACCCGCCCAGCCTCCCTCTTCCTCACCCTGGCCCTGGCCGCCGGCCTCGGGGCCCCTCTCGCCGCACAGCAGGCGCCGGCGGCCCCCGACGTCGCTGCGGCGGCGGAAACCATGGAAGCGCCCCGCCCCGACGCCCCCGGCGCAACCGAGGAGCCGGGCTTCTTCGAGAAGGGAGGCGCCATCGACCAGGCCTTCGGCAAGGCGCTCGGCATCGCGGCCTGGCTGCCCTTCTACAACCTGCTCGGCGGCCCCGACGCCGCCCCGGTCACCGACGAGAGCGGCCGCCCGGTCATCGGCCCCACCGGCGACCCGGTGGTGGTCAGCCTCCCCCTGGTGGTGGTCTGGCTGGTGGTCGGCGCCCTCTTCTTCACGATCTCGTGGCGCTTCGTCAACTTCCGGATGTTCGGCCACGCCATCCAGGTGGTCCGCGGCCGCTACGACAATCCGGACGACCACGGCGAGGTCACCCACTTCCAGGCGCTGGCGTCGGCGCTATCGGCCACGGTCGGGCTCGGCAACATCGCCGGCGTGGCCATCGCCATCTCGCTCGGCGGACCGGGAGCGACCTTCTGGATGATCGTCGCCGGCCTGCTCGGCATGTCGCTCAAGTTCACCGAGTGCACGCTGGGTCAGAAGTACCGCCGCATCGACGCGAACGGTCGGGTCACCGGCGGTCCGATGGTCTATCTGCGCGACGGGCTCGCTCAACGAGGCCTCGGCGGACTCGGCGTCTTCCTCGCCACCTTCTTCACCATCTGCTGCATCGGCGGCAGCCTCGCCGGCGGCAACAGCTTCCAGGTCAACCAGTCGCTCGGCATCCTGTCGCGCGAAGTCCCCTTCTTCGCCGAGCACTCCTGGACGTACGGCGTCGTCATGGCGTTCTTCGTCGGCGTCGTGATCATCGGCGGCATCCGGCGCATCGCTCAGACCGCGGAGAAGATCGTGCCGACGATGTGTTCGATCTACGTCCTCGCCAGCCTGATCGTGATCGTCGCCCACCTCGGGCACGTGCCCGCCGCCTTCGCCGAGATCTTCGAGGGCGCCTTCCACTCCAAGGCCCTCTACGGCGGCATCATCGGCTCGTTGATCACCGGGTTCCAACGCGCCGCGTTCTCGAACGAGGCCGGCGTCGGCTCGGCCGCCATCGCCCACTCGGCGGCTAGGACCGAGTACCCGGTCCGCGAGGGCATCGTCGCGCTGCTCGAGCCCTTCATCGACACCGTCGTGGTCTGCACCATGACCGCCCTGGTCATCGTCATCACCGGCGTCTACGACCCGGCCGGGCCGTTCTCGGACATGGTCGCCGGCAAGGAGGGCGCCGCCCTGACCCGCGCCGCCTTCGGCACGGTGGAGTTCCTGCACATCAACGTCTGGTTCCCCTACGTCCTGCTGGTTGCGGTGGTCCTGTTCGCCTTCAGCACGATGATCTCCTGGTCGTACTACGGGGAGCGCTGCTGGGCCCAGCTCTTCGGCGAAAAGGCCTCGATGAGCTACAAGATCCTCTTCCTGGTCTTCGTCGTCCTCGGCAGCATCACCAGCGCGACGAACGTGCTCGAGTTCGGCGACCTGATGATCCTGGTGATGGCCTTCCCGAACATCCTCGGGCTCTACCTCCTCAAGGGCGTGGTCGCCCGCGAGCTGCGCGAGTACGAGGACCTGTTGAAATCGGGGCGCATGAAGGTCTACAAGTAGGGGTACGGTGTTCGTCCTCCTCCTCGAAGCCCCTTCGCCCCCCGTCGAGCTCAACGCTCTCGGCGAGTGGGGGCTCGCCCTGGCCTGGATCGGGCTGGTGTCCCTGAACCTGTGGACCTGGCGCAAGGTGCTGAAGGGCCGCCCCGCCCCCCGTACGACGGACGACGGCTGACCCGCGAACCGGCCCCGAAGGGCGGAAGGCCAGGGGCGACGCAGGCTTGCGAAGGCCTTGGCGCGCCGGAAACTGGCCCCGGAGCCTGGGTCGGCGCCGGTGGAGTGTGACCGCCACCGCCCTGGTGCGTCTCCTCTCCTACCGCAGCTCGGAAGACGGCGCCCGCGGGGCAGGATGGAGCCTCACCGAGGACCCCACCGGCCCCCGGCGAGGCCGGAGAGGCCCCGCCCCAGGAGAGGTGCGTCGTCACGGACAGGCGCCGAGAGCCGTTCCCTGTCCCGAGGACGACGACCCACCCGGCGGGGCCAGTTTCCGAGCGGAGCCCGGCAGCTCAAGGAACCCGCAGCGCCCGGCCGATAGAGCCCAGGCTCCCCCCAGCCGCCATGTCCATCCCCGTCCCTTCGTCCCCCCTCGACCCCGAACGCGTCGCCGAGCTCACCGACCTCTTCGGTGGCGAGTCCGAGGCCGTCCTCGAGCTGTTCGAGGAGTTCTTCCAGGAACTCGACCCCCGCATGGAGACCTTGCGAGAGGCCATCCAGAGCGGCCGCCCCGACCTCCTCGACACCGCCGCCCATGCCATCAAGGGCTCGTCGGCGAACCTCGGGGCCAACGGCATCCGCGACCTCGCCGCCCTGGTCGAGGAGATGGCGCGCTCCGAGCACCTGGACCAGGTCCCGGACCTGGTGGACCGGCTCGAAGCCGAGCTGCAGCGCCTCCAGGACTGGCTGGCGACGCACGACCTGACCTCACTCTGACCGCCTCGCCCCGCCGACGGCGGGAAGGTCAGGAGAGGGCCTCGCGCAACGCCGCGACGACCTCCTCGCGCTGTGCGGCGGTGACGCCGGGATGGATCGGCAGCGCCAGGAGTTCCGCGGTCGCCCGCTCGGTCTCGGGCAGGTCGCCGACACGACCTCCGAGGTCGGCGAAACAGGGCTGCAGGTGCAACCCCAGCGGGTAGTAGACCGCAGTGGACACCCCGCGCTCGGCCATCGCAGCGCGCACCCGGTCGCGCTCCGGCACGCGCACCACGAACTGGTGGTAGACGTGGCCCGGATGGTCCGGCGGCACGCTCACCGGACCGCCGGCCTCGACGCCGAGCCCGGCGGAGTCGAGGAGCTCACGGTAGTGCCGGGCCCCCTCGCGCCGCGCCGCGGTGAAACCGGGCAACCGGGGGAGCAACTCCAGGAGCGCCGCGGCCTGCAGCGTATCCATGCGAAAGTTGTAGCCCACCTCGTCGTGGTGGTAGCGCCGCCCGCCGCCGTGCTCCCGCAGCCGCCTCGCCCGCTCGGCGTCGGCCGGGTCACCGACCGTCACGAAACCGGCGTCACCCGCGGCGCCGAGGTTCTTGGTCGGGAAGCACGACCAGCCGGCGGCGCGCCCCAACGCGCCCACCGACCCCTCTTCGCTCGCCGCCCCGATGGCCTGGGCGGCATCCTCCACCACGGCCACCGGCCGACCGGCTGCGGACTCCACCGCCTCGCGCAACGCTCCCACCGGGGCCGGCCGACCGTAGAGGTGGACCGGCACCACGGCCTTGGTCCGGGGCCCGCCCCGCCGCGCCGCATCCTCCGGGTCGAGGGTCAGGGTCTCGGGGTCCACGTCGGCGAACACCGGGACGGCGCCGACCCGGGCCACCGCGCCTGCGGTGGCGAAGAAGGTCAACGCGGGCACCACCACCTCGTCGCCGGGCCCGACGTCGCACAGCCGCAACCCCAGGACCAGGGCGTCGGAACCGTTCGAGCACCCGACCACGTGCGGCACGCCGAGGACGGCGGTCAGCGCGGCTTCGAGCTCGCCGATCTCCGGGCCGTGGACGAAACGCCCGTGCTCGAGCAC
>JALUVI010000099.1 GCA_027020785.1 Planctomycetota bacterium | reverse complement strand
ACAACGCCCCCCACGAGCACGAAAAACGAATAGCGGATCAGCGGAACGGCACCACCTCGCACAGACCTCGGGTGCGCGAAGCGCTGCACAGCCTGGTGCCGTTTCGCTATCCGCCGTTGGACGTACCCGCCGTCGGGCTACCGCGGGCTATGGGGATTTCATCGGGGGTCGCGGCGCGGGTCTGCATCCACCCGCGCGGCGGCGCGGCCCAATCCTCCCGGGCAGGGGAGTGGTTGGGGGAGGATTGGGCCGCGCGGGTTGCGCGCAGGCGCCTGCTGACGCGCCCGGCGGCGTCCGACCCCGGATTCGGCACGGCCGGACGCGACCCGGGGCGCACCGGGGCGTTGCGCTGGTCGCGTCGGCGACAGCGGCCCCGCGAGCGGCGCGGGCCATCGTCACGGCGCCCTCGCGCGGGGCCGGGGCAGCGGCCGGGGGTGCAGCCGACCGCGCTCGCAGGCCGGGCACTGCAGGGGGTCGATGCCGGTGAGGGCGTGGAGCAGGGCGAGCGCGTCGGTGTCGGTGTCGGTGTCCGGTGGGGGGTCGAGGGGATCGGTGTCGGGCGCTGCGATGAGATCGCGCGCCCGGCGCCACAGCCCGGAGTCGGGGCGCTGGTGGGCCGACGAGTACAGGCCGAAGTGGCGGATCTTGTGGAAGGCCCGGGGCAGGACGTGCTGCAGGAAGCGGCGCAGGAAGACGTCGGGCGGCAGGGTGATGTGGTCGTCGCCGTGCGTGCGGAAGGTGACGCCGCGGTCGTCCGCGGCGATCAGGCGGGCGTCGGAGATGCCGACGCGGTGGGTGTAGCGTCCGAGGTACTTCACGACGTGAGTGGAGCGCGAGAAGGGCGGCTGCACGTACACGACCCACTTGCCGGGCGGCGGCAGCGCGCGGACCAGTCGGCCCCAAGCGTCGGCGTCGTACTCGTCGCCGTCGAGCACGATGTCGTTGCCCCGGTGCAGACGCTGCAGCTCGGCGAGCAGGCGACCGCGGAAGACCGCCTTCATGCGGTCGACGTGGAACAGGTAGCGGGTGCGCTCGACCCACCGGCTGCCGTCGAGCGCGAGGCCGCCGGCGGTGACGATGCAGTGCAGGTGCGGATGGAAGTCGAGCGTACGGGTCCACGTGTGCAGCACGGCGGTGATCCCGAGGCGAGCGCCGAGCACGTCCTTGGCGAGCAGCTCCAGGGTCCGCGAGGCCGCCGTGAAGAGCGCCCCGTACACTTGGCGGGGATGTCGGCGCGCGAGCGGTCGAAGCTGCGCCGGCAGGGTGAAGACCACGTGGTGGTGGCCCACCGGCAGCAGCCGTTCGGTGCGGGCGGCGATCCACCGCGCCTGGTCCAGCGACTGGCAGGTCGGGCAGTGCCGATTGCGGCAGGAGTTGTAGACCGGCACGCGGTGGCCGCAGCGGTCGCAGACGTAGAGGTGTCCGCCCAGCGCCGCGGTTCGGCACTTCAGGATGGTCTGCAGGACCCGGTGACGGCGCGGGGACAGGCGATCATCGGCGAGAAGCCGCGGACCGTGGCGGCGGAAGATGTCCGCGAGCCGGGGTCCGTCGTCGCCCGCCCCCGCCCGCACCGGCGGTCGGAAGGACGCGGCCACCGCGGGTCAGCGCCGGGTCACCGCGTCGGCCAGCAGCTGCAGCGGGTCGGGCACCCGGGCGATCAGGTCCGTGCGAACCTGCGCGTAGCGGGTGGTCGTCCGGATGTTGCGGTGCCCGAGCATGGCCTGCACGACCCGGGTGTCGACGCCGGCCTCCAGCATGTGGGTGGCGAAGCTGTGGCGCAGCGTGTGCGGCGTGATGCCGGGACGGTGGATGCCGGCCGCACGCACCGCCGCCCTGAGGCCGTTGGCGACGTAGTGGGGCGTGATGTGCCCGCTCTTCGACCGACGGCTCGGCAGCAGCCAGGGCGAGTTCTTCACCGGCCGCTGACGCCACCACTGCCGCAGGTTGGCCAGCAGGCGGTCGGGCAGCACCGTTTGGCGGTCCTTGTTGCCCTTGCCCCGCCGCACCAGCAGCACGCCGCGGGCGCTGTCGATGTCCTCGGCCCGAATACGGCACGCCTCCGAGATGCGCAGCCCGCTGCCGTACATGCACAGCAGCGCGATCCGCTGGTCCCGGTTGGGCACGTGCCGCAGCAGCTCGACGAGTTCGGCCCGGGACAGCACGGTCGGCAGGGTCTCGGGGATCTTGGGCCACGGGATCGTGGCGGTGACCTCCGGTCGGGCGAGCGTACGCTCGAAGAGGAACTTCAGCGCGGCGACCGCCATCTTCTGGTCGTAGGGGCTGACGCGGTGGACCTCGACGAGCTCGTGCAGGTACGCGCGGACCTCGGGCTCGCCGACCGCGGCGATGTCGCGGTCGCCCTGCTTGTTCAGGAAGCGCTTGCAGTGGCGCAGGTACTGCGCACGGGTCCCGGCGGAGAGACGGCGCAGACGCAGGTCGGAATTCATGCGAGAATAGACGGCAGACATGTTGGCTCCTCTGTTGTCGGCCCGCGCAACGGTGCGCGGGGGATGACAGAGGAGTTTTCTTCGTCAGGCGACTACGTCATCGGTTCGGGGTCTGGACATGTCCGCGAAGCGGGTATGTCCAACGACCGGCGAGC
>JALUVI010000098.1 GCA_027020785.1 Planctomycetota bacterium | reverse complement strand
ACGGAAGTGGAGGCGGCGGGGGGAACGGGACGGTGTGGAGGGCGGGGGACCGGGACGGGCGGGGTCAGGGCGCGGGCGGGGCGGTGGGCTCGGCGCCCGCGACCGGAGGCGCGGCGGGCTCGCGCCCCTCGAGCCGGGCCGGCGCGGTGAGCACGGCCCAGAGCGCCTCGGCGTCCTCGGCGCGGCGCTCGGCGGCGCCGGCGCGGCGCAACGCGGCCTCGGCCCGGGCCCGCGACGCCAGCGCCTCGCTGCGCAGACCGAGCCCGACCAGCAGTTCGCACACGGCGAAGAGCAGGAGGGCGGCGAGTTCGCGGGACACGGCGAGGGAGGGACCGAGCGGGGCGGCGGCGGAGGGAGGGTCAGAGGCGACGGAGGGCGCGCAGACGCGCGGAGCGGCTGCGCGGGTTGGCGCGCTTCTCGGCGGCGCTCGGGACCACGCCGCGCGGCGCCAGGTCCTCGGCGCGGCCGCCGCGGACCTCGGCGCGGAAGGCTTCCTTGACGCGCCGGTCCTCGAGCGAATGGAACGAGATCACGGCGAAGCGGCCGTCGCGGGCGAGCAGTTCGGGGGCCTGCTCCAGGAGCGCGTCGAGCTCGTCGAGCTCGCGGTTGACCACGATGCGCAACGCCTGGAAGGTCCGCGTCGCGGGGTGGATGCCGCCGCGGCCTCCGGGCACGGTGCGGGCGACGAGGTCGGCCAGCTGCGAGGTCCGCAGCAGCGGTCCGAAACGGCGCTGCTTCACGATGGCGTGGGCGATGCGCCGCGACCAGCGCTCCTCGCCGTACTCGCGCAACCAGGTCTCGAGCTCGTCCTCGCCGGCGTTGGCCAGCAGCACCGCGGCGCTGGTCTTCTGGGTGGTGCGGTCCATGCGCATGTCCAGCGGCCCGTCCTGCTGGAACGAGAACCCGCGCTGGCGCTCGTCGAGCTGGTCGCTGGACACGCCGACGTCGGCCAGCAGACCGTCCACCGCGCCGACGCGTTCCGGCCCGAGCAGGCTGGCCAACGCCGAGAACGGCGCGTGCACGAACTCGACGCGGTCGCCGAAGCGCTCGAGCCGCATCCGGGCGCGCTCCAAGGCGGTGGCGTCGCGGTCGAGGGCCAGCAGCCGGACCTCGGGCGACGCAGCCAGCAGGGCCTCGGCGTGCCCTCCGCCGCCGACGGTGGCGTCCACGAAGAAACCGCCGCGCTCGGGGGCGAGGAGGCGCACCGTCTCCTCCAGCAGCACCGGCTGGTGGCGGGAGGGCTGGGGCGAAGGGTTCGGGGGTTCGAGATGACGACTCACGAGGATCACGGCGCTACTCCGGATGGAAGGTTCGGTCGGCGGGAAGGGAACGGGTGGACTCGCGGAACTCGGCGTCCGCCTCGGGCAGCTCCTGGTCGCGCCAGACCTGGGGGTCCCAGATCTCGATCCAATCGAGCGCGCCGACCACGAGGACCTCGTCGCCGAGACCGAGTTCCTCGCGATACTCCTGCGGGATGGTGATCCGGCCCTGCGCGTCCAGCGGGACGGGCTGGGCCTTGGCGCCGGCGCGGCGGTTGAAGCGACGCCGCTCGGCCAGCGTGCGCTGGCCGTGCTGCAAGGTGCGGATCCAGTTCCGGAATCCGGAATCGGTGAAGAGGGTCAGGCAGCGCTCGTCGGTGTGGACGAGCTGGAACTGCTTGCGCTCCTGGGGGTCGTCGATCTGGTCGAGCAGACGGCGCGGCACGAAGACGCGGTTCTTGGCGTCCAGCTTGTGCTCGTATTCGCCGGTGAAGAGACCCATGGAGCGTTCCGGTGCGGGGGAGGATTGGGAATTGGCCCCTTTCCGCCCCACTCGGATATTCTGCCGCCCCACCGGGATGCGTCAAGAGAAAACCCGGAGCCTTGGCCCCGGGTCTTCTCTCTTTGCGCAACTCTTTCCAAGGCAATCACTTGCGCTCTCCCGGGCCGGCCCTCGGAGCCTCCGCCGCCGCGGTCCTGGAGGCCTCGACGGCAGCCTGCGCGCCGGGGGCGGCTCCCCCACCCGGCTCCTCTCCGCACCCCGCGGCCCCCTCCGCGGCGTCCGGCGCCGCCTCGCCGCCCTCCGCGGCGACCTCGTCGGCCTCGCCGAGGAGTTCGGTCAGGGCGCCGGCCAGGCTGCGGCGGCGGTCCTCGTCGAGCTCGCGCACCGGCACCCGCCACGCCTGGGTGGAGCGCACCTTGCGCAGCACCAGGAGCTCGCGCCCGGCGGCGCGCTCGACCCGCAACAGGCGCAACCGTCGGTGCCGCACCAGGAGCAGGGCCAGGAGGTAGGCGAGGTCCAGTCGGTCGTCGCGGCCGTCGGCGACCAGCCCCTCGAGCAGACCGAGCAGGGCCTGGAAGTCCACCCGCAGCGCGCGTCCGCCGTGTTCGCGGCGTCGGGTGCGCCACCACGACACGTCCTCGGAGACGTCGCGGTCGCCGAAGCAGCTGGTGCAGAGGTCCACGCGGGCCAGCCCGTCCTCGTCGCGCAGGCGCAGCAGCGAGAACAGGGTCTCGTCCGTCGCGAACCGGTGGCCGCAGGCCTCGCAGCGGTCCGCGGCGCGGTGCAGGCTCCAGGAACTCATCGCCGCCCTCCCGCCGCAGCCGGGACGCCTCCCGTAGCGACCAGCGACAGCAGGTGCTGGAGGACGACCCGCGCCGCAGCCGGGTCCTCGCCGGCCGGCTCCCACCGGGCGGCGTAGGGGTTGAGCGGATCCTCCAGTTCCTGGTTGACCTGCAACTCCACCCGCGCCCGGGCGAGGAAACCACCCTCGGAGCGCGGCTCGAAGACCAGCGTGGCGCGCCGCCGCGTGCCCTCACGGGCGAAGGGCTGGAGGTTGGTGCGCCACTCGGAGTCCACCGCGTCGCGGGCCTCGTCCACCTCGGCGCCGGGGTAGCCGGCCTGGACCATGGCCATCAGCCCCATCTCGAGCAGGTCGCGGCGCGGCGGCGCCGGGTCCACCACCGCCTCGACCCAGGCCGCGCCCGCGTCGCGGCCGCCGTCGCCGCCGAGCGCGCAGCCGAACGTCGTCAGCGGGAGCAGCAACGCGACCGCACCCCAGGACCATGGCGAACGTCGTCCCATGCGCCGATTCTAGCCCTTCTTGGAGGGGCTGCGCTCGCGTTCGCGGAGGACGATGCGGACCGGGACCCGGGGGAAGCCGAGCTCGCGCTTGAGCGCGTTCTGCAGCGCGCGCAGCGCCTCCTTGGTGAACAGCCGCTTGCGGTTGACGAACAGCAGGAAGGTCGGCGGCGCGGCTTGGATCTGGGTGCCGTAGAAGATGCGGGGGCGCTCGCTGCGGCCGCGGAAGCGCAGCCGATCCATGATGCGCTCCAGCACGCGGTTGAGCTCGCCGGTGCCGACGCTGCGCGAGGCCTCCTCGTGGAGCGCCACCGCCTCGTCGAGCACCCGGGTCAACCCGCGCCGCCGCGGACTGGAGGTCAGCACGATGGGCGCGTCCTTCAGGTGCGGCAGCTGGTGCTCCACCCGGTCGCGGAAGTCGCGCGGGCGCATCTCGGGCACGAGGTCGCACTTGGTCGCCACCACCACCGTCGGCTTGTAGCGGTCGCGGATGGCGCGGCCGAGCCCCTGGTCCAACCGCGCGACCCCCTCGGTCGCGTCCAGGAACAGGAGCGCCACGTCGGCGCGGCGCAGCGCCTGGTCGCTGCGCGTCAGCGAGAAGAACTGGACCGGATGCGACAGCGAACCCTTGCGGTGCAGACCGGCCGTGTCCACCAGGGTCAAGGGCACCTTCCAGTCCACGTCCACGTCCACCGCGTCGCGGGTGGTGCCGGGCAGGTCGCTGACGACCACCCGCTCCTCGCCGAGCAGGGCGTTGACGAAGCTGCTCTTGCCGACGTTGCGCCGCCCCAGGATGGCCAGCCGGAGCCGGTCCTCGGCGGGCGGCCGGCCGAGGCCCGGCGGCAGCCGCTCGTCCACCCGGTCGTAGAGGTCGAGCAGGCCCCGCCCCTCCTGGGCCGACACCGGGTGCGGCTCGCCGAAGCCGAGCGCGGTGAACTCGAGCAGGTTGCCGCGGGCGGCCTCGGTCTCGCACTTGTTGGCGACCAGCAGCACCTCGGCCCCGGCGCGGCGCAGCTGGCGGGCGACCTCGGCGTCGAGCGGCGTCGGCCCCTCGCGCGCGTCCACCAGGAACAGCACCAGGTCGGCGGCGTGGATGCCGCTCTGGACCTGGACCTCGACCGAGCGGGCCAGGTCGGCCTCGTCCACGATGCCGATGCCGCCGGTGTCCATCACGTCCACCCAGCGTTCGGGCCCGGGGAGGAGGGCGGGCAGCACCAGGCGGTCGCGGGTGACGCCGGCGGTCGGCTCGACGATGGCGCGGCGCTCGCCGAGGATGCGGTTGAACAGCGAGCTCTTGCCGACGTTCGGCCGCCCCACCAGGGCGACGACCGGGCGGCGGCCCGGGTCCCGCCCCTCGGCGGCGGAGGAGGACTCGGCGGAGGAGGATGCGCGACTCATCGCACGCCGAGGACCGGGTGGAGCTGGGGCACGACCCGGAGGTCCAGGTCGAGGTCGGCGGCGGCCGCCGCCAGGTCGAGCAGGCGCTCGGCCGCGGGCGGCTCGGGGCCGCGCGGGGTCGGCGTCGCCGGCTGCAGGTGGACCCGGACCCCGGGCGCCCGGGCGGCGAGCCGCTCGAGCGCGGCGCGGAGTTCGGCGTCCGGGGTGTCGGCGAGGACCACCACCTTGACCCACAGCCCGAGCAGCGGCTGGGCGCGCGCCAGGGCCAGGCAGGCCGCGGGGGCGAGCAGGTCCTCGCCCGCGGACAGGGTCGAGGGCAGCTTCCAGTCGAGGCTGACCAGGTCCAGGTGGGGCAGCAACCGGGCCAGGGCCTCGGGCAGGACGCCGGCGGTCTCGAGTAGCCGCGGTCCGGGCCAGCGCGGCAGGACCGCGGCCAGGGCCTCGGCCTGCTCCAGCGGCTCGCCCCCGGTCACCGCCAACGGCACCGACGCCGGGTCGAGCCCGCGCTCGCGGCACAGTTCGGCGAGCAGGTCCAGCGCCTCGGCGCCGGGAAGGGGATTGTCGCGGCGTTCGATCCCGCCGCGGCGGTGCACCTCGCAGACGCCGCGGCGACGCCACGACCGCGGCGTGTCGCAGTAGCGGCAGCGCAGCGGGCAGCCGCCGAGACGCAGGAAGGCGTGGACGCGCCCGAGCTCCGCCCCCTCGCCCTGGAGGCTGACGAAGAGCTCGTCCAGGTGGAGGCCGGGGTCGGCCATGGCCGGGGAATCAGCCCTCGGCCTCGGGCGAGGACGCGTCCGCAGCCTCGCCGCTCTCGTCGGCCTCGTCGCCGGCGGCCGCGGCGGCGGCTGCGGCGGCCTCGGCCGCGGCCAGCGCCTTCAGTTGCTTGCGGGTCAGGACCTTGAAGCGGGTCCGCACCTTGGGCAGGCCGATCGGCGAGGCGCCGGGCTCGAACTTGCCCTCGGAGAGGAGACGGTCCACCCGCTCGCGACGGGTCAGGACGGAACGCTCGGCGAGGGCGCCGCGGCGGACGCGCAGGGACTTGTGGATGGACATGGCGCTCGGGTCTCGGAGGAGCGGGCTAGGACGTACTCGGGATGCGCTTGACGAGGGCGTCGGCGAACGGGGTCTCCCCGGGCCGGGAGGGCGGCGAGGTCGTGCGCAGCCGCTGCAACAGGTCCTCCAGCTCGGAGGGGCTGCCGGCTCGGCCGACGTAGACCTCGTAGAACACCCGGTCGCCGTCGCGGAGACGGCGGATCCCGACGTCCGGGAACCCGAGATCATACATGAGTTCGGCGGCGACCTGTTGCGCCCGCTCGAGGTTCTCCTCTCCGGAGAAGGTGATGGCGAGGACGCCGTAGGGGCGGGCCCCGGCGGCGGGCTCCGCTCCCGACCCGGCCGCGGAGGAGACGCCGGACGCAGCGGCGCCGGGCTCGGGCGCGTCGCCCCCGGAAGCCCCGCCGCCGAGGAAGCGCAGGCCCAACGCGAGGACCAGCACCGCGGCCAACCCGAGCGCGGCGTAGGCCGCCCACGCCGGGAGGAGGGGACCGTTCCGGGGCCGGGGGGCCGTGCGGGGTGCCGGGGCGCCGCCCTCGGCGCCGCTCCCGGTCGCCTCCCGTTCCCGCAGGAGGTCCAGGAGGTGCCGTTTCCTGGGTGCCATCGCGGTGGGACGGCGAGGATACGCAGGGCCTCGGGAAAAGGCAAACTGGGGCCGTGCCCGCCCCCTCCGCCGACCCCGACCCGAGGCTCGCCCTGGCCGAGCTCCTGGGACAGCTGGCCCGCGCCGGGGCCTCGCCGCTGGCCCGGCCCGCGTCCGCGGGCGGCGACGGCGGCGCAGCGACGGCGGCCGGGACCGCCGCGGCGACCGGGGACGCGGCCCCGGCGGACGACGCCGCCGCGGCCCTGGCCGCAGTGGCCGCCGGCGTCGCGGCCTGCCGCCGCTGCCCGCTGGGCGCGCTGCGGACCCACGCCGTGCCCGGAGAAGGGCCCGCGACGGCGCGCCTCATGGTCGTCGGCGAGGGCCCCGGCGCGGTGGAGGACCGCGAGGGCCGCCCCTTCGTCGGCCCCGCCGGCCAGCTGCTGGACCGCATCCTGGAGCGCGGGCTCGGGCTGTCCCGCCGCGAGGTCTTCGTCGCCAACGTGCTCAAGTGCCGCCCGCCCGGCAACCGCGACCCCGAGCCCGAGGAACGCGACGCCTGCGCGCCCTGGCTCGAGGAGCAGATCCGACTGGTCCGTCCCGAACTCCTGCTCGCGCTCGGCCGCCACGCCGCCCAGACCCTCCTCGGCAGCACCGCCCCGCTCGGGGCGCTGCGCGGTCGGGTGCTGGAACGCCCCGGGGGCGGCCCCCCGGTGGTCGCCACCTACCACCCGGCCTACCTCCTGCGGAATCCGGCCGCCAAGGCCGCGTGCTGGGCGGATCTCCAGGCGGTCCTCCGCCACCTCGGGCTGCGCCCGCCCGTGGAAAGGACGGGAAACCGGAGCGGACCGACCCGCTAGAAGCCGGGGACGCTCCACGGAGGGATGGGGGTCGCCGCCGCGGCGGCTCCCGGAGCGTCGGGGCCCTACCCGTCCCGGCGCCGTGCGCCCCGAGACGCATGGGGCCGACCCACGGCCCGGGCCTCGAGGCCGGTCCGGCCCTCCTCCGGTCATTCCACGATGGACAGAGGCGGCGGGGTCGCTAAGATTCCACCTCCCTTCCCGAGGCGGGCGGTGCCGCGCCCCCGCGTCACCCGAGCTCGCTTCCCCCTACGACTGCACGATGCGCTCCCCCGGAAAGTCCCTCCTGCTGCTCCCGGCCCTGTCGCTGGGCCTCCTGCCCCTGCTCCTCGCCTGCTCGTCCTCCGACGCCGGAGACGAGCCGCCCACCGACGAGTCGGCCTGGACCGAGTCCACCGAGATGGCCTTCGGACAGGAGCCCGGAGCGGGCGCCGCCGACCAGGACGGCGGGGAACTCCTCGACCGCGTCGCGGCGCAGAAGGAGAAGCGTCAGGAGCTCGCACGGCTGTACGTGGAGCTCGGCGACGACGCCTTCCTGCGCGGCGACTACCAGGGCGCCGCGATCCAGTACGCCGAGGCGCAGCGCCTGGACCCGGCGAACGTCGCCGCCCGCGACGGGCTGCGGCGCGCCCAGTCCGCCCTCGCCGGCCAGCCCTGGGAGTGGGAGTCGTCCGAGGACGCCCTCGGCCAGGCGGAACGGCGGCGCCAGGCGCAGCGCATCCGCATCGAGGGGCTGCTGACCGAAGGCGACCGCGCCATGGCCGCCGGCGACTACGACGCCGCCATCGCGTCGTACCGCGCCGCCCGCGAGGCGCTCGCCGTCAACCCCACCGCCGGCGGCGGCTGGGTGGACCTGCAGCTGGTCGAGGCGCGCCTCCAGGAGGCGGAGCAGGCGCGGGCGTCGGCCGAGTCGGCGCGGCTCGCCGCCGAGACCGCGGCCGCCGCCGAGGAGGCCGCCGCCGAGCGCCGCGCCCGCGAGGAGTACCGCGAGAACTACGTGCGCACCCTGCTGCAGCAGGCCAACACCCAATTCCAGAAGGGGTTCTACGACGACGCGGTCGAGACGCTCGACGCGCTGCTCGAGGCGGACCCGCGCAACCCCGAGGCCGAGGAGCTGCGCCGCATCGCCCTGGACGCGGCCATGGCCGACCGCGCGGAGAAGACCTCGGAGGAGTTCGCTTGGGAGTGGCAGAAGACCTTCGACGAGCTCCGTGAGGACGTGGTGCCGCCGAAGTCCAGCCTCGAGTTCGACGTCTCCTACTGGCGCAACGTCGTGGACAAGCGCAAGCCGCTGGACGACGCACTGGAGGAGGAACGCGCCGATCCGGTCGAAGCCTCCATCCAGGCCGCGCTGGACGAGACCCGCGTCGTGCCCCGCTTCGAGGACATGCCGCTCGAGGAGATCGCGCGCAACCTGTCGTCGTTGGCCGGGGTGAACTTCGTGGTCTCCCCCACCGTGCGCGACGAGGTGGACGAGGACCTCAAGACCATCAACCTGGTGTTCAAGGAGGCCATCCCGGTGTCGCGGCTGCTGACCATCCTGGAGGACCTGACCAACCGCGAGGTGCGGTTCGTCATCCGCAACGGCGCGGTCTACGTGGTCACCGCCGAGGAGGCCGAGACCGACCTGGTGACCCGCCAGTACGAGGTGCGCGACATCGTGCGCCCGGTGCAGGACTTCGTGCTGCCCGAGCTCAACCTGGTGCCGTCCGGCGGTATCGACACCGAGCCCGAGGAACTGCCCGAACCCGAGGCCAACATCCTGACCGAGGACGAACTCCTGGAGACCATCCAGGAGGTCATCGAGCCGGATTCGTGGGACGGCGAGCAGAAGACGGTGACCGTGGAGCACGGCACCCTGATCGTGCGCCACACCCGTGAGGTCCAGGAGCAGGTGGCCCAGCTGCTGGAGGACCTGCGCAAGCCGGCCAACATCATGGTCGAGGTGACGGTGCGCTTCCTCGAGGTCGAGGACAGCTTCCTGCAGGACATCGGCGTGGACTTCCGCGGCCTCGGCAACGACTCCACGGTCGGCGTCCCCGGCAAGGGCACGAGCAACGTGTTCGACGACTTCGGCACCGACTTCGGTGCGCCCAACGCGCCGGGCACCATCGGCACCGGCAACGATCCCGGCGCCTTCTTCCGCGAAGCCAGCGACGACATCAACATCCTCGGCCGCACCGAGAACCTGTACGACACCGCGCTCGGTGACGACGCGGTGCTGACCAACACCGGCGGCCTGTCGCTGCAGTACACCTGGCTCGACGACACCCAGCTGGAGATGATCCTGCGTGCGGTGGAGAAGTCGAAGCGGAGCGAGCTGGTCATCCAGCCCAAGCTGATGGTCTACAACACGGCGCGGGCCAACCTGGTCGTCGCCAACCAGATCAGCTACGTCGCCGACTTCAACGTCGAGATCGCCTCGGCCGCCGCCATCGCCGACCCCATCGTGCGGGTCGCCAACGACGGCATCTACCTCGACGTGCGCCCCGTGGTCACCGCCGACCGCCGCTTCGTCTGGATCGACGCGCGGCCGACCGTGGCCACCCTGAAGCGGCCCATCCCGACCTTCCAGACCTCGCTCGGCACCGGCAGCCCGGTCACCATGATGCTGCCCGAGCTCGAGCTGCAGAAGATCCGGGCCCGCGCCTTCGTACCGGACGGCGGCACCCTGATGCTCGGCGGCATGAAGATCGCCGACCAGCAGGAGATGATCTCGACCGTGCCCTTCCTGGGGCAGATCCCGGTCCTGTCCTACTTCTTCTCGCGTCAGGGCAACTACGAGAGCTACCGCCGCCTCATCATCCTGCTGACGGCCAACATCGTCATCCCGCAGGAACACGAACCGAGCCCGCTCCCGAGCGGCTTCTAGGTCCGTCCCGACGGCCGGAGACGCCGCGTCGTCTCCGGCCGTCTTCCTTTCCGCCCTTCTCCGACATCCCCATCGCACCAGGGAACATGCTCGCCCTCACGGCCGGCGTCACTCTGGGCCTGCTCGCCGCGGTCCAGGAACCCGACTTCGACCTCTCCATCCGCAAGAGCGCGGACGTGGCCCGCGTCGTCGCCAAGGACTTCGGCCTCCCCCACTGGGCCGAACGCATCGTCGAGGCGGAGCGCCCCAAGGCCGACACGGCAGCCGAGCGCGCCGAGCTCGACCTGGTGCTCGCCGACGTGCTCAAGGCCCAGGCCGACCGCGAGCGCGATCCGCTGCAGCGGCTGGAGCTCCTGGCCCGGACCGGCGAGGCCTACGGACGCATCACCGAGGACGAATCCGCGGGCGCCGTGGCGCAACGCGCGCAGTCGCGGTTGAGTTCCACCGCCTACGCCTTCGCCCAGAACGTCGAGAAGCTGGTCTTGAGCGGAGAGCTGACCGAGGAGCAGCGCCAGGAGGTGCTCGAGTTCGCCGAGCCCTTCTTCAAGACCGCGCTGCGCGCGATGAACTCGCTGATCGACTGGTGGGAGAACCTGCCGGGCAACGATCCGCTCAAGGAGAACACCTCGGCCCAGGCCGAGTACTACTACTTCCCGCAGTTCTTCCGCGCGATGACCTACATCGCCTGGGCCCGGCTGTACCCGCCGGGTTCGCTGGAACGCGACCAGTACAGTCAGCAGGCGCTGTCGCACCTGGAGAGCTTCGCCCTGGTCGCGGGGCCGGTCGCGAGCCTGCGGGCCTACAAACTGACCGGCGACGCCTACGCCCTGCGCGGCGAGTACTCCGACGCCGAGGACTACTACGTGTACGTCGTCGAGACCGGCAAGGAGTACCTCGACAGCCCCGAGCTCGACCCGAGCAGCCGCGGCTACTACGGCGACGTCGTCCAGGACGCGTACTTCGGCCTGCTCCAGCTGCTGGAGAAGACCGGGCCCCGAGAGCGGTTCCAGGAGGTCCTCGACGACTTCGAGTCGTGGTTGCGCGATTCCGGCGTCACCGTCTCCGAGCCCGGCTTCCGCATCCAGCTGATGCAGGCGCGGCAGCTGGCCGACGAGGGCCGCATCCGCGAGGCGTTGGAGATCGCCGACCAGGTCGCCACCGACAACGCCAACGGTCTGCTCCGACTCGAGGCCAACGCGGTCATGGCCCACGCCATCGAGCTGGCCCCGCCCGACGCCGAGATCCCGCTGGACCTGGTCTATCAGGCCGGTGAGGGCTCGTTCTTCAACGAGGACTACGAGCGCGCCATCACCCTGTTCCGCAGCCTGGTCGCGCGCCTCGCCGGTTCGCCCGACGAGGCCGAGTTCGGCGCCCGGACCTTCTACTACCTGGGGCGCTCCTGGAACGCGCTGGACTTCCCGATGCTCGCCGCGTTGGCCTACCAGACCGGGGCCGAGCGCTACCCCACCGACGAAGAGTACGGGCTGCGTTGCGCCAAGGCCTGGCAGGCCAAGGCCGACGTCATCTACCGCTCCCGTCCCAGCGATGCGGTCCTGTCGGAGTGGGCCGAGAAGGCGAGTCGCGCGGTCTCCGAGTTCGGCGGCGCGACCCCGGACAGCATCGCCTGGCGCAACGCCGAGACGCGCTACAAGGTGGCGCAGGGGCTCGCCTCGGCGCTGCGCAAGGCCAAGGAACCGGATCCGGCCAAGGTGAAGGAGGCGCTGCGCGCCTACGACCAGGCGATCCAGGCCTACGAACGCATCCCCGAGGCCAGTCGCTACGCCGAGGCCGCACTGGTGCAACGCGCCGTCGCGCACTACGACGTCGTCCAGTGGCGCCGGGAGGACGCCGACGAGGCCATCCGCCTGCTGAAGACCTACCTCGAGGAGTGGGTTCCGGATCCGGAGCGCACGCCCAAGGATCCCTTCGAGCGCAAGACGCGCAAGGAGAAGGTGCCGACCGCGGCGTTCTACCTCGCACGCACCTACCGCAAGCTGGCCCTGCTCGGCGACACCGAGGCCTGGGAAGAGATGCTGAAGGCCCTGGAGGGCTTCGAGGAGCGCTTCCCCGAGCAAAAGGACCTCGCCGACGCCGCCTTCGACTTCAGGATCGAAGGTCTGCTGGCGCTGGGGCGCCCCGACGAAGCCGAGCGGGCCTTCGCCGCGCTCCAGGAGCGCGAACCGAAGCCCACGCGCCTGGCCTCGGCGGCGTACAAGCTCTACAAGTCCTTCCAGGACCGGGCCAACGCGGCCGAGACCGCGGCCGACCGCTCGGCGGCGCTGGCCAAGGCGGTCCGCTACCTGTCCATCTACAACCAGGCGGCGACGCGGCCGGCCTGGGCCAACCTCTACACCGAAGCCGACCTGCGCCTGCAGCTCGGCGAGTGGGAGGAAGCCGAGGGACTGCTGCGGCGCATCCTGGACCAGTACGCCTCGGAGCTGAACGACGACTACCGCTTCGCCGTGGAGGTCCGACTCGTGCGCACCCTGCTGGAACAGCGGCGCGTCGGCGAAGCCGTACCGATCGTGGACCGACTGCGCCAGGCGCGCCCCAACGACCGCCGGGTCAAGGAGTTCACCGTCATGGTCAAGGCCGGCTTCCTGGTCGAGAAGGACGGCCGCATCATGGAAGTGCCCGGCGAGGGCACGGCCGAGGCCCTCACCGAGGCCGCCGAAGCCGCCAACGAGCTGGTCCAGATCGCGTCCTACGAGGCCGGTCGGAAGGATCCCCCGATCAGCCCCTTCCGCTACGCCCCGTGGTGGGAGGCGCGCGTGCTGCAGATCTACGTGACCTACCGCCTGGGTCAGGTCGACCCCGACTACGCCGGGGCCCACAGGCGCATCCTCGAAGGCCTCGAGCGTCAGGCTCCGGACCTCGGGGAAGAGTTCGCCGGCCCGAGCGTCGCCGCCAAACTGAAGTGGCTCAAGGCCCACTGATCCGATGACGATCGTCTCCGCCCTCCTCCTCGCCCTGCCCTTCGCGGCCCTGCCCGCCCAGGACCGGGTGGTCCGCACCGACGGCAGCACCGTCTCCGGCCGACTCGTCTCCGCAGGCCTCGACCAGGTGGTCCTCCAGGGAGGGGACGGCTCGGTCGAGATCCCCGCCGGCGAGGTGCTGGAGGTCCGTCCCGGGCCGACGGACCCCCAGGTCGAGCGCGCCTTCTCCGCGCTCGAGGCCAACGACTTCGACATGGCGGTCAACCTGCTCGACGCCGCCGGCGCGGCCGCCGGTGACGATCCGGCGTGGCTGAAGCCTTGGCTGGAGCTGCAGAAGGGCCTGGCCCTCCTGGCCTGGGCCCGCACCGACCCCGGGCGCAGCGCCGACGCGGTGCGCGCCCTCGGGGAGTGGGCCGACGCCCACCCCGACCTGTGGTGGTACCCCGAGGCGCGGCTGGCCCAGGCCCGGGCTTCGGTCCTCGCCGGCGACACCGACGGCGCCGTGGCCCTGCTCAAGGCCCTCTCGGACCTGGCCTTCGAGAAGGGACTGCCGAAGTCGCTCGAAGCCGAGATCAACCTGGAGCGCAGTCGGGCCTTCCTCGAGGCCGGCCAGACCGAGGTCGCCGAGGCCCGCCTGCGCGACCTCGCCGGCCGCCTGCCCGCCACGGACCTGCCCCGCGGAGTCCGCAGCCGGCTGCTGCGCATCCGCGACCAGGCCCAGATCCTGCTCGGCGAAGCGGTCGAGCGCAAGGGAGGCCCCGACGCCGCCGCCACCTACTGGCAGGGACTGCTCGACGACCCCCAGACCCACGTGGACGTCCGCGCCGCCGCCCTGCTCGGCCTGGCGCGCGGCGAGCGCGCCGCCGGCCAGCTGCGCTCCGCCCAGATGCGACTGGGCCACGTCGTGGCCGAGCTGCCGGCCGCGGCCGACGTCATGGCCCGAGCCCTGTGGGAGCTCGGCGACGTCACCGCCGAACTCGGCGACCACCCCACCGCGGCGCGCCGCTACTGGCAGCGCCTCGTCGACCGCTACCCGGGCACGCCCTGGGCGGCCAAGGCCCGCGCCCGACTCGAGGAATGACCTTCCTCGCGCCGGGTGACGCCCGCTAGAATTCCCCTTCCCTGACCCGCGGGGGCCTCCTCCCCCGCGTCAGCCTGCACAGCCTCCGAAGAAGCAACCCCATGTCCCGATTCCGTCTCCTGCCCCCGGCCTTCGTGGCCTTCCTCGTCACCGCGGGCGTCGCCTTCGCCCAGGACGCCGCCCCGAAGAAGTCCGGGGTCTCCTTCCTCGACGCCATCAAGGCCTCGGGCGTCATCGGCGCGATCATCATCCTGATGTCGGTCGTGGCGCTGGCCCTGATCATCGAGCACTTCATGACGATCAAGCGCGAGAAGCTCGCGCCGCCGGAGATCGTGGACGAGGTCGAGGAGCTGTTCGCCGAGGGCAACTACCAGGAAGCCCTGGAGGTCTGTGAGTCGAACCCGACCTACTACACCCGGGTCGTCGCCGCCGGCATCCGCAAGCTCGGCCACCCCTTCGAGACCATCGAGAAGGCCGTGGAGGAAATGGAGGACGAAGAGACCATCCGACTCATGCAGAAGATCGGCTGGCTCTCCCTGATCGCCGGTATCGGCCCGATGATGGGTCTGTTCGGTACCGTCCTCGGAATGGTCGGCGCCTTCGGTACGATCGCTTCGGCCGGCCAGGGCGGCGTCAACCCGGCGGACTTCGCCGGCGACATCCAGCTCGCCCTGGTGACCACCCTGGAGGGCCTGATGGTGGCCATCCCCACCACCGCCTTCTTCGCCTACTTCCGCAACCGGGTCACCACCGTGAGCATCGAGATCGGCGCCATGGTCGAGGACCTCTTCGAGCGCTTCCGCGGCGTCGAGTGATCCCCCTTGGGTGACCCGATCCAGCTCCTAGACTAGAGGAGGAAAGCACGATGGCACGCAAACGCGGCGAAGTGGAAGTCGAGGGCGACATGACCCCCATGATCGACCTCACCTTCCTCCTCATCATCTTCTTCATCATCGTCAACGACATGTCGAAGAAGGAGCTGGAGGACCTGAAACTGCCCGTGGCCCAGCAGGCGGGCCACGACGTCCCGCCCGACAACCGCCCGATCCTGAACATCCGGTGGTTCCCGCCCGGCGGGGTTCCGTCCTGGGTCAAGCAGCAGTACCGCCAGACCTTCGGCGTCGAGATCCCGGACGACATCGAGTGGTCCGACGTGGTCTGGAAGCGCCAGATCCTCTACCACCCGCGGTGGGACCCGGGCGCCCGCACCGACCCGATCCGGCGCGGCCGGCCGGACTTCTACTGGAAGCTGGCCGACACGATGAAGGACGTGTTCGTCCCCTACATGAAGGTGGAGATGGACGAGACCCTGGGCATTCCGCTGCCCGACGACCCGATCCTGATCCGGGCCGACCGCAACACGCCGTTCAAGTACATCCAGAAGATCATGGAGGTCTGTACCCGGGACGGCATCAAGATCTGGAAGGTGCAACTCGCGGCTTCCGAACCCAACCCGGCCGGCTGACCGCCGGCACCCCCCGGAGGCACGGGAGGCCCAGGAGGCACACCACATGGCACGCGAACGCAAGGGACGAGAGACCGATCCGGTCAAGGGCGACATGACGCCCATGATCGACGTCACCTTCCTGCTGTTGATCTTCTTCATCGTCACGCTGAAGTTCAAGATCCTGGAGGGCCGACTCGACGCAGCCCTGCCCAAGGACATGGGCACCTCCACCACCGTCGCGCCCGAGATCGAGAAGGTGGACATCCTGTTGCTGGTGTCGGACCCCGGCGAACTGGTGGACGACCCCGAGCTGCGGGGGCTGAAGAAGTACGTCAACCGACGGGTGCGCTACGAGATCGGCACCCAGACCTTCCGAACCCCCGAGGAGGTCAAGCGCTTCCTGGCCGGCATGGACAAGGCCGAGACCCCGATCACCCTGGACGCCCGCAAGGGGATCATCTACGACGACGTGGTCAAGCTCCTCGACGTCGTGATCGAGCTCGGATTCGAGAAGGTGTCCTTCGCCGGGACCTTCGAGAACGAGTAGGGCCGGAGGCGCCTTGGCCAACCCGGAGCACGCCGTGCCCCCGGAAGAGCTTCGGGAGGCCCTGGAGGCGGCCGCGGCGCGGGTCGCGGACTACCTCGCCGGGATCGCCGAACGGCCCATCTTCCCCGCCGACCCGCGGGCGCCGGACGGTCCCCTCGTGGCCGAGGAGGGGCGCCCGCTGTCGCAGCTCGTGGGCGAGGTCGCCGACTGGGCCGAGGCCCACGCCGTCCACGTCGGTCACCCCGGCTACGCCGGCCACATGGACAGCGGCGTGGAACCTGCCGGCATCGTCGCCGACCTGCTGGCCTCGGCGCTGAACCAGAACCTGCTGGCCTTCGAGCTCGCTCCCGGCGCCACCCTGCTCGAGAAACGGCTGCTCCGATGGTTCGCCGACCGGGCCGGGTTCGGCCCCGAAGCCGGCGGGGTCTTCACCACCGGCGGCACCGGGGCCAACCTGACCGCGCTGCTGCTGGCGCGGGACCGCGCCGAACCGGACGCCTCCCGCCATGGACTGCGCGGGAGCTGGGCGGTGCTCGCCTCGGCGGACGCCCACTACTCCATCGCCAAGTCCTGCGCCGTCCTCGGCCTCGGCTCCGAGGCCTGCGAGCCGGTGGCCGTCCGCGGCCCCGAGCGCCGCATGGACCCCGAGGACCTGCCGCGGGCCCGCGACCGGGCCCGGGCCCGCGGCCGCGAGGTCCTGGCGGTGGTCGCCACCGCCGGGACCACCGCGGTCGGAGCCGTGGACCCGATCCCGGCCTGCGCCGACTTCTGCGCCGCGGAAGGCCTGTGGCTGCACGTGGACGGCGCCCACGGCGGGGCGCTGTTGTTCCACGACGAGGCCCGGGCCCGGCTCCTCGCGGGTCTGGAACGCGCCGACAGCCTGGGCCTGGACCCGCACAAGTGGCTGTGGGCGCCGAAGTCGGCCGGGCTCCTGCTGGTGCGCGAGGAGCGCCGGCTCAAGGTGGCGGACTACGAGGCCCCCTACCTGGACCGGCTCCTCCCCCACGACGAGGCCGTGCCCTTGAGCCAGGGACGCCGCGCCCTCGACGGCAGCCGGCGCTTCGACGCGCTCAAGGTGTGGATGGTCCTGCGCCGGCTCGGGCTGCGCGGGCTGCGCGAGCGCCTCGAGGACCGCCTGCGCACCGCCCGCGCCCTCCACGCCGCGCTGGAGGACCATCCGGTGTTCGAACCACGACACCGCCCCGACCTGAACGTCGTCGCCTTCGGCCCCCGGGACCCGGCCGCCGACGCCGACGTCGCCGCCGTCCACCGGGCCCTGGAGGCCGAGGGCGAGGCCTGGACCAGTCTGACCCGACTGGACGGCCGCCCTTGCCATCGGATGGTCCTGATCAACCCCGGGATGGCCCCGGAACGGGCCCTCGAGGTCGTGGGGCGGCTCGCCGCCCTGCACCAGCAGGCCGCCGCCGCCCGTAGCCAGGGAGGCGGGGGACTGCTACATTCTTCGCCTCCCCGGCCGCTCGCCAGCGGGTGGCGGTCCTCCCCGCCTCCCGGGTCCCCTGCCCAATCGCCTCCCCGATGAAGAGAACCCTGCTCCCGTTCGTCCTGCTCCTGTCCCTCGGCGCCGCCCTCCTCGGCGCCTGCTCGTCCTCGGACGGCGCGGCGACCTCGATGCCGCACTTCGCCGTGGACGAGATCGCCGACGACGCCGGCTCGCTCCCGACCCAGGAGCCGGGAGACGCCGAGCTCGCCGCCGCGGCCGCCAAGCAGAAGGAACTGCGTGAGCAGAAGAAGGCCCTCCTGGTCGAGCAACGCCTGGACCTGGCCCGGGACGCCTTCGCCGACGGTCGCCTCCTCGAAGCCGAGGAGCACCTGGTCAAGGCCCTCGAGGTGGACCCCGGCAATCCCGAGGTGATGGACGTGCTCGAGCAGGTGCAGGTGGCGCTCGGCAAGGCCTCGACCGACCTCACGGGTTCGAGCGAGGACGTGCGACTGCGGACGCTGGCGAAGGCGGAACAACTGCGCACCGAGACCGAAGCCGAGGTCGAGCGGGGTGAGGCCCTGCTCGCCCAGGGCGACTACGACGGCGCCATCGCCTCGGCCCGGATCGCGCTGGCCAACGTCCACGGCACCACCCTGGTGCGCGACTGGGGCGGCCTGGAGGAGCGCGCCCAACGGCTGCTGGAGGACGCCGAGGCCAGCCGCGACCTCGCCCTCGCCGCCGAGCGCGACCGGGAGGTCGCCGCGGCCTACGCCAAGCTCAAGGAAGAGGAGCAGCGTGCGGCCGAACTGCGCCGTCGCCGCCTCGACGGCATGATGGAGCAGGCGCTCGAGGCCTTCGACGCCTACCGCTTCGACGAGGTCGAGCGCCTGACCACCGCCATCCTGCGCGAAGAGCCGCTCGACGAGCGCGCCCAGGAACTGCGCGACACCGCACGGCGCGCCAGCCACGAGGACCGTCAGTCGCGCTTCGTGGTCGAGCGCCGCGAGCGGTTCCGTCAGTGGGAGGCCGAGCTCGCGGAGGCGCGCGTCCTGCAGGAAGAGGTCCTCGAATACCCTGACCCCGAGTTCTGGCGCGAGATCTCCGAGCGGCGCCGCGAGTACATCGAGACCCCCGAGGACTCCGCCGCCGACCCGCAGAACGCGGAGCTGGTCCGACAGCTCTCCGACCAGCGCATCCCCGGCCTGGTGTTCGACGGGGAGACCAGCCTGGAGACGGTGATCGAGCCGATCCGGACCTTCACCAGCGTGCCCATCGTGGTCACCCCCGACGCGGTCGAGGCGGTGGACTCCAACGGCGTCGAGTTCAACCTGGACCTCCCCCACGAGATGACGGTGCTCCAGGCCCTGAACATCATCACCGACCAGGCCGGCGAGGAGGTCACCTGGACCGTTCGCAACGGGGTCGTCTACGTGACCTCCACCCAGCGGGCCTACTCGAACCTGGTGCTGCACCCGCACGACATCCGTGACCTGATCGCGCAGCTCACCGACTTCACGCCGCCGAAGATCGACAAGATCCGGCTGCCCGACGAGGAGTACGACGACGAGGAGCCGACCTTCGGCGGCGTCGCCCCCGACCCGGTCACGATCTACGACCCCGACAACCTGGAGACCCTGATCAAGCAGTCGGTGGCTCCGGGTACCTGGGACGGCGAGATCGAGGGCGTGTCGCTGCGCATCCAGAACGGCCTGCTGTTCGTGCGCCACACGCCCAAGGTCCAGAAGGAACTCCACGAGTTCCTGCAGAACCTGCGCACCTACACCAGCTCGATGGTCACCATCGAGGCGCGGTTCATCACCATCAACAAGGACTTCCTCGAGGAGATCGGGGTGGACTGGCGCGGCAACGGCGGCAGCCCCGACTCGCTCGACCTGGTGGTCCTGGACGACGTCAACTCGGGCTCCGAGGACAACGCATCCAACGCGCTCGACAACGACGGCCCCGGGCTGCCCTCGGGCGCCGCCACCAACCCGTCGGCCGGCGCGTTCCTCGACCAAGGGGCCAATGGCGACATCCGGGCCCGCACCGAGAACATCCTCGGCGCCTACGGCTCGCGTCTCGGCGTCGCCGGCGGTCTGACCATGCAGCTCGCCTTCCTGGACGACCTCCAGTACAACCTGATCATCCGGGCGGTCCAGAAGAAGCAGCACGCCGAGGAGCTGACCGGCACCGTACTCACGGCGCAGAACACGCAGCGGGCCTACGCCACGATGCTCAACCAGATCACCTACGTCCAGGACTTCGACGTGGAGGTGGCCCTGGCCAGCATCATCGCCGACCCGTCGGTCGGCGTGATCTCCGACGGCATCGTGCTGGACGTGCGCCCGACCATCTTCCAGGACCGGAAGTACATCATGCTGGAACTGCGGCCGACCGTGGCCACCCTGCTGCGACCGATCCCCGAGTTCACCTCGTCACTGGCCGGCCTGACCACCCCGGTCACCCTGCAGCTGCCCGAACTCCAGGTCGCGACCGCCAACACCAACGCCATCGTCCCCGACGGCGGCGCCGTGGTCATCGGCGGGCTCAAGAAACTGTTCCGCATCGACCAGCGGTCCCAGGTGCCGTTCCTCGGCGACATCCCGCTGCTGTCGCTGCTGTTCAAGACCGAGGGCACGGCCGACGAGAACAAGGACGTGATCCTGGTCATCCGCGCCTACATCACCGACGCCAACGAGGTCACCCAGCGCCTCGACTCCGAGCTCGGCCGCGACTGACCCCGGCCGCGCGCCGACCTGCGGGGGCGGGAGCCGACGGCTCCCGCCCCCGCTCCTCGTCAGGTCCGGTCACACGGGGATGCCGTAGTGCTCACGGAGGATGGAGCGCAGCTCGGGGAACGCGGCGATCTCGTGGTCGGGCACCCGACTCGGCACGTTCTCGGCATGCCGCCCCGCGCGGTGCCACACCGTGCGCAGGCCGGCGGCTCCGGCCGAGGTCACGTCGTGCTCGGGGTGGTCGCCGACGTGCATGGCCTCCGCCGGCCGAGCTCCCGCCGCTTCGGCGGCCCGCCGGTAGAGCAACGGGTTGCTCTTGGCGATGCCGACCCGGTCGGTGACGAAGATCAGCGCCGGGTCCACGAACTCGTCGAGCCCCAGACGCAGGATCTTCTCCATCTGCTTGCGGGCCAGTCCGGCGCTGACGATGCCGAGCCGCAGGTCGGTGCCGGCCAGGTCGCACAGGAGTTCGCGCGCCGCTGGATCGATGCGCAACCGCCGCCACTTGGTCTCGTGGTAGGCGATGACGCCCGCGACCACCAGAAGGTCCAGGTTCGTGCCCCGGGTGGCCTCCGGACCGAGCCGCACGAGCACCCGATCGAAGTGGTGGTCGTCGTTGCTGCCGAACTCGGCGACCACCTGGGCGAGGACCTCCAGGACCTCGTCGGGAGGGGTGCGCAGGCCACGAGCGCACATCGCCTCGACCGCCTGGCGCCGGGCCTCCTGGGCGAAGTCGGTGGTCCGGAACAAGGTGTCGTCGACGTCGAAGAAGAGCGCGCGAAGGGACGGACGGGCGGCGGTCACGGCGCCGAGTCTAGCCCCGCATCGGCGGCGACGAGACGCCGGGCGGCTTCGGCCCTGGGGTCGGCGAAGACCTCCTCGGTCGGGCCGAGACGCACCATCCGACCTCGGTCCAGGACCAGGGTGCGGTGGGCGAGCGCCCGGACCACTCCGAGGTCGTGCGCGACGAAGAGGAGTCCGAAACCGTCCTCGTCCTGGAGGCGACGGAGGAGTTCCAGGACGTGGCGCTGGGCGACGACGTCCAGGGCGCTGACCGCCTCGTCGCAGAGCATCAAGGCCGGCCGCGGCGCCAGGGCTCGGGCGATGGCGACGCGCTGCGCCTGCCCGCCCGACACCTCACCGGGCAGACGGTCGGCGAGCTCGGGCTCGAGCCCGACCCGGACCAGGAGTTCCACCGCCCGCTCGCGAAGCGCACTGCGCGACGCCAGCCGATGGACCTCCAGCGGCTCGGCGACGCTGCGCCACAGCGCCAGCCGTGGGTCCAGGGAGCCGTGCGGGTCCTGGAACACGGGGCCCAGGTGGCGACGGAGCGGCCGCCTGCGACGCTCCGGGAGGCCCAGCCAGTCCACCCGACCGACCTCCGGCAGGTCCAGGAACACGGCGCCCTCGGGGTGGGGCCCCGGAAGGGCGAGGAGGGCGCGCAGCAGGGTGGTCTTGCCGCTGCCCGACTCGCCGACCACGGCCAGGGTCTCGCCCCGCGCGAGGTCGAAGGTGATCCCGTCGAGCAGGACCGGTCCGGCGTCGCCCCGCCAGGCCCGGGACGGGGCCCGGACACGAAGCTGCGACACGCGCAACAGGGCTCCCCCGCCGTCGGTCGCAGAGGGCCGCGCCCCGGACGGCCGGGCCGCGGCGGCGAGCTCACGGGTGGCCGCGTGCTCCGGAGCGGTCAGGAGCCGCTGCGGCGGCCCGGCCTCGACCACCCGACCTCGGTCGAGGACCACCATGTGGTCGCAGCGATGCGCGACCTCGGCGAGGTCGTGGCTGATCCAGAGCACCGCCAGGCCGAGTTCGGCGCGCAGCCGGTCGAGCAGGTCCAGGACCTGGCGCCGCAGCGGCGGGTCCAGCGCGCTGGTCGGCTCGTCGGCGACCAGCAGCCGCGGGCGGCCGGCGAGCGCCAGTGCGAGCATGACGCGTTGGCGCTGCCCCCCCGAGAGCTGGTGCGGGTAGCGGCCGATCAGGGTCTCGGGGTCGGGCAGCTCGACCAGGCCGAGCAGGCGCACCGCTTCGGCGCGGCGGGCGGCGCGGTCGAGCTCGGGACGGTGCAGGGCCAGCACCTCGCGGAGCTGGCTGCCGATGCGCCACACCGGGTCCAACGCGGTCGCCGGATCCTGGAACACGTAGGCGAGGGAACGGCCGCGGTGGCGGCGCAGGGCACGCTCCGGCAGAGCGGCGAGGTCGGTGCGCCCACCGTCCTGCTCGCGCCACAGGACGCGGCCGGCGGCGAGGCGCAGGCCCTCGGGCAGCAGGCGGGCCAGGGCGAGCCCCGTGAGGCTCTTGCCGCTGCCGGAGCGCCCCACCAAGGCGACCGCGCCGCCCTCGGGGACGGCGAAGCCGACGTCGGCGACCACCGGGCGCCCCTCGCCGCGGTCGCCGGCGAGACGGACCTCCAGCCCGGACACCTCGAGGAGTGGCGCGCCCACGCTGCGATTCTAGAGCGCGCGCCGGCCCGGGAGTATCCTGGCGCCGTGCGCGCGGCGTCCACCTTCCTCCTCCTCGTGGGGTGCGCGCCGGCCGCCGCCGACCTGGTCGTGGTCAACGGCGGCGACGCCGCCGTGCTCGACCCCCAGCTGGCCCAGACCCTGCCGGAGGCCCGGCTCGCCGCCGCCCTCCACGCCGGCCTGACCCGCTACCACCCGCAGAGCCTGGAGCCGTTGCCCGACCTCGCCGTGTCCTGGACGCGAGACGCGGCGGCGCGGCGTTGGAGCTTCCTCCTGCGACCGGATGCACGGTGGTCGGACGGAACGCCCCTGACCGGAGCCGACGTGGTCGCGAGCTGGGACCGGCTCGTCGCCCCGACCACCGGCGCCCCCTACCGGGCCTGGCTGGACGGGGCGCACTGGACGCTGCGACGCGGCGACGACGGCGGAGAGGTCCTCGAGGTGGTGCTCCCCGACTCCCGCCCCGCCTTCGCCGCCCAGTGCGCCACCTGGCCGCTCGCCGTGGTCCACGCCCGTCTGCGCGAGGCTCCGCCCGGAGCGCTGCCCGACCCGTTCGTGTCGAGCGGCCCCTTCCGTCTGGTGCGCCGGCGCATCGGTGACCGGGTCCGGGTCGAGCGCAACCCCCATTCCTGGCGCGCTGCCGAGGTCGCCGTCGGCACCCTCGACCTGCTCGCCGTCTCCAGCCGTTTCACCGCCCTCAACCTGTTCCTCGCCGGCGAAGCGGCCTGGCTGCCCCAGGCGCCGCGCCTGGCCGTGCCGGCCCTGCTCGAGCGACGTCCGGACGCGTTCCAGCCGACGCCGCGCTTCGGCACCTACTTCCTGCGCCTGCGCTGCGACGACCCCCTGCTCCGCGACCAGCGGCTACGGATGGCCCTGGCGCGCGCGCTCGACCGCGACCGCATCGCCGCCGACCTCGGCGGGACACGGCCGCCGAGCGACGTCCTGGTGCCGCCGTTGTTGCCTGGAGCGCCGCGGCTCGCGAGCCCCCAGGCCTTCGACCCCGCCGCGGCGCGCCTCCTCCTGGCCGCAGTGCGCGCCGACCTGGAGCGCGAGGGACGGGCGGCGGAGCTGGACCGGCTGGAGCTCCTCGTCCCCTCCACCGACCTGGACCGTGACCTCGCCCACGTCCTGCGCGACCAGTGGCTCCGCCACCTCGGCTTGGAGGTCCGCATCGTCCTCCTCGAGGCGCGGAGCGCGCACGCGCTGGAACGCGACGGTGAGTTCCGCATCTCGCGCTCGTCCTGGATCGGCGACTATCCCGACCCGACGACCTTCCTCGAGCTGTTCCGCACCGACCACCCGGGCAATCGCACCGGATGGTCCGACGTCGGTTTCGACGCCCTGCTCGACCGCGCCGCCACAGCGGGAAATGCGACGGAACGCGCCGCCCTCCTCGCCGAGGCAGAGGCGCGCCTGTTGGCCGCGGCGCCGGTGGTGCCGCTCCTCGGCGAGGCCCTGGAGGACGTCGCCGACCCCCGCCTGCGGGGCTTCCACCGCAACCTCCTCGGCTACGTGGACTGGGCCTCCCTCTCGTGGTGAACGGCCTCCTCCCCCGCCTCGGCCGCCGCCTGCTCGTCGTCGCGGCTTCGGTGCTCCTGGTCCACGGCCTGGCCTTCCTGGCGCTCCGCGCCGTGCCCGGCGGCCCCTTCGACACCGCCCGTCCGCTCGCCCCCGAAGTGCGCGCCGCCCTGGAGGCGCGCTACGGCCTCGATGCGCCGCTCCACGCGCAGTACCTGTCCGCACTGCGCGGCCTGCTCACCGGCGACTTCGGCCCGTCCCTCCACTACCGCGACGTCGCGGTGCGCACCATCCTCGCCGACGCCCTTCCGGTCTCGCTGTGGGTCGGCGGCCTCGCCCTGCTCCTCGCCTTCCCCCTCGGCGCGGGCTGCGGCGTGGCCGCCGCCATGCGCCGACGCTTGGAAGGGCCGGCGCTCGGCGCGAGCGCCCTCCTCCTCGCCGTCCCCAACTTCGTCCTCGCCGGGCTCTTCGTGCTCGCCTTCTCGTTCGGACTCGGCTGGCTGCCGCCGGCGGGATGGGGCGGCGCGCGCCACGTCGTCCTACCGGCGCTGTGCCTGGCCCTGCCCCTGGCCGCCCAGGTCTTCCGCGTCGCCCACGAAGGGGCGCGGGCGGCGCACGGGTCGCCGGCCGTCCGCTTCGCCCGCGCCATGGGCCTGCCGCCGCGCACCCTGGCGCGACGCCACGTGTTGCGCCCGGCGCTGGTTCCGGTCGCCGCCTTCCTGGCTCCAGCCAGCGCCGGGGTCCTCACCGGCTCGCTGGTGGTCGAACGCGTCTTCGCCCTCCCCGGGCTCGGCACCCACTTCGTCCGGGCGGCGATGGACCGCGACTACACCCTGGCGCTCGGCGCGACCGTGGTCTACACCGCCCTGCTCGGCCTGTGCACCCTGCTCGGCGACCTCCTGCTCGCCGTCCTGGACCCCCGCGTGGAGGCGGTGTCGTGACCGGCCCGCTGCGCCGTCGCCTCGCCCTGGTGTGGCTCGGCCTGCTCGCCGCGGGCGCCTTCGCCACGCCGTGGCTGCCCCTGCCCGACCCGGCGGCCCTCGACGCCGCCCACCGTCTCGCCCCGCCGGGGTGGTGGCGCGCGCCCTTCCTCGGCACCGACCCGCTGGGCCGCGACCTGCTCGCGCGCTGTCTCGCCGGCGCCCGCGTCTCGCTGGTCGTCGGTCTCCTCGCCACCGCCGTCGCCCTGGTGGTCGGCGTCCCCTGGGGCGCGGTCGCCGGCCTCGCCGGAGGCCGCACCGACCGCACGATGATGCGTCTCGCCGACGCCCTCGACTCGGTGCCCCTGGTCGTGGTCGTCCTCTTCCTGCTGTCGCTCTTCCAGGGCCACGAGGAAACCCTCGCCGCCTTCGGCATCGGCCGCCTGCAGTTCTTCTTCGTCGCGGTCGGCTTCCTGTTCTGGATTCCGACCGCGCGGCTGGCCCGCGCCGAGACGCTGCGCCTCGCCCGACGACCCTTCCTCGACGCGGCCCGCGCCGCCGGGTCGCCGCCGCAGCGGACCCTGGCCCGCCACGTGCTGCCGAACCTGCTCCCGGTCACCGGGGTGATGCTCGTCCTGACCCTGCCGCGCGTGGTCCTGATGGAGGCCTTCCTGTCGTTCCTCGGCCTGGGGGTGGAACCGCCGCGGGTCTCCTGGGGCATCCTCGCCGCCGAGGGCCTGGGCGCCCTCAACCCTCTGGTCGACAGCTGGTGGCTGATCGTCGTCCCCGGCGCCTTCCTGACCCTGACGCTCTGGGCCCTGGACGGGCTGCGCCCGGCGGGAGCGCCACGGTCCTCCTGGCGTTCCCGCCCTCGGAAGACCGAAGAAGAATCGGTCGGAAGCCCGACGGCGGCGCGAAGGGAAGGGTAGTCCTCGTTCTCGCTCCGGGGGTCGGCTCGTCCCCGGGCGCGACAAGACGTCGGGTTATCCAATGGTCGGGAGGGTGCGGCGGGGACCTCCGTTGGCCGCACCCTTCCTCCTCTTCCTCCTCCGCCCCGCGGAACGCCGCCACGTCCTCCGCTCGGGCAGGGCCGTGCAGGGGCTCAGCGGTTCCCTCCTTCCTCGCCGCCGGCCTGGAGCCCGGCACGCCGCTCGAGGTCGCCGAGCACGGCGCGGAGCCGGGCCTCGTCCCCCTCGGTGGTGGCGTCCCCGATGTCCTCCAGGACGGCCGCGAGGATGCGGGCGCCGAGACCCGGTCGCCCCGCGTCGGCCAGGGCCAGGGCGCAACGCTCGGCGGCGCCGAGGAGGGCGACGCGGTCCAGGGCCGAGAGCCGGGACAGGGAACCGTCCTCGGCGAGGCGGGCCAGGACCGACTCGCGGGTCACGGAGGTGGCTTCCGTCCCGAGGAGGACCTGGAGTCGCAGCACCTCGAGGTCGGTGCGCAGGAGCAGGGCGGCCACCTCCTGCTTGGACGGATCGGCCCCCTCGAGCTCGACCAGGATGCGCCGAGCCTCGGCGGCATGGCGCAGGGCCTCGGCGAGGAGGCCTTCCTCGGCTTCTGCGGCGGCCAGGGCGCCGAGCACCGAGGCGAGCTGGAAGCGCGGGAACCAGAGTCCGGGCGAGGTCTCCACGCGACGCCGCACCGCGGCCTCGGCTCGGGCGAGACGCTCTCGCGCCGGCCCGCGCCCGGCGAGTCGGTCCCAGGCGGCCCAGGAGCGTTGGACCGCGAAGAACAGGTTCCAGTTCGCGGCTCGCTCCGGATCCAGGGCCTGGATGCGGTCGGCGAGCGGCTCCAGGCGGGCGAAGGCGCGGCGTGCGCCCTCCAGGTCCTCCTGCATCAGGGCCAGGTGGCCGAGCCGATGGTGCGACCAGAACAGGTCGTCCAGGGCGGTCACGTCCTCCGGCGCGGCGGCGGCGCGCTCCTGGTCCACCGACAGCGCCTCCCGATAGTGTCGCTCCGCGGCCGCGAGGTCTCCGTCCTCCTTGCGGACGTCGCCGATGCGGACCAGGGTGAGCGACAGCGCGCGCCGGGCGTCGCGCGCGACCTTGGGAACGGCGACGAGCGTGCGGAGGTCGTCCAGGGCGCGGCGGTAGGCCGTGAGCGCTGCCGCGGGGTCGCCCTCGTCGCGGTGCAGCACGCCGAGCAGGAGGAGACAGCGCGCCCGCCCCAGCCGCAGGGCCGGGTCGCCGGGATGCGTCTGCAGCATGGTCTCGAAGGCGTCGAGGGCGCTCCGCAGCAGCTCGCCGCGGTAGGCCTCGCCGCCGACCAGACGCTCGAAGCCCGCGACCGCCTGGTCGAGCAGGACCCCGAGGGTGTCCAGGGCCCAGGCGTAGTTGGCCCGCCGTTCCCGGGCACGACCGACCTCCTGCACCGCGAACGCGGCGGTGGCGACCATGGCCAGGGCCAGGCTGGCGACCGCCGTGGGATGCCGCCGTACGAAGCGGACGGCGCGCCGCATCGGGCCGAGGCGGCGCGCCAGCAACGGGCGGCCGTCCACCACGGCGCGGACGTCGGCGGCCAATGCGGCCGCGGACTGGTAGCGCTCCTCGCGATCCAGGGCGAGGGCCTCGGCGACCACGGCGTCCAGTTCGCGGGGCAGGCGGTGGGGCGCAGCCGCCGGCAGGAGACCACGGCGCCGGCGCAGCCGGTGGACGCGACTCGGGAGGTGGTCGTCGAGCCGCTCCAGGGCGAGCACGCGCTCCCGGAGCGTGGCGTCGTGCGGCACCACCGGGATGCCGGTCAGCAGCTCGAAGAGCAGGACGCCGAGGGAGAAGACGTCGCTGCGCACGTCCACGTCGCGCGCAGCACCGGTGGCCTCCGGCGAGGCGTAGGCGAGACTGCCGACGAAACCCACGGTGTCGGCGGCGACGGGCTCCACGGCGCCGACGAGTTCGGCGATCTCGCGGGCGATGCCGAAGTCCGCGACCTTCGGGGAGCCCTCCGCGTCCAGCAGGACGTTGGACGGCTTCAGGTCGCGGTGGACGACGCCACGCTTGTGGGCGTGGTCCACCGCGTCGCAGATCCGTGCGAAGAGCTCCAGCGCACCGTCCAGGTCGGCGCAGGGACCGGGCGCGCCCAACGGCAGGACGCGTTTCAAGGCGCCTCCGGGCAGGTACTCCTCGACCAGATAGGGGCGCCAGCAACGCGTCAGGCCGCCCTCGTGGACGCGGACGATGCCGGGATGCTCGAGACGCTGCAGGACCTCGAGCTCACGCTCCAGACGGCGCGCCGCACGCGAGTTCGGCAGCATCCGCAGCTCCAGCACCTTGACCGCCACCACCGCGCCGTCGGCGAGTCGTTCGGCGAGGAAGACGCGCGCCTGACCGCCGACGCCGAGCTCGCGCACCAGACGATGCCCGGGAACGGCGTCGCGCAGGATGCCTTCGCCCAGCGCGCTTTGGAGCTCTGCGAGGAGGGCTTCGTCGTCCTCCCAGCCCTCGGGAAGGAGCGGATCGGATGTGCTCATGGCGTCCCGGGCCCGAGAGGCGCCCTCCCCACCTTCGCGTCCGACGCCCGCTCCCGACCCGGTTTTCGGGGAAGGCCGACCCCGAGGTCCGCCCTTCACCCCTCCTCCTCGATCTGGCGACGCACCAGGGTGCGCAACCGTTCCATCGCCTGGGAGCGCAGTTTGTACACCATCTGCACGCTGGTCCCGCAACGCTGGGCGATCTCCGCAGCGGTGAGTCGCTCGTAGGCCGAGAGCCGGAAGACCTCGTAGTGACGCGACGGCAGCTCGCGCCGCAGGCGCTCGACCGCGCGGCGCAGGTGGTGCTTGCGCCACTCCTCCTCCCAGATCGCATCGGGGTGGTCGGCGGAAGCCTGTCCCTCCACCCATGCGGTGCCGCCGACCTCGCGGCGACGGCCCCGGCGGCGACGGATCGCCATGGCCTGGTTGTGCACCACCCGCCACAGGTAGGCGCGGAAGCGGCCCCGGCTCCGGTCGTAGCGGAAACGGGGCAGGCGCTGGAACAGGGCGAAGAAGACCTCCTGGAACAGTTCCTGGCAGTCGTCGGCGCCGAGCCCCGTGCGCCGGCAATAGTTCGTCACCAGCTCCGAGTAGCGCGTGCAGAACTCGTTCCAGGCCTCGGCGTCGGGGTCGCCGTGGAGGCGGCGCAGGAGAGCGGTGCGGGTCGGTTCGTCGGGACGGGCGGGCTCCAAGGAAGGGAAGGCGAGGGAGCGAAAGGATGCGGTTACCTTCCCAGCCTAACCCGAAGGCGCAGCCGCGCAATCCCCCGGCGGCGACGGGATCAGGGCACCCGGGCCAGGCACTCGACCTCGACCCGCACGTCCAACGGGAGCCGACCCGCTTGGACCGTGGAGCGCGCCGGGCGGTGGTCGCCGAAGAACTCCGCGTAGACCTCGTTGACGGCGGCGAAGTCGTCCATGTCGGCCAGGAAGACCGTGGTCTTCACCACGTCCTCCGGACCGCATCCGCCGGCCTCGAGGATGGCTCGCAGGTTGGCGAAGACCTGTCGCGCCTGGCTCGCGGCGTCGTCGCCGACGAGGGCGCCCGCAGCGTCGAGCGCGATCTGGCCGCTGGTGTAGAGGAAGCCGCCGGCGAGGACCGCCTGGGAGTAGGGGCCGATCGCCGCCGGAGCGCGGTCGGTGGAGACGATCCTCATGCGCCCTCCCCCTGCGGCGCCAGCCGCTCGATCAGGGCGCGATGCACCGCCTCGGGGAGGAACCGCGCGAGTTCGCCCCCGGCGGCGTAGACCTCCTTGATGAGGCGGCTCGAGAGGAAGGAGAAACGGGCCTTGGGCATGATGAAGACGGTGTCCACCTCGGGCTCGAGCTGTCGGTTGGTCAGCGCCATCTGGTACTCGTACTCGAAGTCGGTGACGGTCCGCACCCCGCGCAGCAGGGTCGGGATGCCGAGGCTGCGGGCGTACTCCACGACCAGGCCGCGGCAGACCCCGACCGTGACCGGCAGGTCGGCGACCTCGGCCTCGAGCATGGCGACGCGCTCCTCGACCGAGAACAGCGGCGCCTTGGCGGCGTTCTCGGCGACCGCGACGTGGAGCGGACCGAAGACCTCGACCCCGCGCCGGACCAGGTCGAGGTGGCCGAGGGTGACCGGGTCGAAGGTGCCCGGGTACAGCGCTCGGGGCGACGCCATGGGCGGATTGTAGGGCGACCGTCCCCCCGCTCGTCCGTCTTCCTCCGCGTGAGCCCACCGCGTCCCCTGGCGGCCGCGGCCGCGGCGGCGGTCGTCTCCGCCGGCTTCGCCCTGCCCCACGCCGAGGTCCTCCAGGACGTCCGGCCCGGCGCCGCCGTCGCGGCCGTGCTGCTGGCCGGCCTCGCCTTCCTGCGGCCTCGGGGAGGTCGGCTCGGCTGTCTGGCGGCGGCGGCGGCGCTGTCGGCCCTGGCGCGCACCCCGCCGCCCCCGCCGGCGGCCTCGGGGACGGCGCGTCCAGTCGCGTTCACGGGGCGGGTGGTCGAGGTCGGCGCCGATCGGATCCGCCTGGACCGGCTCGACTGGCCGGGGGCGCCTCCCTCCGTCCGCGACCTGGAGCTGACGGCGCGCACCGCCGAGCCGGCGCCTCGGGGGCGCACGGCGACGCTCCTGGGGACGCGGGTCCGGGTCGAGGGCCTGCTCGAGAACCGGGGCGGTCGCCTCGGCCTGGTGCGGGCGCGGCTCGCCCCTCGGCCCGGCCCGGGCGCGACGGGCCCGCCCGGATCGCGCAGCGTCCACGCCCTGCGCGCCGCGGTCCGCAACCGGCTCGAAGCGGTCCTCCCCGAGGAGTCGGCCGGCCTGGCCCGCGCCCTCCTCCTCGGCGAGTCCTGGGCCGCACCGAGCTGGCAGCGCGAGGCCTACCGACGCTTCGGCCTCCTCCACCTGCTGGCGGTGTCGGGGCTCCACCTGTGGTTGTGGGACCGCCTCCTGCGCTTCCTCCTCCCGGGGCGCCGCCGCGGCCGCGCCTTGCGCCTGGCCCTGCTCGGCCTCGCTGCGGTGCTGGCCGGCGCGCGGCCGCCGGTCCTGCGTGCGCTCGCCGCGGTGCTGGCCCACGAGGCGGCCGAGCTCCGCCGGCGCAGTCTGGCCCCCTCCGGCGCCTGGGCCGCGGCCTGGGCCGCCGAGTGGAGCCTCGGCGACCCGCTGCGCCACGGGCTCGGCCTGGTGTTGAGCTACGCCGCCACCGGCGCCCTCCTGCTCGCCCTCCCCGGTGCGCGGGCGACTCCGAACCGCCCCCGTCCGGGCGGCCTCGTCCGCGCCGCCGTGGCGGGAGCGCGCGTCTCCCTGGCCTGCACGCTCGGCGCCGCGCCCTGGATCCACGCGCGCTGGGGCACCCTGGAGCCGTGGAGCGTGCCGGCGAGCCCCTTGCTCGGCGTGCTGCTGCCGTTGCGCACCGGCTCCGCGCTGCTCGCCCTCGTCCCCGGCCTCGGCCCGGTCGCGGCCCTCGTCCTCGGCGCGGCGGACGCCGGCGAACGAGTCCTGTGGCGTCGCCTCGCCGCCCTGCCGGCGGCGCCATGGGTGCGCCCCGACCTGCCGGGCTGGACCGTGCCCCTGACCTGCGCCCTCGGCCTCGCCGCCCTGGCAGGGCGACGACGCGCCCTGCGGCGGGCGGCCCTCGCCCTGGCGCCGCTGCCCCTGCTCCTCACCGCCGTCCCCGGAGCCCCGCTCGCGCCGCGCTCCGCCCCCGTGGTCGCGGCCCTGCCGGTGGGACACGGACTCGGCATCCTGGTCGTCGGCGCACGGGCGAGCCTGATCTACGACCTCGGCAGCCGCGACCGCTCCGGCCGCGCCCTCCTCGACGACGTCCTCCTTCCGACCCTGGCGGCACACGCCTGGCCGGCGCCGGAGCTGGCGGTGGCGAGCCACGGCGACGGCGACCACGTCGCCGGGCTCGCGGCCTGGGCGCGGCGCCATCCCGACGCCCGTCTGCTCCTGGTCCCCGCCGGGACCGAGTGCGACCTCGGCGGAGCGCTCGCGCCGTGGCGGGTCCGCGTGCTCGGGACGCGCGCCGCGGTGCGCGGCGTCGCCAACCTCGGCGGTCCCGTGCTCGAGCTGCGACGCGAGGATGCCTCCGGACGCGAGGTCCGCGTCGTCGTCCTCGGCGACCAGGAGGGATGGTCGCTCCGCGACCTGGCGCGCCGCCTCGACCCCGGTCCGGTGGACCTGCTCGTCCTCCCCCACCACGGACGCTCGCTGGACGGGCTCGCCGAGCTGCTCGACCGGCTGCGGCCGCGCCGCGCCTGGGTCTCGACCGAGCGGCCCGCGGCCGAGGTCGCCGCCGCCGCCGGCTGCGCACGGCGCGCCGTCCCCCTGCGCTCCACCGCGGCGGGGCTCCTCGTCCTCTCCCCGGGCCGTGGCGAGGCGGGCGGAAGCACTCCGTGACCTCGGCCGAGCCGGTGCGTCTTCCTCCGACGTGGACGACCTGGAACCGGCTCGAACCCGGCGCACGGCGCCCTCGCCCGTGCTCGGCGCGACCCTGCTCGGCGCACGGGCGCGCCTGGTGCGGGTCGAGACCTGCTTCGGACGGGGACTGACGCAGATCGTGCTCTCGGGCCAGGCCGACGCGGTCGCCCGCGAAGCCCGCGAGCGCCTGCCCGCCGCCCTCGCAGCGCAGGGCCTGGCGCTGCCGACCGGGCGCATCCTCTTCAACCTCGTCCCGGCGCAGATCCACAAGCACGGCCTGCCGCTCGACCTCGCCCTGGCGGCGGCCCTGCTGATCGGGGACGGCCAGTGGCGCCGACCGTCGGGGCCGGTCCTGTTCCTGGCCGAGCTCGACCTCCGCGGCGCGCTGTCCCCGCCGGCGCGGGCCACGCTGCTCGCGGCCCTCGCCGCCCGCGAGGAGGCGGAGCCCCCGTGGGTGGTGACCGCCCCCGAGGCGGCCCGCGAAGCGGCGCTGGTCCCTGGTCTGGAGGTCCACGCCTGTCGCGACCTCGGCGAGGTCGGCGCGCTGCTCGCGCTCGACGAGGCGACGCGCGCCGGCCTCGCCGTCGCCGCGGCGGACTTCGCCGACGACGAACCGCGGCGTGGCCTGCGTCTGGACCAGGTGCGGGACCAGAGCGAGGCGCGCCACGCCCTGGTGCTGGCCGCCCTCGGCGGCCATCCCCTGTGGATGGAGGGGCCGCCCGGCAGCGGCAAGAGCATGCTGGCGGCGCGGCTGCCCGGGCTCCTGCCTCCCCTCGACGAGGCGACCGCCCTCGAGCTGGCGCGGGTGGAGGCCCTCCTCGGCCCGGTGCCTCGTCTGCCCCGCCGTCCGCCGGTTCGGGCGCCGCACCCCAGCGCGTCGCGCCAGGCCGTCCTCGGCGGCGGGCGTCCGCTGCGCCCGGGCGAACTCTCGCGGGCCCACGGCGGCGTCCTGTTCCTCGACGAGTTGCCGGAGTTCCCGCGGGCGGTGCTGGAGGGCCTCCGCCAGCCCTTGGAGGAGGGCGAGGTCCGGGTCCACCGGGCCACGGACGAGGCCCGCTTCCCCGCCCGGGTGCTGCTGGTCGCGGCCTCCAACCCCTGCCCCTGCGGCTGGGCCGGGCACCCGCGCATCCCCTGCACCTGTCCGCCGTCGCGGCTGGAGCGCTACCGCGCCCGGGTCAGCGGACCGCTCCGCGACCGCTTCGACCTGCACGTGGTCCTCGGTCCGGTGGACCCCAGGCGCATGGACGGTCCGCCGAGCCGACCGAGCGACGAGGAGGTCGCGGCGCGCCTGGAGGCGGCGCGCGCGCTCCAGGCGCATCGGCGCGCGCGCGGCGGCTTCGATCGGGCCGGACGCGCCGACTGGGACGCCCTCCTCGCCGCCGGCGTCGAGGGCGCGGCGCGCCGCCTGCTGCGCCGCAGCGCCGAGCGCTTCGGGATGAGCGGCCGCGCCATCCTGCGCACCCTGCGGGTGGCCCGCACCCAGGCCGACTGGGAGGGGCGCGCGCGCGTCGCGCCCGAGGACGTGCTCACCGCCCTGGGCTATCGTCGGCCGGCCACGGAGGGAGCAGCCACAACGCCGTCGAGCCCGAGCGCCAGCGTTCCTCGGCCCCACGCGCGCGGAGCGCACTGACCGCGGCCGGCGCGGTGGACTCGTCGAGGTAGACCGCGAGCGGACGCCCGGCGACCTTGGCGCGCAGTCGGTCCAGACCGAGACCGGCGTCGGCCGGACGACCGCGGTCGCCGCGGCGCTGGGGCGGAGTCCGCCCGTGGGCGAAGACCCACCACGCGGCGAGCCGCTCGCCGAGGTCCGGCTGGTCACGGTCGTGGACCTGGGGCTGGTCCACCAGCAGGGCGCGGTGGACCATCGGAGCCAGGGGGTGTCCGAGCACCAAGCCCATGCGCGCGGTCTCGGCGCCCATCGCGGGGTCGGCGAGGAGGGCGGCCTCGGGCGGGAGCGCGGCCTCGGCGTCGCGGGCGGCCCGTGGGAAGCGGGGCTCGAAGCGGGGCGAGGGTGCGAGCCGTCCGTCCTCCACCTCGGTCAGGGGGAGCACCGCGCCGGCGTCCCAGGCCGCATAGGCGCGCAGCGTCCACCAGGTCGAGGGCAGGGCCAGGAGCAACAGCGCCACCGCCACCGGACGACCGCGTCGGTGCGCGAAGAGCCGGGCCGACGCCACGCCGGCGGGCAGCGCGAGCAGGATGGCGACCAGACGCACGAACTTGTACTGGTTGCCCCAGGGCAGGTGGAGGAAGCAGGCGGCGAGGGCGAGCCCGAGCGCGGGGAGGAAGGGGGAGCGGAGGAACCCGACGTCGCCCCGCGCGATGACGAGGAGCCCGGCGACGCCGAGCGGCCACACCAGGATCAGGGGCCCCAGAACGTCGGCCCACGGCCCGGCCGAGCCGAGGCTGAAGTCGCTGGTGCTCGCTCCACCCTCGGGGGCCGGCACCACCAACAGGGCGAGGACGAAGGGGAGCGCGATGGCGACGGCGCACGCCGCCGGCGGGACCAGACGGCGCAGCGCAGCGAGGCCGCCGCGCAGCTCCGGCAGGAAGCGAGCCGCGACCAGGAGCCCGGCGAAACCGCCGGCCAGGGGATTGATCGCGGTGGCGACGCCGACGTGCAGGGCGCTGCGCCACGGCGCACGTCCCCGTTCCCAGACCGAGGCGGCGAGCGCCCAGAGCACGAAGGGCAACGCCGGAGCGAAGGAAGAGACGTTGAGGAACTTCTGGACGAAGGACTGGAGCCGAAGGTCCCAGTGGAAGCCGTCACCGACCCTGGCCATCGGGGCCAGGACCTGGAGCGGGGCGGCGCCGAGCGGCGGTCCTGCGCCGGCGGGACGCAACGCGGGGTCGGGCAGCCCTCCGGCCCACAGCCAGCCCAGGGCGTTGAGGCCGAGCAGCACCCAGAGGAAGGCGAAGCGCCGCGCGGCGGACGACAGGCCGAGGGAGCGGCCGAAGGCGTCCAGCGCCAGGGCGAAGGCGAAGGCCGAGGCCACGCCGAACAGCGCGAAGGCCCACAGCGGGCCGAAGCCGAGGCGGCCGGTGAGGACCGCGAGCACCGGATAGAGCACGTAGTAGCGCAGGGCGGCGCCGGCGTGCCACGGGTTCTCCGGCACCAGCCCGTCGCGGAGGACGGCTTCACCGATGGCGGTGTGGAGGTAGCCGTGGTACGAGGTGCGCACGGTGACGCCGCCGACGACGAACAGCACCAGGACCAGCGCGGCCAGGGCCCCGCCCTCGACCCAGGGCCCGCGCTCGCGCGGCAACAGGCGGGCGTCGCTCAAGGGACCCACTCGCTGCCGGACCAGGGTTCGGCGCCCTCGCTGGCGACGTCGGCGTAGCCCAGCTCCTGCAGCCGCGCCCGCTCCCGCGGGGTCAGGGTGCCGCCCTCGATCACGGCCCGGTCCAACCCGAAGTACCAGGAACGCAACTGGTCGAGGAGCTCACGGGTCCGCTCGGGGTGCTCGGCGGCGACGTCGTGCTGCTCGTGGGGGTCGGCGTCACGGTCGTAGAGTGCGACCTCCGGATACGGGAAGGGCACGTCGAGCGGTGGCTCGATCGGCCCCCGCCGGTCCCCCGAAGGATTGTGGACCAGGGTGAAGCGGGCGTCGCGCACCGCCCAGTAGCGGTCCCGCCAGGTCGCGAAGAAGAGCCCCGGGTCGGGCCGACGTCCTTCCAGGACCATCGGCAGGACGTCGCCCAGGGCGAGCGGGGCCGCGATGCGGGCTCCGGCCTCGAAACCTTCGCCGACGACGACCAGCGGCACCCGCACGGTGCCCGCGTAGAGGCTCTTGGCGTGCATGAAGTAGCCGTGGTGGTCGGCGAGGTCCTCACCGTGGTCGCTGAAGAAGACGATGCGGGCGTTGTCGAGGAGGCCGCCGCGCCCGGCGTCGCGATACTGGCGGTCCAACCCTTCCAGGAACTCGGCGACCATGTCGGAAGCGTGGCGGATCTCGGCATCGTAGAGCGCCTTCAAGTGCTCGACCATCTCCGGGGTCGCCAACGAGGGGTCGCGGTGCAACGCCTCGAGCAGTTCGTTGCTCCCCCACGGCTCGGGCCGATCGAGGTAGCGCCTGGCGTACTCCACCGGCGGGGTGTAGGGCTGGTGCGGCGCCATGAAGTGGGCCCAGACCACCATCGGCTGGCCGGCCCGCACCGTCGGCTCCGTCCGCGTCAGGAGGGTGCGCGGGATCTCGGGTTCGCGCTCCTTGGCCAGGACGCCCCAGCTGGCGAAGCCACCGGCGAGCCCGCAGCGGACGTGGAGGGTGCGGTTCGCCACCAACGCGTGCCCCGTCCAGCCGGCCTCGCGGAGGGCGTCCATCCGCGTCGGTCCCTGGACCGAGTGGAAGTTGGAGATGGCGCCGTGCTCGAGCTGCGGCTTGCCGGTCCAGAAGTTGCCGAGCGACGGCAGGGTCTGGCCGGCCGAGGCCCAGCAGGCGTCGTAGACCGTGCCCCGAGCGGCGAGCCAGCTCGGCGTCCACGGACGGTCGGGGTCGCCGCCGGTGTCGCGCTCACCGCCGTAGAACGGCAGTCGCTCGGCACGCAGGGTGTCCACCGAGACCAGGACCAGGTCCTTCTGCACCCACGCGTCGGCCCCGCCCCCGCAGGCGGTGAGCAGCAGCAACGGCACGAGCAGGACCGACCGAACGAGGGCGACGCGTCGCATCCTGGTGGATTCTACCCCACGGCGGAACCCGACCGAGCCCGGCTCACCGCGCCGTCGCGGCCCAGCTCGGGAAGGTGGAGAGGTCGAAACCCCAGCGCGGGGCGGTCCAGAACCAGCCGACCAGGGTCGCGAGCACGGCGGTGACCAGGTTGAGACGGAAGCCGACCCGCGCCATGTCCAGCGGCGTCAGCTGTCCGCTCGAGAAGGCGATGGCGTTCGGCGGCGTCGCCGCCGGCAGCATGAAGGCGCACGACACCGCGAAGGTGGCGGGCAGGGCGAGCAGCATGGGATGGATGCCGGCGGCCGCCGAGGCGCCGAACAGTACCGGCAGCAACACCGTGATGGTGGCGGTGTTGCTGGTCAGCTCGGTGAGGAAGGTGATGCCGAGCGCGACCAGGAAGGCGGTGGCGAGCGGCGGCAGGACGGTGATGGTGCCGGCCAGGGCCTCGCCGACCGCGGCGGCCAGGCCGCTGACCTGGAAGGCCTGGGCGATGGCGAAGCCCCCGCCGAGCAGGAGCAGCACCCCCCAGGGCAGCGCCGTGCAGTCCTCCCAGTCGAGCAGGGCGCGGGAACGGGTGCCGCGCCCCGGGACCAGGAACAGGGCGATCGCGCCGAGGACGGCGATGGTGGCGTCGGTGATGCCGGCGGCCACGGCCTCGGGCAGGAGCGTCTCCCAACCGGGGATCGCGACGGGGCCGAAGTCCACGGGACGCCGCGCCACCCAGAGGAAGACCACCACCGAGAACAGGCCCAGCACGCGGGTCTGCTCGGCGCTGCGCCGGGGCAGCGCGCGTCCGAAGGCGCCCAGGTCGCGGAAGACGGAGTGGTCGCGGCCGAGCGGCCCCATGCGCCGCGCCAGCACCCACCACGCCACCCCGACGAAGACGACGACCAGCGGCAGGGCGCCGACCAGCCATCCGCCGAAACCGATGGGCGGGGCCTCCGGGAAGAAGTCCTGCGTCATCCCCAGGAACACGGCGTTCGGCGCGGTGCCGATCGGGGTCCCGACGCCGCCGATGGAACCCGCATAGGCGATGCCGAGGAGCAGGGGGACGGCCAGACGGGGACGCACCTCTTCGTCCACCTGGGACAGGACCGCCAGGGCCACCGGCAGCATCATCAGCGTGGTGCTGGTGTTGCTCAAGAACATGCTGCACGCCGCGGAGGTCACCATGAACCCGAGGAGGAGGCGGCGCGGCCGGGTACCGAAGGCGCGGAGCGCGTGATGGGCGAAGCGGACGTGGAGTTCGTGGCGCTCCAGGGCGAGGGCCAGGACGAAGCCGCCGAGCAGGAGCAGGAGGACGTCGTGGAAGTACCACTGGGCGACCTCACGGGCGCCGGCGACGCCGAGCAGGGGCAGGAGCCCGGCGGGCAGCAGCGAGGCGACCGGCAGGGGCAGCGCGTTCGTCACCCAACACCAGGCGGTGAGCGCGGCGACGAAGGAGGCCGCGGCGGCCTCCGGGGCCAGGCCGAGGCCGCCCACCCAGCGCGCCAGGAGGGCGGCCGCGAACAGTCCCGCGAGGAAGCGGAGCCAGCCCGCAGGGTTCGGGAACGGACGAGGAGCCATCGGGGCGCGGGGTGCAGCGGAAGGGCCGCCATCCTAGAGTCCGCAGGGATGTCCTGGCTGGACCACCTCCTCGTTCGGGCCCTGCCCTTGGTTCCGCGACCGGTGATGGAACGGTTCGCGAAGCGCTACGTGGCCGGGACCGACCGTGAACACGCGCTCGAGGTGGGCGCGTCGCTCGCCGGCGCCGGCTATCGGCTGACCTTCGACCTGCTCGGCGAGGCGGTGCGCGACCCGGCGATGGTGGCGGCGGCGGCGGCGGAGTATCGCGCGCTGCTGGCAGCGCTGGAGGCGCGCGGCCTGGAACGCAACGTCTCGCTGAAACCGACCCAGATGGGGTTGGACCTCGACCCCGAACTGTGCTTCCGGACCGTGGACGCGCTGGTCGAAGACGCCGCCACCCGCGACGGCTTCGTCCGCTTCGAGATGGAGGAATCGCGCACCGTGCCGGCCACGCTGGAGGTCTTCACGCGCCTCCGGGAGCGACACGGCGGCCGGGTCGGCTGCGTGCTCCAGGCGATGCTGCGCCGCTCGGAGGACGACGCCCGCGCCCTCCTCGCGGCCGCCGAGCCGTTGAACGTGCGCCTGGTCAAGGGGATCTACGTCGAACCGCCCGAGGTCGCCTTCCAGGAGGCCGACGAGATCGTCGCCAGCTACCTGCGGATCCTGCGGGTCCTCCTCGAGGGCGGCGCCTTCGTCGCAGTGGCGACGCACGACGAGCGGTTGGTCGAGGGCTGTGCCTCCCTCCTCGAGGAGGAACCCGCGTGGCGGGAGCAGGTGGAGCTCCAGATGCTGCTCGGCGTCCGCGAGGACTACCGGCGGCGCCTGCGCGAGGCGGGCTGGCCGCTCCGCGTCTACGTCCCCTACGGCGAACGATGGCGCGCCTACGTGACGCGGCGCCTGCGCGAGAACCCCCGGCTCGCGCGCCGGGCGCTGTTCGGGGTCTTCTCGCGACGCGAGCGACTCACCGACTGACGTCCCGACCGCTCCCGGCGCCCTCGCCGGCGGAGGCGGCGAGCAGCTCCTCCATCGCCGCGACCATCGCGGCGCGCACCCGGTCCACCGCCTCGGTCAGCCCGACCTCCGGAGGGAAGGTGACCCCGGCGGCGCGGACGTGACCGCCGCCGCCGAGCGCCCGGGCGACGCGCTCGACGTCCAGCAGGTGCTTGCTGCGCAGGCTGGCCTTGGCGCGGCCGTCGCTGCGCTCGCTGACCACGGCGACGCCCTCCACCGGCTCCACCGAGCGCAGGATGTCGAGGACCTCGTCGCTGTCCTCGAGGCTGCCCCCGACCTCGGCGAGCTGGGCCCGCGACACCCACGACAGCGCGACGCGGTGGCCGACGTGGTACTCGAGGTTTCGCAGGGCGGCCCGGATGCCGGCCGGGCGGCCCGGTTCGGCGCGCTGGTACACCCGCGCATAGACGCGCTCGGTGTCCACGCCGTGGGCCACGAGGTCGGCCGCGGCCCGCCACGCCTCGGGGGTGGAGTTGGAGTACTTGAGCCAGCCGGTGTCGGTCATCAGCGCGACGAAGGCTGCCTCGTAGGCGGCCGGCGGCAGCTCCTTCGCGCCCAGCGCGGCGGCGAAGCGCAAGGCCAGCAGACCGCTGGCGGCAGCGGCCTCGTCGTGGACCAGGGCGTCCCAGCCGTGGTCCGGCGGCAGCACGTGGTGGTCCACCGCGATGCGCCGCAGGCCGGCCTCGGCCACGGCCTCCCCCATCGCGCCGAGCCGTCCCAGCGAGGAGCAGTCGCACACGATCAGCAGGTCGGCTGCGCTCGGCAGCGAGCCGTCCCAGATCCGCCAGGGGGTGTGTTCACGGATGAACTCGTAGCGCGAGTCGGGGCGGTCGGGCAGGACCATCTCGACCGGCTTGCCGAGCTCACGGAGAGCGTGGTAGAGCACGCTCTGGGCGCCGATGCAGTCGCCGTCGGCGCGCAGGTGTCCGGAGAGGAGGACGTGTCGACTGTCCTGGACCAGGGAGACGGCGCGCTGCATCGCCGGGATTCTACGGGGTTCCCGGGATCAGCTCGGCGGCCTCTCCGAGCTCGGAGAGGGCGCCGAGGAGGTCCGCGGCGAGGGCCTCGGGACGGTCGTGCGAAGCGGGGACCGGAAGCCGGACCCGCAACGGGTCCAGGGGGCCGCCGGCACGGATCCGGCCACGCAGGGGATCCTCCAGCCAGGCCGCGGCGCGGGTGGTCAGGGACGCCCACCATGCGACGGGGCCGAACTCGGGGACCGTCGCGCGCGCCAGACGCAACTCGCGCAGCGGGTGGAGGCGGGGGTTCGAGGCCCGCGAGTCACAGCCCAGGAACGGCGGCGTCCCCCCCGCCGCGCCGAAGGCCGGGCGCGGACGCCCGAAGGCGTGGTGGGTGCCGGGGCAGAACACCACGCCGACCCCGGCCCGCTCGAGGCGGACCAGCTCCTCGGCGGTCAGGTCGCCGCCGTGGATCGCGAGGACCCCGGGGCGGGCGCCGCCGCAGGCCTCGAGCCAGGCCACCGGAGAAGGGAAGCGCTCGGTCGGCGTCGGCGCGCCGCGCTCGCCGAGCAGCTCGGCCAGCGGTCCGTCGCCGGAGGCGAGGAAGCGACGCTCCTCGGCGCTCTCCCCGAGGTGGACCGAGCCCAGGGCCCCCCCATGGAACAGGGCGCGCGCCAGCTCGGCGCCGACGGTGTAGGGTGCGTGCACCGCAACGCCGCCGGCGCCGAGCTCGGCCGCGCTCCGTCGGATGGCGGCGGCGGCAGAGGCGGCCGTGCCCCCCCCCTCCCCCGGGGCCAGGACCTCGAGCAGCGGGAGCACCCCGCGGCGGCCGGCGACGGCGCGGACGCTGGGAGCCTCGGCATGGGCGACGACCAGGCCAGCGCCGCCGCGCTGGAGCTCGTCGAGCACCGCCGTCGCCGAGGCCACGGGATCGGCCTCGCGACCGGCGCGCCAGGCCAGCAAGGCGCGGATCCACCCGGCGAAGCCGTCCGCGGCGGCGTGGAGGTCCGCCGTCGGCGCATCGTGGTCCTCGAGGTGGGCGTGGAGCAGGATCGGCCGCGGCAGCCAGACCTCACCGGGGAAGTCCTGCCACGGCATCGGCGGCTCCTCGCCCGGGGCGAGGACGGCGCGCACCCGGGCCTCGGGGCCCTCGCCGCGCACCACCAGCCCGCCCCCGGCGAGGGCGAGCCCCGGGACCGGGACCAGGACCTCCGGGCGCAGCGCCCGGATCAGCTTCCCTGCCACTCGAAGCGGATCTCGTCCACCCGGAAGTAGCCGCCGGCGGTCCCCCCGATGAGGGCGTCGATCTGGTCCTGGTCGAAGACGATCTGGAAGCGGACCGCCCGCGACAGGATGCTGCCGAGTTCCTGCAGACCGTTGGTCACCGACCCGAAGCCGGGAATCACCCAGCCGCTCGACAGCACGATGGCGGGGTCGGCCTGCTGGCTCTGCCCCGGCTCCATCCATGCGGTCTCGAAGGCGACCCAGATCGGGGTCACCCCGGGATCGGTGGGCGAAGAGGAATCGTAGACCACGGTCTGGACCCCGCCGGCGTCGAGGTATTCGCAGGTGACGACCCAGTCGGTGAGGACGAACTGGTTGACGTTCGCCGGGGCCTCGTACCAGAGGCTTCGCACCGCGCTCGAGTTGGCGTCGAACACGGTGCCGTCGGAAGCGGTCACGTCGCCCGTGGTGCCGGTCCACTGGACCTGGAGCGGCGCCGAGTTGGGCATGCCGGGAGCTCCGACCGGAGCGAGGTCCACCGCTTCGTCGGGGGCGACCATCGCCTGGAGGTCCGCCAGGGTCGGCGGCGTCGGGCTCTCGAAGCGGACCACACCGCTGCCACCGTCGCCACCACGGTTGCCCGCGGAACCGAGTCCGCCCTCGCCGCCCATCACCTGGATGGCGTCGGGAGCGACCTGGAGGTCGCCGGCGATCTGGAGCAGGAGCGCGCCGCCGGAGCCGCCGCCGCCACCGGCGTCGCCGGGCAGGCCGACCGTGATCGCCGCCGAATCCGGCCACGGGACGGACAGCATGAACTCGCTGTCGCCGCCGTCGCCGCCGTTGGCCGACAGGGTTCCGGCCACCGCGAGGCGCGAGCCGGCCTGGATCTGACCGGCGCCGCCACCGGCGCCGCCACCAGCACCGTCGCCGCAGCGGAAGCTGTCGATGGCGCCGTTCACCACGTCCGGAGCATCGGTGAGCGAACCGTGCTGGCTGCCGCCCGCGCCGCCGCCGCCCGCGCCGCCGACCAGGAAGCCGAGCTCGGGGTCGAGGGTCTCCGCGCCCGCAGGGAGGACGTAGTCGCCGCCCTCGCCGTCGCGCACGGTGACGGTGGCGGCGAGGTCACGGGCGTTCCACGGGATGAAGTCCCCGCCGGCGCCGTCGTCGTTCATCTCGTAGACGCCCTGCGCCGGCACCACGTTGGGCTCCACCAGCGGGTTGCCGAGCGGGTCGGTGTCGGTGTCGGTGTAGGCGACCCCGGTCCCGCCGGGGGTCCAGTAGCCGCCGCCGCCGCCGCCGCGGGCGCGGTGGAGGGCATGCGGGAGCCGGTCGGTCGGGACCCCGCCCGGAGCGACCAGGTGCGACTCGATGCGCACCCCGTTGGAGAGGTTCGCGTCGGTCATCACGTTGGAGCGCGGCGGCCAGGTCCAGGTCCCCATGCCGCTGCCTGCGGCGAGGTCCTCGTCCATGAACTGCGCATCGGAAGTGGTCGGGGAGCCCTGCGGAGCGACCCCGCCGACGCCCTCGCCGTTGGCGCCGCAGTACTCGTCGCCGAGGCGGTCGTCCTCGAAGCGCGAAGGGTTGGCGGTGCAGATGCCGCCGAGGTGGTCCTGCCAGCTGCACAGGAAGTGGTCGTAGTAGGGCGCGTCGCCGAGGCCGCTGTTGCCCATGCCGTCGGCGGCGGCGTACCAGGAGATGCCGCCGACGCCGCCGCTGCCGGCGGTGAGGTCGCCGATGCCCGGCTGCCCTCCGCCGGCGATCTCGGCCACCTTGGTGGGATTGGTCTCGTCGAAGCTGTTGACGGTGGACTCGCCGACGAAGGTCTCCTGCGGCGGGAAGAACTTGCCGTAGTTCGGCGGCGCGGACTGCCCGTCGAGGTCGAGGGAGCCCTCGATCGAGACCTCGCCCTGGACCAGGAGGCGCAGCGGGTTGGACCCGGTGGCGGTGAGCTTGGCGTTCGGGGCGACGTGGACGCGGGCGAAGGGGAAGACGCCGCCGAGGACGGTGACGTCCTCGCCGAGGAAGTCGGACGAGACGACGTGCCCGTCGGTGTTCAGGGTGGTGATGCCGCTCGTGACCTCGAGGTCGCCGAGGACACCGGGGCCGCCGCCGAAGTGGAGCCCGGTCAGCGGATCGAGGCCGCTGTCGAGGAAGCCGAGCGGAGCGGGCCACAGCGGCATGACGGAATAGGCCTCGTCCACCTGCGCCGCGTCGTCGAAGGCCTCGACCAAGGTTCCGGTGCTCTCCGGGAAGTCGGGGAGGGGGATGACGATGACCCCGGCCCCGACGAGCGGATTGCCGACCAGGTCGGTGATCTGCTGGGACAGGTTGACCTGGAGTTGCCGCGCACCGCCGTTGGAGCCTGGCATCTGCACCGAGGGCACGAACTCGACCGTGGTCAACAGGCTGTCGCGGTCGATGGTGGCGGTGAAGGTGCCCGGCACCACGGAGTTGGTCCCCGCCTCGCTGTCCGCGATGCTGATGGTGATCAGCGCGCTCTGCCCGGTCTCGGGGTCGGCGAGTTGGAAGGTGCGCATGATGTCGCCGAACACGATCCGGATCGGGAAGGACGCGGTCGTCGGCGGTTCGTCCGCATTGGGCGTCACCTCGAGGACCACGGGGGGGCCGGGCACGAGGTCGGCGACGCCGGCCATCAGCAGGGTCCCCTGCAGGCCGGTCGTGTTGGGCTCCCCCCCCTTGGAGCGGATGCGGTTGACGCCGGTGGCCGGGATGACGATGCGATAGGTGGCGCCGTCCTGGAATCCGAAGGAGAGGCCGGTGGCGGTCTCGATCAGGGCCGGGCGGAAGATGACCTGGCGGCCGCGCACGACGAAGTTCCCGACCGGAGTGGCGCCGGTCGAGACCTCGACGATGTTGAAGCTCGAGAAGTCGACCGACGTCGGGTCCACCTCGTCCGTGAAGGTGAAGGTCAAGTCCTTGTCCACCTGCCACGAGGTGATGGTGAAGCTGTTGCCCTTGCAGCCGAGGGAGCAGACCTCGATGCCGAAGGAGGTGCCGGCCCCCGCCCCCGGCGAGGAGCCGCCGCCGAGGCAGGCCGGGAGGACGAGCGAGGAGGCCGCCAGCGCCAGGAGCGCGGGGACACGGGAACGGAGGAGGTGGATCATTCCGGAGACGAGGGCGCCCGACGCCGCCGCACGCTGGCGCGGCCGCACTCGGGCACGGGGATTGCGGTAAGTTTAGCAGGGTCCCACCGGGAAGCCGCCGGCGGGACGCGGACCCGAGCCCCTCCCTGCGAACCCCGTGCCAAGCCCCGCCGACCCTCGTCGTCGCGCGCGCCCCGGAGCGTGCGCAGGCGCCCTCGTGGCGCGCTGGGCCGCTCCCTGCGCCCTCCTCGTCCTCCTGGCCGCCCCCGGATGCGTCGACTCGTGGGGCGACGGCGCAGGGACGGCGTCCGCCGAAGCGCTGGCGGTCGCCGAGCCCGCCGGCGCGGCGGCCCTCTGGACCCGGACGCTGGGCGAGACCGACGGGCCGGAGGACGCCGTCGCCGCCCTCCGCGAGCGAGCCCGCGCAGCCGCCGAGCGACTCCGCACGGCACCGGCCGAGACGGTGGAGGCCGACCGGGAGGAGCTCGCCACGGCCTGCGCCGCTCTGGCCCACGCGCCGGACGCCGCCACCCTGCCCTGGGCGGAGTGGCTCGCGGAGGAGCACCTGCGGCTGCCCCTGCTGGCGGTCGCCGACCTGCGGGCGGCGGAGCTGGTCCTCGGCCCCGACGTCCTCGACCTGGCCCGGCCCTACGACCGGCGGCTCGCCGACGAGGACCTGCGCCTCGAGGTCCACCGTCTGTTCTGGCTCTACGACCCGGCGGAGGCGGCGGCTCGCTCCCGGCGCCTGTTCCTGCGCGAGGCCCCGCGGGCGCGGCCCTTCCTGCAGCAGCGATGGCTCGAGGAACTGGCGCCGCGGGTCGGCGACGCCCGCATCGTGCCCCTGCTCGAGGAGATCGCTGCGAGCGACGCCCAGGACACCTATGCGCGCCGCCTCGCGCTCCGGGAGCTGGGGCGTCGGGCCTCGCCCACCACGCCGGCGATCTGCGAGTCCATCTTCCGTTCCGAGCGCGGCGACCTCCTGACCCGCAAGGAGGCGCTCGCCCTGCTGCTCGAGCTCGACCCGGCGCGCGGCCGGCGCGTCCTCACGGAGCGGCTTCCCGAGGAAGAGGTGGATCCGAGTCTCGCCGCCTTCTTGGACGGGCTGCGCAGCGAGCAGGGGGTCGCGGTCGAGCCGTGAGGTCGTTCGACACCCACTGCCATCTGACCTGGCAGGTGGAGGGAGACCCACCCGAGGAGCGTTGGGCGCGGGCCCGCGCCGCCGGGGTCTCGGCGGCGGTGTGCGTCGCCATCGACGAAGGTGATGCGATTGCCTGCCGCGCGCTCGCCGGCCGGCTCCCCGGCGTCGCCGCCAGCGCCGGGCTCCACCCGAACGACCTCGGCCCTGAGGCGGAGCTCGACGCCCGCCTCGACCGGGTCGCCGCGCTGCTCGACGAGGGCGGATTCCATGCCGTGGGCGAGACCGGACTCGATCGGTACCGGGACCGCACTCCGCTCGAACTCCAGGTCCATGCCCTGCGCCGCCACCTCGCGCTGGCCAAGGCGCATGGCCTGCCCGTGATCCTCCATTGCCGCGACGCCATCGAAGAGCTGATCGAGATCCTGCGTGAGGACGCGCCGCACCACGGCGTGATGCACTGCTACTCGTCGGGGCCGGAGTGGGTTCCGGAGCTGATCGCGCTCGGGCTCCACGTCTCGTTCGCCGGCAACCTGACCTACAAGCGCTCCGCCCCCTTGCGCGAAGCGGCC
>JALUVI010000097.1 GCA_027020785.1 Planctomycetota bacterium | reverse complement strand
CTCCTCCCCCGCCGCGGCGGCGTCGGCGTCGCCGACCAGGCGCAGGAACAGCTCCTCGAGGTCCGCCTCCTCGGTGTGGAACTCGACCACGTCCAGGTCGGCGGCGCCGAGGGCGCGGAACAGCTCCGAGCGGCGCGCCGGGTCGTCGAGGTGGAGGCGGAAGTCGGTCGGCCGCTGCGGCACCGCCTCGACCCGAGCTCCGAGGCGGGCGGCGACCTCCTCGAGGGCGGCGACGGCGTCGGGGTCCGCCGCGGCCAGCACCACCCGCAAGGGGGAGCGCGCCCGCACCCGGGCGCGGAGTTCGGCGAGCGTGCCGAGGGCGAGGGTGCGCCCGCGGTCCAGGACCAGGACGCGGTCGGCCACCGCCTCGACCTCGGGCAGGACGTGGGAGGACAGCAGCACCGCCTTGCCGCGCGCCGCCAGGCCGCGGAGCAGGGCCTTGATCTCCTGGCGCTGCAGCGGATCCAACCCGCTCAAGGGCTCGTCCAGGACCAGCGCCGGCGGGTCGGCGAGCAGGGCGTCGGCCAGCCCGACCCGCTGGCGGTAGCCCTTGGACAGGGTGGCGAAGGGCTGGCGCCACCGCGGCGCGAGACCGAGCTCGGCGGCCAGGGCGCGGGCGCGCTCGCGCCCGCGCCGCCCGCCGAGGCCCTTGAGCCGGGCCCGATAGACGAGGTACTCGCCGACCCGCAGCTCGTGGGGCGCGGTGAAGTGCTCGGGCAGGTAGCCCAGCGCCCGCCGCGCTGCGAGCGAGTCCTGCACGACGTCGTGGCCGGCGATGGCGGCATGCCCCGAGGTCGGCGGGTGCCAGGAGGCGAGGATGCGCAGCGCGGTGGTCTTGCCGGCCCCGTTCGGGCCGAGGAAGCCGAGCACCTCGCCCGGTGCGACCTCGAAGGACAAGCCCTCCAAGGCGCGCAGGCTCCCGTAGCGCTTGCTCAAGCGGTCGGCGCGGATCATCGTCGGTCTTCGGCGTCCCGGGGCGACCGGCCCGCGGGGTCGAGCGGTGGAGGCAAACGCGATGCCGGGGACCAGGGTAGCGACCCCGGTCCCCGGCCGAGCGGAGTCGCTCGCCGGGGCCCCCCGGCGAGCGCCCGCGAACGGCGTCTAGTTCTTGACCTCGAAGTCCGCGTCCACGACGTCGTCCTCCGCGCCCCCCGAACCCTCGCCGGACTCGGCCTGCTTGCCGGCTTCGGGGCCGCCCTGGGCCTGGGCGCCCTGCGTCTGCTGGGCCCGCTGCGCCAGGGGCTGGACCACCTGCTGGAGTTCCTGGACCAGTCGGTCGAGGTCGTCCACGCGGTCCTCCTCGAGGGCCTTCTCGATGGCCGAGACCTTCTCCTCGACGGCCTGCTTCTCGCTCTCGCCGACCTGGTCCCCGAGCTCGGAGAGCAGCTTCCTGGCCGAGTAGGCGGCGGTGTCGGCGAGGTTCCGCTTCTCGGCGCGTTCGCGCGCCTTGCGGTCCTCTTCGGCGAAGCGCTCCGCCTCCTCCTGCATGCGCTGGATCTCCTCCTCGGTCAGGCCGGAGCCCTGCTCGATGCGGATCTCCTGCGACTTGCCGGTGGCCTTGTCGCGGGCCTTCACGTGCAGGATGCCGTTGGCGTCGATGTCGAACTCGACCTCGATCTGCGGCACCCCCCGCGGCGCCGGCGGGATGCCGGTGAGCTGGAACCGCGCCAGGGTGCGGTTGTCCTTGGCCATCGGCCGCTCGCCCTGCAGGACGTGGATCTCGACCGTGCTCTGGTTGTCCGACGCGGTGGAGAAGATCTCCTTCTTGGTGGTCGGAATCGTGGTGTTCCGCGGAATCATCACCGTCATCACGCCGCCTTGGGTCTCGATGCCGAGCGACAGCGGGGTGACGTCCAGCAGCACCACGTTCTCGAGTTCGCCGCCGAGCACACCGCCCTGGATGGCGGCGCCCATGGCCACGACCTCGTCCGGGTTCATGGACTTGTTCGGCTCCTTGCCGAAGACCTCCTGGACGACTTCCTGGACCCGGGGGATCCGGGTCGAGCCGCCGACCAGGATGACCTCGTCCACGTCCTTGGCCTCGAGTCCGGCGTCGGACAGGGCCTGCTTGCACGGCGGCACCAGACGCCCGAACAGGTCCTCGGCCAGCTGCTCGAACCTGGCCCGCGTGATCTTGGTCATCAGGTGCTTGGGCCCGGTCTGGTCGGCGGTGATGAAGGGCAGGTTGATGGTGGTCTCCTGGCTGGAGGAGAGCTCGATCTTGGCCTTCTCGCACGCCTCCTTGAGCCGCTGCAGCGCCATGTTGTCCTGCCGCAGGTCGATGCCGTTCTCCTTGAGGAACTCCTCGGCCACGAAGTCGATCAGGACCTGGTCGAAGTCGTCACCGCCGAGGTGGGTGTCGCCGGAGGTGGACAGCACCTCGAAGACGCCGTCCCCGATGTCGAGGATGCTGACGTCGAAGGTGCCGCCGCCGAGGTCGAACACAGCGACCTTGCCGCCCTTCTTCTTGTCGAGCCCGTAGGCGATGGCGGCTGCGGTCGGCTCGTTGAGCAGACGCTCCACCTTGAGCCCGGCGATGGCGCCGGCGTCCTTGGTGGCCTGCCGCTGGGCGTCGTTGAAGTAGGCGGGCACGGTGATGACGGCCTCGGTCACGGG
>JALUVI010000096.1 GCA_027020785.1 Planctomycetota bacterium | reverse complement strand
CTCGACCAGGATGCAGTGATGGTTGCGCCAGTAGCGGTGGTGGTTCAGCCGCTGGAACATGCCGCCGGTCTCGATGGCGAGCACGTACTTCGCGGTGGTCTCGAAACGCAGGTGGTCCACCGAGCTCGGGATGGTGTAGGCCCCCGAGCCCATCGCCGAGCAGTCGGAGCGGATCTCTTCGTCGGTCTCGGGGTCGCGGTCGATTACCGTGAGCGGGCCGACCACGCTGCCGCCGTGCTCCTCGGGTACGAAGCGCAGGGTTTCACGCGTGACCCCTTCCATCGAGAACATCGCCTCGATGTCGTCGAGCACCGTATCCGACTCACGCTGCTCGTCGAACTTGCAATCGGCCCAGTTCTTGCTGACGTAGTAGGCTTCCCGCTTGGTCGCGAAGTCGTCGTCGGCGACCATCTCCTTGGCCAGCGACATCAAGCGCAGGGTCTGGGCGAAGGTCCGCACCGAATTCACGTCCAGGGTCCGCACCTTGAGGTTCCCCTTCATGCGGAAGACCCCGCTCTCCTTGTCGTACTCGACGTTCTGCAGGTTCCGCTGCGGCATCGTCAGGGTCGGCAGGCGTCCTTCCCGGGCCTTGCCGTAGACGTCCTCTGCGACCTTGTGGATGGAGGTCAGGGCGACCTCCCGGAGGTCCGCGACCCGCGCCTTCTCGTCCGCCAGGGAACGCGCCTTGGAGGCGCGCTTGCGGCCGGCCGGCGCCTTGGCGGCCGTCTTCCGCTTGGTCGTCGCCTTCTTCTTGCTGGTCTTCTTCTTGGCAGCCATGTCAGACCTTCCGATTCTCCTCGAGGGTCTCACGGAGCCGCTCCACCACTTCCTCGCGCTCGACGTCGGGCAGCCCGAGGATCTCCTGGAGCCCGATGCCGACGTGCGGCAGGTACTTCTCGATGTAGGAGCGCTTCTCGTACTCGCTGGCGATGCGCTTGCCCTTGCGGACGTGGGCCCCGAGCTTGCGGCCCGCCTCCTGGATGGCCAGCTTGACCTCCTTGAGGATCTCCGGGTAGGGCGCGATGGCCTCCTTGGCCTCGCTGGTGAACGGCACCCACACGCTGGCCATGTGCACCAGGATGACGGCCGACCCCACCGGCAGCGAGCCGCGCGACTGCTGCAGCCCGTAGTTCTTCCAGGTGGTCTGGATGATGGCCTTGGTGAAAGCGCACGAGCTCTGTTGGAACAAGAGTGGCACCCGGTTGGCGAAGCGCAGCACCCGCACCGGCTCGTCGGCGGCCCCGAGCAGGTCCTCCGTGTCCACCGACCGCTTCTTGGTCTTCCGGATGCGGCCCCTGGAGTCCACCTCCAGTCGGGTGTCCCCGGGTTTCGACCAGGCGATGCCGACCTCGATCTGGAACGGGTTGCCGCGATACACCGCCGGGGGCCGCGTCGCGACGAAGACGACGTCGGGGTCGGCCTCCTTGAGCAGGCCCTCGCGGATCTGCTCCTCGCCGATGGGCGACAGGCAGCTGGTCGGCGGGGCGCTGATGCGCGTCTTCTGGATGGCGCGGTACAACCGGTCGGCCTCCTGGCGCGCGATGCGGCTCGGATAGGCGCGCTCGCCGAGCCCGGCCTCCTTCAGGATCTCCTTGGCCACCTTGGGACCGACGCGGCAGAACTCCTCCTTGAGGAAGGACGACAGCCAACGACAGTCGGTGTCGCGCAGCATCTTGATGAGCTCGCCGAGCTCGACCCCGTAGGGGTGGGGCTTGATCTCCTCTCCGCGCGGCGGGACCGTCTCCACCTTCCGCTCGTAGATCCGCGGTTCCTCCATCCCCGGAGCCAGGTAGCTGATGCGGGCGTGCGGATTGACCACCGCGGTCTGTTTGACGTAGTCGTCCACCGAACGCAGGCCGCGCTGGTAGCTCGCCTCCAGGTCCACCTCGAAGCGGGTGCCGTGGCTGCGGTGCCAATCGGGCAGGACCTCGTCCTCGGTGATCAACGCCCGGTTCTTGGACAGGTCGAGCTGGATCTGGAATCGGTGCGCCTTGCCGCGCTTCGTCTTCGAGACGATGGTCGGCCCGCGGCCGGTGGTGAGCTGTCCGTAGAGCCCGGCGGCCGAGATGCCGATGCCCTGCTGGCCGCGCGACTGGCGACGGCTGTGGAACTTGGAGCCGTAGAGCAGCTTGCCGAAGATGTTCGGCACCTGTTTCTCGACGATGCCGGGGCCGTCGTCCTCGACCACCACCCGGAAGCGGTCCTCCTCGAGCTGGTGGACCTCGATCACGATCTCGGGCAGGATCCCGGCCTCCTCGCAGGCGTCCAGCGAGTTGTCCACGGCCTCCTTGATCGTCGTCAGGAGGGCCTTCCGGGGGTTGTCGAATCCGAGGAGGTGGCGGTTCTTGGCGAAGAACTCCGAGATGGAGATCTCGCGCTGCGCCGCAGCCATCTGCTCGGCGTTCAGGTGTCGGTTCTTGGCCACGAGGAGGTGCCGGGGAGGAGGGGAGCGAGGCCGCCGCCGGGGGCGGTCGCGGGGCAGTTTGGCCGCCGAAGGGGGCGATTTCCAGCACGTGGAAGGCCCCGGAACCGGCCTCCGGCCCGGTTCCCATCGGATGGTCCCTCGAAGGAGCCGTTTCAAGTCCTTGTCGCTCCTTGGCTTGCGATTTTCCGATTTCCTTTCAAGGAAAAGCGACTTCCTTGCCGATGACAGGGTCGGTCCAGCCCGCCATGACCCCTCCGCAGCCGCCCCGACCGACTTCCCTCCCCTCCGCGCCGCCCACCGAGGCGACGCTCCACGAGTGGGAGCACCTCGTCTGGTACGTCGTCAACCGGATCCGGCCCCGGTTGCCGTTCTCGGTCTCCGAGGACGAGCTGTACTCGGCCGGCATGTTCGGCCTGCTGAAGGCGTGCCGGAGCTACGACCCCTCGCGCGGGGCCGTGTTCAAGACCTATGCCTACCACCGCATCCGGGGGGCCATCCTGGACGAGCTGCGGCGCCTGGACTTCCTGCCGCGGGCGATGCGCGATCGCGCCCGCGAGGCGGGGGAGGAGTGCCCCGCCATCGTCGCCCTGCCCCGCGACGAGGACGGCCACGAGACCGTCGCGGGCCGTGAGGGCGGAGGGGGCGAGGAGGAGGTCGAGCAGCGCGACCTGATGGAGCGCCTGGCCCGTGAGATCGCGGCCCTGCCCGAGCGGATGCGCCTGGTGATGGAGCTCTACCACGGCGAGGGGTTGAAGATGCGCGAGATCGGCGACCGCCTGCGCCTCACCGAGTCCCGGGTCAGCCAGATCCACGCCCAGGCCGTGCGCCTGCTGCGCCAGCGTCTGGGGCGGGTCGGCGGCGACTGACCGGCCGCCCCGTCCAGCGCCCGGTCCGACCGGGCGGCCGTCGCCGCCCCGGCGGCGACGGGCTACCATGCCGGCATGGCGCCCCTGTCCCGGTTCGGTCTCCTCGCCCTGGGCCTGGCGCTCGGCCCGTCGGCCGCGGCGGCGCGGGCGGCGGTCCAGCTGCCCGAACTCCCGCAGCGGAGCGAGCGCGTGGTCCACTACCGGATGGACGTCCGGCTCGAGGAGGACGGCCACACCATCCGCGGCCGCCTGGCGGTGCGCTGGCGCAATCGCGGCGACCGGCCCACCGACGAGCTCTACTGGCACGTCTACAACAACGCCTGGGAGCATCCCGACACCGTGTGGCTGCGCGAGGGCCGGCGCTTCGGTTTCCTGCGCGGCGAGGACGAGCGCCCGCGGGTGTGGGGCTCGACCGAGGTCCGCGACGTCGCCGTCCGCCTCCGCGGCGAGGGCGACGAGGACGAGGCGGTCCCGGTGGCGTGGCAGTGGGTGTCCCAGCCCGGGGACGACCCCGATCGCCCCGACCGCACCGTGGCCCGCGTCGCCCTTCCGGCGGCCGTTCCTCCGGGCGGCGAGGTCGAGGTCGAACTCGACTTCGTCACCGTGCTGCCCCAGGCCTACCGTCGCTCGGGGTGGGGGCCGTCGGGCTACGTCCACGCCGTGCAGTGGTTCCCGAAGCTGGGGGTGTGGGAGCCCGGCCCCGACGGCTGGCGCTGGAACTGCCCGCCCTACCACTACCTGACCGAGTTCTACGCCGACTTCGGCACCTACGAGGTCGCCCTGACGGTGCCCGAGCGCTACGCCGGCCACCTGGTGTCTTCGGGGACCCCGCGCCCCGACGACCCGCACCCCGCGGGGCCGGGGCGGGTCCAGTACCTCCTGGTCGCCGAGGACGTCCACGACTTCGCCTGGACCGGCGACCCCAAGGCGCGGGTGGTCGAGCGCGTCTTCCAGCCGGGCGAGTGGCGCGACCCCGAGGAGGAGGCGCGCATGGCCCGCGTCTTCGGCGTCTCGGAAGAGGCCGTGCGTCCGCGCCCGACCCGGATGGTGCTGTTGCTCCAGCCCGAGCACGACGAGTACGAGGAGCGCTACTTCACCGCCCTGGCGCGCGCGCTCTACTACTGCGGTCTGTGGTTCGGCTCGTATCCCTACGCGACCATCACCTGCGTTGACCCCTCGCACGACGCGCGCCAGACCGGCGGCATGGAGTATCCGCGCCTGTTCACCGCCGGCGTCCGCAAGGGTTCGCATCCGCGGAACCCGTCGCCGGAGGGGGTGACGGTGCACGAGTTCGCCCACCAGTTCTGGTACGGCTTGAGCGCCAACGACGAGTTCCGCCACGCCTGGCTCGACGAGGGCTTCACCACCTACACGACGGGGCGGGTGCTCGAGGCCGGATGGCCGCCGGCGCTCGCCGTCCACACCGTCCTCGGGCGGCAGTGGTTGGGGCGCGCTCCGCTCTCCCTGCCCGGATTCGCCGCCGACGACCCGCGGGCGTGGCTGACCGGTGACGCCGCCGTGTTCCCCGCGCTGCCGGTGGTCGGGCGGCGGGCGTTCGCGCTGCGGCGCCGCGTCTCGCTGCTGCGCTGGGCCAGCGAGATGCCGCGGGTCTCGTACTTCCCCCGCGTGACCCGCGACGCCGTGCTCTCCAACCGCAGCGCCCACGCCGGCGACTGGTCGCAGCCGCTGTCCACGCCAACCTTCGCCCTGGCGGAGGCCGGGATGCGGCGCGTCAACGCCTATCGGCGCCCGATGATGACCCTCGAGAGCTTCGCTCGGGTGATGGGCGACGACGCCTGGGCCCGGGTGATGCGTCACTACCACGCGGCGACGCGCTTCCGCCACGCCCGGCCGGGGCAGCTGCTCGAGACCATCCTGGCCCACGCCGGCGACGTCCGGCTCGGCGACGGCGAGCGGGCCGTGGCCGTGGACTGGCGCGACCTGTGGCGTCAGGCCTACGAGGGCAACGAGCGCATGGACTACGGCGTGTCCGAGTTCCGCCAGCTCCAGGACGAGGACGGTTCCTGGACCGTCCACCTCGGGGTGCGGCGCTACGACGGCTTCGTCGCGCCGGTCGAGCTGCGCCTGACCTGGGAGGACGGCACCACCGACGAGTGGGTCTGGGACGGTGCGAGCGGCCTGTGGACCGCGACGCTGGAAGGACGCCCCCGGCGTGCCGCCCTGTTCCAGGTGGACCCGGAGCGGCGCTGGCTGCTCGACCGCGACTGGACCAACCAGGATCGCCGCGCCGAGCCGCTCGAGGAGCGCTCGCGCAACCTCGGCCTGCGCGTCTGGATCTGGGCCCAGCAGGTCCTCTTCTTCGCTGGAGGGATGGGATGAGCGAGTCCTCCGCCCCTCCGCCGGGGCCGACCGCCCCGACCACCCTGGTGGTGGACGCCCTCCCGTCGCCGAACGGAGCGCCGGGCCCGCCGCTCGTCGAACGCCGACGTCCTTCCCTCGGCCGCGCGGTGGGGCACTTCTTCCGCGGCCTGCGGGTGGCCGCCGCCTCGCCCGGACCCTGGTTCGCCATGGTCCTGGTGTGGGGATGGCTCCTGCCGCTGGTCGCCGTCCTGCCGGTCGTGCTCTCGGCCGAGGCGGCGGTGGACCAGCCGGTCGTGACCCCCGAGCAGCGCCCCGCCGACTTCCTCGGCCCGACCCCCGCATGGCTGTTCTCCGAGTGGTCGCGTTCCGACCCCGACGCCCTCCCGCTCGCCGGCCGCGCCTTCGTCCCCCTCGTCCTCGTCGCCGGCTGGATCGGGCTCCTGTTCGCCGCGGGCTGGATGACCCTCGGCGCCCGCGGCGGCCGCGGCCTGCGCGCGTTCCTGCGCGGCGCCGCCGAGCACGTCGCCCCCTTCCTGCGGACCTGGGTCCTGGGCCTGCCCCTGTTCGCGGCCGTGACCTGGCTGTTCTGGAGCACCCCCGCCGCCGCCGTCGCCGGCTGGTTCTTCCCCGACGGCGACCCCGCCCTGGCGACGAGCGAGACCCGCGCCCTGGCCTTCGAGCTCACGCGCGAGGTGCTCTACGTCGGCGCGCTGCTCTTCGTCGAGGTGGTCCTCGACCTGGCCCGCGCCCGGCTCGTCACCGGCGGCGGGCGCAGCGCCTTCCTCGCCCTCCTGCGCGGCTTCGGCACCCTGCTCGCGCATCCGCTCCAGATCGGCGTCCTGGTCGGCGTCGGGTTGGCCCTCGACTACCTCTGGGTGCTGGGGCTCGGGGCGGCTGCGACGGCCGGGTTCCTGCCGTTGCTCGCCCTCGGCCTGCTCCTCCCCGTCGGCCGCTTCGCCTTCCGCGTCGGGCGTTGGGCGGGCCTGGCGTCGTGGACTGCGGCCCGCGAGGGGCTGCATCGGCCGCCGCCGGCGCCCGAGGAGCCGCCCGGCCCGACCCTGGCCGTCTGACGCCTTCCGTTCACACCCGCCTCCCCGTTCCCCCTGCACCTCGACCATCCCATGGAGACCCCCCTGCGTGGCGCCGCCGTCATCGGTCAGTCCGGCGGCCCGACCGTCGTCATCAACCAGTCCCTCGTCGGTTACGTGGAAGAGGCCGTCCAGGCCGACGCCGTCACCCGGGTGCTCGGCGCGCGCCACGGCGTGCGTGGCGTGCTGGACGACCGCTTCGTGGACCTCGGCCGCGAGTCGCGCGAGACCCTCGAGGCCGTGGCCCGCACTCCGGCCGCAGCGCTCGGCTCGGTGCGGATGAAGCCGACCGCCGAGGACGTGGCGCGCATGGTCGAGGTCTTCCGCCGCCGCGACGTCCGTTTCTTCTTCTACGTCGGCGGCAACGACACCGCCGAGACCGCGCACATCGTCGAGTCGCAGGCGCGCGAACTCGGTTGGGAGATGCGCTGCTTCCACGTGCCGAAGACCATCGACAACGACCTGCGCGTCACCGACCACTGTCCCGGCTACGGTTCGGCGGCGCGTTTCGTGGCGCACGCCTTCCAGGGCGACGACCGCGACAACCGCTCGCTGCCCGGCATCAAGATCGACGTCGTGATGGGGCGGCACGCCGGTTGGCTGACCGCCGCGAGCACGCTCGGCCGCCGCAGCGTCGAGGACGGCCCGCACCTGGTCTACGTGCCCGAGCGCGTCTTCGACCCGGAGGCCTTCCTGGCGGCGGTCGAGTCGGTGTACCGCGAGTTCGGCCGCTGCGTGGTCGCGGTCTCCGAGGGCATCCACGACGCCGAGGGCAAGCCCTTCCTGCAGACCTACGCCGAGCGCATGGGTTCGGTGCTGGCGGGGCAGCGCGACAGCCACGGCAACGTGCAGTTGAGCGGCACCGGCGCGCTCGGCGACGCCCTGGCGCGGCTGGTCAAGGAGCACCTCGGCGACGTGCGGGTACGGGCAGACACCTTCGGCTACCTGCAGCGTTCGTTCCCGGCCGACGTCTCGCCGGTGGACGCCGCCGAGGCCCGCGAGGTCGGACGCGCCGCGGTGCGCGCCGCCCTGTCGGGCGAGCACGCGAGCGGCAGCATCGCGCTGCGCCGCCTGGAGGGCCCGGCCTACGCCTGTGAGACCTTCGTCGCGCCCCTTTCCGACGTCGCCCGCGTCACCAAGGACCTGCCCGAGGAGTTCCTGGACGGCGAGCACGACGTCAGCCCGGCCTTCCGCGACTACGCCCTGCCCCTGGTCGGCGAGATCACCCCGATGGCCGACCTGGAGGACGTCCCGGCCTGACCGCAGACTGCCGTCGGGCCGTCCTCTCGGCCCGCGAGGACGCCGCAAGGGTCGTCCCAGCATGGGGTTGCGTCCCTGTCCCCCGGTTGGGACGGGTGCGGAGTGTCGTTTCCCGCCCCGCCATGCTTGCCCCCTGTTCCGGCATGGTCTAGGGTGGAAACATGAAGGAACACGCCTCGTCCTCTCCACCTCCCTCTCTCGGCTCGGCTCGGCTCGGCTCGGCTCGGCCGCGGCCGTCGCCGGCCTCCTCCTCGGCGCATCGCTGTCGGCCCAGACCCCCGCGAGCGTCGATCTCGTACGCGGAGGCGTCACGATCTACAGTGGCCCCACGATCACCGACACGCTTTCCACCGGTGGCGCCGTCGCGGGTGACCAGGTCCTGATCAAGGCTCCTTTGGACGGCGCAGGCAACGTCATTCCCTATTCCGAAGACATCGGCGAGGTCTTCCCGATCCAGGTGCCTTCCGGGGTGGTCGTCGAGAAGGCCGGGAGCCACCCCGTCTACGTCGTGAGTACTGCGCCGGGTGGAGCTTCGGCCCTGTTCCAGGTCGGTGCGATCCTGGGCCCGGACCCCACCGAGGTCACCACCTTCCGTTCCCTGCACCTCGCCGGCGCACGAATCGCCATCGAGGTCGTGCGAAACGCCGGCGGCGCGACCCATCTCCTCCTCGACGACGTTCGCTTCCTGCGCAACGGCGATGCCCTCGTCTGCCGAGCAGGAGGCAGCCAGGGGGCAGGGGGAACGATCGGAGTCTCCGTCGAGGATTGCTGGATCGTCGACGACGTTCCCTACGCACATGCGCCCCAGCCTGCAGAACAGAAGTTCTCCCGGGGGTTCGTCTTTCAGGTCGAGGACTTCGATGCAGGCACGGTCAGCGCGACGATCGACAACCTGCGCACCTACGGCCAATTCCCGGATTCACGGATGGATCGGGTCCCGGTGAGTGGTCAGGAGGGAACCCACGACCTCGAACCCTTCGCCCCCGCCAGCGGCGCTCCGAGTCCCGAGCTGACCCGACTGGTCGAGATCTATGCGCACAACCTGAACTCGCAATCGAGTGGCGAGCACGACACCAGCTACGATCCGGTGGATCCGGTGCCTCGCGTGTCCCTCACGGTGAACGGGGGCGTTTGGAATGGTCGTTCCGGCGGGACCTCCAACGGTTGGGACGTCGGGTTGTACGCCGACGCCGAGAAGGCTCCGAGGTCCACGTTGGGGATGCCGCACGGCGACTACGGCGCGGTCTTCGAGGCCTCGCTCAACGGAACCATGATCCGCAACTTCCGCGCCGCCGGCATCTACGCTCGGGCGAACTGGGAGACGCGGGGGCGTCTGTCCCTGCAGAGCGTCACCATCCGCGACGTGGGACGAGGTTACGCCGTGGATCCGAACGACGACTACGCCTTCCTGCACAACGGGGTCCACGCCGTGAGCGATTTCTCCTACTTGGTGGTCGAGGCGGCCAACTCGAGTTTCCTGTCGAACACTGGGAATGGGATCTACCTCCATTCCCACCGCACGGACTACGACCTGCGGGTCCAGTTGCCGGCGGGGGCGTACCTCGGTCTCGACCATTGTGAGATCCACGAGAACGGGGTGAACGGCCTCTTCCTCGATGCCGCTCCGAACAAGTCGTTCTATCCCTATACCGGAGGAGCCCTTGTCGGCGGCACGGTGGACTACTTCGGGCAGCAGCTCTGGGAGCCCAACCTGACGGGGGTGGGGCAGTCGGCCAACCCCGATCTGCCCCGCGGTCAAGGAGTCGTCGACGGTTGCGGGATCAGCAACAACGGCAAGCGCGGCATCGTGATGCGGGCCCTCGGTCGGCAGTGGCCGGAGGACCTGACGGCCGTCTCGGTGCGCTTCGTCAACACCTACGTCTGGGGGCACCCCTTGGAAGGGTGGTACGCCAGGCTCGAGGAGGTGTCCCCTCCGGGATACTTCCGTGAGATCCCCGTCCTCCTGGCGCCGGTGGTGCACTGCACCTTCGCCTACAACGACGACCGCGCGAGTGGCGGCGCTACCGCAGAAGTGGAGATGATCGCACCGGGCGGCACCCCGGTCCCGCTCTTCTTCTGGGACGACACGCCGAGCGACCCCAACGACGACGTCATCCTCATCACCTCGTTCGTGAACTCGGTCTTCCAGCGCCCTGACGACCGTTGGGATGATTTCGGACCAGGTCTCGAGAGCGTATTGGAGTGGGACGACAATCAAACCCATCCCTCGTACAACGGAAACCCGCGCGCCATCGGCTGGTCCGGTCTTCGGGCGTCATACCTGCAACTCGGAGCCGGCATTAGGTCCACCGACGATCCTTCGCCCTTCGTCGGTCCGATCCAGGTCAGCTCCAACGACCTCACCCAATTCTTCCTAGACAATCAGGCTGGGCTTCCTATCTTCTTCCAAAGTCCTAGCTATCTGCGTGCAGGGAAAGCTCTCGGTGAGGATGGCAGCGACGTGGAGGGCAATCCGCGTCCGTCCAAGCTCCAGGAGCGGGACAAGGGTGGAGAGGAGGACTGATGCTCCTTCCCGCGTTGCTCTTCGGACTCGTCCAGGCCCCGGCGACGTGGGTCGTGGACGACGTGTTGCCCCCGCTCTCTCCGGACGGGGGGCACATGCTCTACCAGATCTGGCCGCTTGCTCAGGGCGACCTCGATGGTGACGGAGCTTGCGAAGTCATCGTCGAGTTGCAGGACAGCATCCTCGCTTGGACGGGCCTCGAGTTCCGGAGAGGGGCGTGGGAGCGGCGGCTGCTGCCCCTCCCGGGGCCGGTTCGCGGTGGACTCAGCTACTCATCCACCATGTGGCGCTTGCTTCGCACTCCTTCGGGCCCTGTTCTGTTGGGATCCAGCAGTCTGACGAATTGGAAGTTGGCCACGTTCTCGCTCGGACCGAACATGCACGAGCTCGCGCGGGCAACCAGGCGTCTGCCCTTCTCGAGCATGCGGATTGGCGACGTCGATGGCGATGGTTGGGACGACATTCTCTACCAGGACACGAACCTTGCCAATACTGGCTGGACAGGCATCCTGAGCGGGGCCGACCTGATGGTGATCTGGGAGTACGCACGAACGGGTGCTTACTACGACAGACCCATGTCGCGCCAGGCTCCCGACCCTTGGCCCGATCTGTCCGGCGATGGTGTCCCGGACGTCGTGGCTCCTTGGATGGTGCAGGATCCGGTCACAGGTGCGTGGCAGCAGAGCATCGATGCCCTGGATGGCACCGATGGTTCCCTCCTGTGGAATGAGACGGGCTCCGAGAGCAGAGGCGACAACGGATCGGCTTCCATGGGCCCGGACGTGACCGGGGACGGCATCGCGGATCTGGCCTGGGCGAACGGCGACTTCATGATGGGGATTTCCGGCGCCGACGGTGCGAGACTATGGGGTTTCGATCCTGCCGTGGCATTCGACCCCGGGGCTCCCACGGGTTACGCCTACCTGAAGACTTTGGCGCCGACCATGCTCACGCTCACCCCCGAGGGGCGCCTCGACCTGGTGGTGCCGGCGGCGGACGACTCGCCGACCTTCGGGGTTCCGAGTCTCTACGCCCTGGGGCACTTCGACCCGGCGACCGGAGCCTTCCTGGGCCGGGCCGAACTGCCGGCGGACCTCCTGCCCTGGTACCCCGACCCGGTGGAGTACGACGGATGGTTCCTCCAGCCGCTGGGCGACGTGGATCGGGACGGTCTGCAGGAAGTCGGGATGTACGTGCGGGCCTCCTCTTTGCTGAACGGCCATGGCTACCACCTGGCCACCCTGTCCATGCGCACCCTCTCGGTCCCGGAGCAGGTCGCGGTTGGGGCGGGCGCGGGC
>JALUVI010000095.1 GCA_027020785.1 Planctomycetota bacterium | reverse complement strand
GGAAGGAGCCCTTCCGGGCTCGGCTGGCGCAGGTGGGGTTCGGGCAGAAGGGTGGTTCGAAGCGCATCGTGGCGGTCTCCTGGGTCTCGGTACCCAGGACGACGCACTCGGTGCGCGAAGGTCACAGGTGGGTCGTGGAAAATGGAACACTCTTCGTGGCCAGTTTCCGTGCGAGGCGGAGCAACCGCTCCAACGCCACCCCCTCGCACCCTCCCACATCCACCCTCTCCCGCGCCACCTCCGCATAGAACGGCCGCCGTCTCCGATCCAGCATCTCGACCTCCGCGGCGACCCCTCCCTCATGGAGAAGAGGACGACGATCGCCAGAGCTACGGCGGGTGAGTTGGTCGGCCGGAGAGGCATCCAGCCACACCACCCGGGGATGGGCGGCGAGGAGGCGGCGGTTCACCGGAGCCTCCACCACTCCTCCGCCAAGGGCCACTACGGCGGCGCGGCGACGCAGGAGATCCCGCAGCAGCGCCGATTCGGCGTGACGGAAACCGGCGGGGTCGGCCGGCAGCCACTCGGCGATGCGGCGGCCGTGGCGACGCTCGAGTTCGGTGTCGGCGTCCACGAAGTCGAGGTCGAGCGCCGCCGCCGCGGCGCGGCCCAGCGTGGTCTTGCCCGCGGCGCGCGGCCCGACGAGCGCCAGGGCGGCCGCGTCTCCGACCGAACGCTCGTGCAGGACCGCCTCCAGTTCCGTGCGCAGCACGGCCGTGTCGGGGGCCACGCCGAAGACCTCACGGAACGGGACGACCAACTGACGCCACAGCATCTCGGCGCCGCCGACGACGCGCAGGCCCGCCGCAGCGGCCCGCCGCAGCAACGGGGTCTCGCTGGGAGCGTAGACCATGTCCAGGACGAAGGCGCCGGGGCGGAGGGCCGCGCCGGCCAGCGGGTCGCCCGGAACCGCGTGCGAACCGACGGGGGTCGCCTGGACCACGGCGTCGAAGTCGCCCGGCACGACCGATGCGAGGTCGGCGGCGGTGATCGCAACGGGACTCACATCGATCTCGAAGGCGGCGGCGATCCGCGACACGGCCTCGGCCGCGGCTTCGGGGCGACGCGCCGCGACGGTCACCGGATGTCCCCGCCGGAGCGCCTCGGCAGCCGCAGCGCGGGCAGCGCCACCGGCACCGACCACCAGGACGGAGGCCCCGCCGGGCAGACCGGCGGCCTCCAGGGCGTCGAGGGCGCCGGCTCCATCGGTGTTGCGGCCTCGCCAGGGCCCGTCGTCGTCACGCACCAGGAAGTTGACCGCACCGAGAGCCGCCGCCAACGGGTCGAGCTCCACCGCCAGTTCGTGGGCCTGCCCCTTCAGCGGCGCCGTCACCGACAGCGCACGCAGCGGGGCCCCGAGACCTTGGTGGCCGGCCAGCAGGCCCTCGAGGTCGCGCGTCGGGAACCAGGCGTACAGACCGGCCCGGGACGCCGCCCGCATCGCCGCGGTCCACAACGGCGGGCTCGCCGAATGGAGCACGGGGTCGCCGGCGACGCCGAGCAGCGGCGCGCCAGGCGCCGCCGGAGCCAGCAGGGCGAGTTGGGTACGAAAGTCCAGTTGCCCCGGCGCGGTCGCCTCGCCGAACCACGAGGCGTAGCTCCAGGGTGCGCCGAGCAACGGCGCGAGCAACCGACTCGCCACCCCGCCCGGACCCATCGCGAAAGCGACCAGCGACCCCGCCGGAGCCCGGCGCAACAGGTCGAGCAGCGGCGCCGCCTCCTCGGCGTGTTCGGCGCGGCCCACCAGCTTGAGGACGTCGCCGTCCGGCGCACCGAAACGGCGCAGTTCCTTCCGACCGCGCTCGAACGTCGCCTCCCAGTCGGGCGGCGGCCCGCCCGGCGCCTGGTGGAAGGAGCGCACCCGCCGCGGCCCCGGCGGCAGGTCGTCCTCCGCCCCGAGCGGCAGGTCCACGGCGTCCACCCCGGCGGCGGCGGCGCGCTCCAGCCAGCCGCGCCGCACCGCCGCCCCACCGACGCCGAAACCGCCGTCCTCCTCGCCGATCCAGGTCGCCAGGAAACGGAGATCGGGGAAGTCCGCGACCAACGCCGCGAGGTCGAGGGAGTCCGGAGCCCGGTCCAGGCGCAGCTCCACCCACGACACCCGCCCGCGCACCAAGCCGAGCCGGCCCCGCAACAGGTCCGGGTCGTCGGCGCGGAGCGAGACGGCGAGCACGCCGGGTCAGGCGAAGCGACCGGCCAGGGCGCGGAGCTCGCGGGCGCGATCGGCGTCGAGACGCCGACTGCGCTCGGCGAGGTCCACCACCACGTCGAGCAGCGCCGCATAACGCCGGCGTTCGTCCTCGTCGAGCCCTTCCAGGTGCTCGCGCACGGTCTCGACGTCGCCCCGCGCCACCGGCCCCGTCAGAGCGGCGAAGGGACCGCGGTTGCGGGCCTCGACCATGGCCTGCCGCGCCAGGAGCGCGACGACGTCCCAGGACTCCTCGCCGAAGGCAGGCTCCAGGAGCTCGGCCGCCCAGGCCAGGAGCGCAGTGAGGTGGTTGGAGGCCAGCGCCAGGCCGAGGTGGTAGCGACGCCGGTCCACCCCCGGTTTGAGCCGCACCGGCTGCGCCCCCCACACCTGGGCGATGCGCAACGTCTCCTCGCGCGCGTTCGGCGCCGCAGTGACCACGACCACCGCGTGGCGCAAGGCCTTCAGGTCGCGCTCGGGCTCGACGAACTGCAAGACCGGGTGCATCGCCGCGGGGAAGCCGCCTTCCAGCGTGGCCGCCTTGAGCACGTCCAGGTCGTGGATGCCGCTCACGTGGACGAACACAACGCCGTCGCAATCGAGGTGCTCGGCGCAGGCCGCAGCCGCCTGCTCCACGTCCTGGTCGGGGACGGCGAGCACCACCAGTTCCGGACGGAAGTCGCGGCAGGCCTCCAGGGACAGCGTCTCGCCGATGCCCTCGGCGCGCGCCCAGTCCTGCCACTCGCCGGCCGAACGCCCGACGAGGCGGACCTCGTCTCCGTTGCGGTGATGCGCGAGGGCGAGGGAGCGGCCGACACGGCCGGGGCCGACGACGAGGGTGCGGGTCATGGCGGGCTGGGAAGGGGGCGAAGACGCAGGAAGGGGGGCCGCAGGAGCGGCGCCGCCACGACCAGCCTACAGCAATCGGCGACCCGGTCGCGCAGCGCTCGGGCGGCTTCGGCGTGCGGGCACGGCGCGAAGAAGGCCGCACCGCTGCCGGTCATGCGGAAGGGCGCATGGCGCGCACGCAAACGGGCCGCGAACTCCTCGAGCCCGGGCGCGGCGCGGAAGGCGGCGGCCTCCAGTGCGTTGCCCGCTCCCTCCTCCACCGGTCCGTCCGCCGGCCCGTCTCCCGAGCTGGACTCGGCGGGGCCGCCGGAGAAGGCATCGGCGCCGAGCGCAGCGTAGACCGCCGGCGTGTCGGCGGCGAGATCGGGCACGGCCAGCACCACCCACGGCGCGGGCGGGCGCGGCGCCGCCGCGACCTCGCGCTCACCGCGGCCGCCGCGCAGACTCGCGGCGCCGCCGGCGTCCAGCAGGAAGGCGACGTCGGCGCCGAGCTCCTCGGCCAGCGGGCGCAACGGCGGCCGAGTCGCTCCGCTCGGGGCCATTGCATCCAGCAACGCCAGGGCGCCGGCCGCGTCGGCCGACCCCCCGCCGAGTCCGGCGCCGCTCGGCAGGTGCTTCTCGAGCCGCCAGGCGACGGGCGGGGCCTCGCCCCCGGCGGCGCGCCAGGCAGCCTCCGCCCGCAGCACCAGGTTGGCCGCGTCGGCCGGCGCCCCCGCAGCCTCGGGCCCGCACACCTCCAGGCGCGAGACGGCGCCCGCCGCGAGCGGCCGCGCCTCGAGCTCGTCGCGCCAACCCACCGCACAGAACCACGAGCGCAGCTCGTGGTAGCCGTCGCCGCGTCGCCCCAGCACCCGCAGGTCCCAGTTCAGCTTGGCGGGCGGCGAGACCCGCGCGCCGCGGGCGTAGGGCGAGGGGCTCACGACGGCTCGGTGAGCGCCTGGTTGTCGATGAGACGCACCGCGCCGACCCGCGCCGCGACCAGGGCGCGCCAGGGCAGCGGCGTGGACGCGGAGGCGGGGAGGAAGTCGGCCACCCCGACCACCTCGGCGTACTCCAACCGCGCCCGGGCGCCGGGCTCGGCGAAGACGGCTCGCATCGCCGCACGCAGGGCTTCGGGATCGCGCTCCCCGGCAGCGAAAGCGGCCGCCGCGGCGGCGAGGGCGCGGGACAGACGGAGGGCCTCGACGCGGTCCTCGGGCGCGAGGCGCACGTTGCGGGACGACAACGCGAGTCCGTCGTCCTCGCGAAGAGTCGGCACCTCCACCACCTCGACGGCGAGCTCGAGGTCGCGCACCATGCGTCGCACCAGGAACGCCTGCTGTGCGTCCTTCTCTCCGAAGTAGGCGCGATGCGGCCGGAAGCGCTGCAAGAGCTTGAGGACGACCGTGAGCACGCCGCGGAAGTGGCCGGGTCGGCACGCCCCCTCGAGGACGTCGCCGACTGCATCGGGAACCACCCAGGTTCCGAAGCCGGCGGGATAGACGTCGGCGGCATCGGGCACGTGGACCAGGTCCACACCGAGCGCGGCGCAGCGCTCGAGGTCGGCGGCCAGCGGCCGCGGATAGGCGGCGAGGTCGTCGGCCTCGTCGAACTGCGCCGGGTTGACGAAGATGCTGACCGCGACCCGATCGCACTCGGCGCGGGCGCGCTCGATCAAGGCGGCGTGGCCGGCGTGGAGGGCGCCCATCGTCGGCACCAGCCCGAGCCGCTCCTCCGGCGGCAGGGCGTCGCGCCAGGCGCGCAGCTCCGCAGCGTCGGCGACGACGACGGGCGCAGCGCCTCCGAAGGCTGCCGCAGAGCGCGACGGACGGGGCGAGGCGGAGGTCACGAGCGGACGAGGCGGGGGACGATCTCGGCGAGCGGAACGGTCACGAAGGGACGCTCGAACATCCGGGGGTGCGGCACCGTGAGTTCGGGCTCGCTGCAGGACCAGTCGCCGTAGAGCAGGAGGTCCAGGTCGAGGGTGCGCGGGTGGTCGCGCCCGGTGCGCCGACGGTGGAAGCGCCGCTCGACGCACTGGCACCAACGCAGCAGCTCCCACGGCGACAGCGAGGTCTCGAGCCGCGCCACGGCGTTGGCGTAGTCGGGCTGGGACGGCCCGCCGACCGGCGCGGTGCGGCGCAGCCGGCTCCGCGCCCGCAACCGCAGACGCGGATGGGCGGCGAGCACCTCCAGGGCGCGGCGCAGCGTCGCGCCACGGTCGCCGAGGTTGGCGCCGAGTCCGAGGAAGACGTCCGCCATGGTGGTGCGAGGTCCGATTCGGGTGCTTCCGTGCCCCGACCGCCGCCCCCGAGGGCGCGGGAGGTCAGCCGTGCCGCAACTCGCGCCACGCCAGCGGCAGGTTCTCGAGCAACGGCACCACAGCATAGGCGAGGCTCATCAGGGCGAGGGCCAGCTCGGGCTCCAACGCGAACAGACCCAGGAACAGCACCACCTTGGCGAGGGTGCCGATGGGGGCGCGCGAGCGCATCATCGTGGTGACCAGGTGCGGATAGGGCACCCGCGACACCATGAGCAGGGCCAGCCCGAGCAGGACGAAGGGGATGGCCACGAGGACGGACTCGCGGACGAGGTGCAGCGACTCCGGAGCGAGGTGGAAGAGGTAGGTGTCCTCCAATCCGAACCAGAGCAGCACCAACGCGACCGGTACGCCGGCGGCGCCGGGGGTCGGCAGACCGACGAAGGCGGCATGGGGACGATTCGGATCGTCGCCCTCGTGTTCCAGGTTGAAGCGGGCCAGCCGCAGCACCGCGCAGCAGGCGTAGACGATGGGTGCGACCACCAGGAGCCGCGGGTGCATGTGGACGTCGTACTCGGGACCGAGCTGCTGGACCAGGGTGACGGCGACCACCGCGGGGGCCACCCCGAAGGCGACGGCGTCGGCCAGCGAGTCGAGTTGGGCCCCGATCGGGCTGGCGGTCCCGGTGAGGCGGGCCACCTTGCCGTCCACCGCGTCCAGGAAAGCAGCCAGCACCAGCCACCAACCGGCGTAGTAGAGCCGCCGGGGGTCGTCCAGCAGCAGGGCGTGGGTGGTCAGGAGCAACGCTCCGACCCCGCTCGCCAGGTTGGCCAGGGTGACCAGGTTCTGGGGAGCCAGGACCAGCCGCTTCCGCGCTTCCCGGTTCATTCGCAGGATTCTACCCTGGCCCCGACGCCGACCCCGCTCCGCCGCCTCCCCGCGCCCGCCATGCACCTCCGCCCGCCCCGCCTCCTCACCCTCCTCCCGCTGCTCGCCCTCGCCGCCCTGGCGCCGACCGCGCCGGCGGCGCAGCGGGCCGCCCCCGAGGGCCTTCCGGTCTCGGGCCTGCCCGCCGAGGACCCGGTGACCGCCTGGGTCTGGTCGCTGCCCGACGAGGAGGTCCGGGTGATGGACCACCTCGAGGAGCTGGTGGACGGCATCGGCCCGCGGCTGACGTCGTCGTCCAACCTGGAGGAGGCCGAGCAGTGGGCGCTGCAGCGCTTCCGCGACTGGGGGCTGGACGCCCGCCTGGTCGAGTGGGGCACCTTTCCCGTCGGCTTCGACCGGACGTGGAAGCGCGGCCGCATGGTGGCGCCGCGCAAGGTCGAGCTCGACTTCACCACCCCGGCGTGGACGCCGGGCACCGACGGCCCGGTCCGCGGCCGTGCCGTGGTCCTGCCGGCGAACGACGAGGAGCTCGCGGCGGTGCACAGCCTGCTGCCCGGCGCCTGGGTGCTCGTCCCCGGCAAGCGTCCGCGGTTCGACTCCGACGGCGACGACTTCTCCTCCCGCCTCGGGCGCGCCCTGGACGAGGCCGGCATCGCCGGCACCCTCCGCCCCAGTCGCAACGAGGAACTCGTCCACACCGGCGGTTCGTACCGCATCGACCCCGACGACCTCCCCCATCGCGTGCGCATCGTGTTGCGTCGCGACCAGTTCAGCGACGTGCTGCAGCGGGTGCGCGACGGACAGGAGGTGGAGCTCGAGTTCGACGTCCGCCAGGAGTTCCGGCCCGGCCCCATCGCGCTCCACGACGTGATCGCCGAGATCCCCGGGACCGACCTGGCCGACGAGATCGTGATCGTCGGCGGCCACCTCGACTCGTGGGACGGCGCCCGCGGCGCCCAGGACAACGGGACCGGCACCGCCACCACGATGGAGGCGGCCCGCCTCCTCGCCGCGGCCATGGCCGAGACCGGACTGCGCCCGCGCCGCACCATCCGCTTCATGCTCTGGAGCGGCGAGGAGCAGGGGCTGCTCGGCTCGCGCGCCTACATCGAGGCCCATCCCGAGGAGAACGACCGCGTGAACCTGGTGCTGGTCCACGACGGCGGCACCAACGCATGCTCCGGCATCACCGCCACTCCGATGATGCTGCCCCTGTTCGAGGAGGTCTTCGCCCCCATCGTCGCCCGCACCGCCGACCTCGAGGACGAGGACCTGCGCTTCCGGATCGTACCGGTGGACCAGCTGCCCTTCGGCGTCGGCAGCGACCACGACTCCTACCTCGCCGTCGGCGTGCCCGGTTTCTTCTGGAAGCAACGCGGCGACGCCTCCTACGGCTACATCCACCACACCCAGCACGACCTCCTGGACCAGGTGGTGCCCGAATACGAACGCTACACCTCGCGGGTGGTGGCCTCGGCGGCATGGCGCTTCGCCAACGCCGGGCCGCGGGTGCCGCGCGAGGACATGGGCGTGCGCGGCGAGCGGCCGCCGCGACGCCGACTCGGGGTCCACCTGGGCGACGGTCTGCGGGTGGACGAGGTGGTCCGGGGCGGCCTCGCCGAGGCGGCCGGCATCGTCCCCGGCGACCGCATCGTCGAGGTGGACGGTCGGAGCGTGAGCAGCGTGGGCGAGCTGGTGCGTGCGCTGCGCGCCGACGGCGACCGCAAGCGGGTGGTCTGGGAACACGGCGGCGAGCGGCGCGCCGCCTGGTTCGACTGGGGCAAGGGCGAGGCGACCCCGACCACGGCGCCTACGAAGCCCTCGCCGGCACCCCCGGCGCCGGGCGGCCGGTGAGTTCGACGTAGTTGCGGTAGCCCCCGTGCCAGACGCGGGCCTCGCCGTCCTCCAGCTCCAGGACCTTCTCGGCGAGGCCCTCGAGGAAGTGACGGTCGTGGCTGACGAAGAGCAGCGTGCCCTCGTAGGTGGCGAGCGCATCCATCAACGCCTGACGCGACTCCAGGTCGAGGTGGTTGGTGGGCTCGTCGAGGACCAGGAGGTTCGGCGGGTCGTAGAGCATCCGCGCCAGCACCAGCCGGGCCTTCTCGCCGCCCGACAGCACCGCGGTCGGCTTGTCGAGGTCCTCCTCGTAGACGCCGAAGCAGGCCAGGCACTTGCGCAGCGATCCCTCCGGCGCGGTCGGGTGCGCCTCGACCATGGCCTCCAGGGTGGTCTGCTCGGGACGCAGGAGTTCGGTGGTGTGCTGGGCGAAGTACCCCACGTGGAGCCCGGTGCCGCGACGGCACGAACCGGCGTCGGGCTCGACCTCGCCGAGAACGATGCGCAACAGGGTGGACTTGCCGGCCCCGTTGACCCCGAGGACCGCCCATCGCTCGCCGCGCCGCACGTGCCAGTCCAGGTCCAGGTAGAGGATGCGCTCACCGTAGGCCTTGGCCATCCCTTCCGCGACGAAGACGTCGTTGCCCGACCGCGGCGGCGGCGGGATGCGGAACTTCAGGCGCTGGCGCCGTGAACGCGGCGGCTCCAGGCGGTCCATCTTCTCCAGCCGCTTGACGCGACTCTGCACCCGCGAAGCCTGCCGCGCCTTGGCCCGGAAGCTCTCGATGAACTGCTTCTCGCGCTTGATGCGCTGCTGCTGCTTCTCGTAGGCAGCCATCCGCTGACGGTCCTCCATCTCGCGCTGCGCCAGGTAGAGGTCGTAGTCGCCAGGGAACAGGCGCAACTTGCCGAGGTCGATCTCGACGATGCGGTCGACGACCCGGTTGAGGAACTCGTGGTCGTGACAGGTCATGATCACGGTGCCGCGGTAGCCGCGCACGAATTCCTCCAGCCAGACGATGGACTCCAGGTCGAGGTGGTTGGTGGGCTCGTCGAGCAGGAGCAGGTCCGGCTGCTGCACCAGGATGCCGGCCAGGGCGACCCGCGCCTTCCACCCGCCGGAGAGCAGGGCCACGTCCTGGGCCATCCGCTCGTCGTCGAAACCGAGCCCGCCGAGGACCTCGCGGGCGCGGGCCTCGACCTCGTAGCCGCCGAGGGTCTGGAACTCGGCCTGGAGCGAGGCGTAGCGGTTCATCAGCGCCTCCAGGGCGTCGGGGTCGCCGTCGTGGTCCTCGGCCAGGCGCCGCTCCAGCTCACCGAGCCGCTCCGCGACCTCGGCGACGCGGCCGGCGTAGAGCACGGCCTGCTGCACCGCATCGCGCCCCTCCATCTCGCCGACCCGCTGGTCGAAGTAGCCCACCCGGGTGCCCCCGGGCAGGGTGATGGTCCCGAACTCGGGGCGCTCCTCGCCGGTGATCAAACGGAACAGGGTGGACTTGCCGCTGCCGTTGGGCCCGATCAGCCCGACCTTCCATCCGGTCTCGATCCGCAGGCTCGCGCCCTGGAACAGGATCTGCGAACCGTGGCGGTAGTCCAGGTCCTCGATGGTCAGCATGGCGGAAGGTGACGGCGGCGAAACGGGCGGACCGCGGGGGCGCGGCGCCGAGACGGGGGCGCATTCTCCCGTCGCGCGCGCCGCGCGGCTAAGATTCCGTCGGGCCGCCCGCGTCGGGGCGCGACCGTCCGACCGTTTCCGGGGGGACGGCCCGTCCGACGCCGACGACCGACGAGGAACCGATGAGCGAGATCATCCAAGTCGTAGGACGCGAGATCCTGGACTCCCGTGGGAATCCGACCCTGGAAGTCGAGGTGGAACTGGCCACCGGCGCCAGCGGCCGGGCCGCGGTGCCCTCGGGCGCCTCCACCGGCAAGCACGAGGCGGTGGAGCTGCGCGACGAGGACGTCGAGCGCTACGGCGGCAAGGGCGTCGGCCAGGCCGTCATCAACGTCAACGAGGTCCTCGCCGACCCGCTGCAGGGCATGGACGCCGACGAGCAGGAGGAGGTGGACCGGGCGATGATCGAGCTCGACGGCTCGGAGGACAAGTCGGCGCTCGGCGCCAACGCCATCCTCGGAGTGTCGCTCGCGGTCGCCCACGCCGCTGCCGACGACGCCGGGCTGCCGCTGTTCCGCTACCTCGGCGGCTGCGGCGCCAACCGGCTGCCGGCGCCGATGATGAACGTCCTGAACGGCGGCGCCCACGCCGACAACAACGTGGACTTCCAGGAGTTCATGATCCAGCCCTGGGGCGCGCCCGACTTCGGCGAGGGCCTGCGCTGGTGCGCCGAGACCTATCACGCCCTGAAGGGCCTGCTGCGCGAGCGCGGCCTGGCCACGGCGGTGGGCGACGAGGGCGGTTTCGCGCCGGACCTGCGCTCCAACGAAGAGGCGGTCGAGCTCCTGCTGGAGGCCATCGAGCGCGCCGGCCTCGAGGCCGCGGAGGACGGCATGGCCATCGCCCTCGACGTCGCCGCGACCGAGCTGCTCGGCGAGGGCCGCCGCTATCGCGTGGACGGCGAGGCCAGGACCGCCGAGGAGATGATCGAGCTCTACGCCGAGTGGGTCGAGCACTACCCCATCGTCAGCATCGAGGACGGCCTCGGTGAAGACGACTGGAAGGGCTGGAAGGCGCTGACCGACGCCCTCGGCGACCAGGTCCAGCTGGTCGGCGACGACCTGTTCTGCACCAACCCGAAGCGGTTGATGAAGGGCATCGACGGCGGTCAGGCCAACGCCATCCTGATCAAGCCCAACCAGATCGGCACCCTGACCGAGACGCTCCAGACCATCGACATCGCCCGCGAGGCCGGGTACGCGACCATCATCAGCCACCGCTCGGGCGAGACCTGCGACACCACCATCGCCGACCTCGCCGTGGCGGTGGGCGCCGGCCAGATCAAGACCGGGGCGCCGGCGCGCTCGGAGCGGGTCGCCAAGTACAACCAGCTGCTCCGCATCGAGGAGTGGCTCGGCGAGACCGCCCGCTACGGCACCGCGCTGCCGAACTGACCCCCCGATGCCGCGCCGCCCCACCCCCGCGCAACGCCTCTGGGAGGCCCTGGCGTGGGTGGCGGCGGCCGCCGCCGGCATCCTGGTCCTGCTCCCGGCCGCGGTGGAGCTGGTGCGTGCCCGCGACCTCGAGGAGCAGACCGCGGCCGCCGCCGCGAGGGCCGAGGCGCGCGCCCGCGACGCCAACCAGCAGCTCATCTGGTTCGAGAGCGACCCCTGGGCCCGGGAAAAACTCCTGGAAGCACACGGGCTGCTCGACCGTATGCCCGAGGAAGACCCATGAACGCACCCGACACCCCACCCGACGTCGCCGCCGCGGACCGCTTCGCCCAGGCCTTCCGACGACTCCGTGACCAGGTCGGCCGGGTCATCGTCGGCCAGGAGCACGTGGTCGAGGAGCTCGCCATCGCCATCGCCGCCCGCGGCCACGCCGTGCTGGTCGGCGTCCCCGGCTTGGCCAAGACCCTGCTGGTCTCCACCTTCGCGCGCTCGCTGCGCCTCGGCTTCCGCCGCATCCAGTTCACCCCGGACCTGATGCCGAGCGACATCACCGGGTCCGAGGTGCTCCACGTGGACCCACGGACCGGCGAGCGGACCTTCCGCTTCTCGCGAGGGCCCATCTTCACCAACGTGCTCCTCGCCGACGAGATCAACCGCACGCCGCCGAAGACCCAGGCGGCGCTGCTCGAGGCCATGCAGGAGCGGCAGGTGACGAGCGGCGGCCAGACCCACCCGCTG
>JALUVI010000094.1 GCA_027020785.1 Planctomycetota bacterium | reverse complement strand
ATTGGGACGTCCACCAGCGTCGCGGCCTGCCGTCCGAGGTCTGGAAGTACCTGTGTGAGCATCGCTTCTTCGGGTTGATCATCCCCCGCGAGTACGGTGGTCTCGGTTTCTCGGCCGAAGCGGTGAGCCGGATCATCGGCAAGCTGTCCAGCCGCTCCGTTCCGCTCGGCATCACGGTGATGGTGCCGAACTCGCTGGGGCCGGCCGAGCTCCTGGTCCACTACGGCACCGACGAGCAGAAGCGCGAGCTCCTGCCGAAGCTGGCCAGCGGTGAGCACCTGCCGTGCTTCGCGCTGACCGAACCCCATGCCGGCAGCGACGCCGGCGGGATGCGCGCCCACGGCGTGGTCTTTCGCGGCGAGGACGGCAAGCCATGGATCCGGTTGAACTGGGAGAAGCGCTACATCACCCTCGCCGAGGTCGCCACGCTCCTCGGTATCGCCTTCAAGCTCGAGGACCCGGAGAACCTGCTCGGTCGCGGGGTCTCGCCGGGCATCACCTGCGCTCTGATTCCCGCAGACACTCCCGGCGTGGTTCGCGGGCGCCGCCACGACCCGCTCGGGGTGCCCTTCATCAACTGTCCGTTCGAGGGTCGTGACGTCGAGGTGCCCGCCGAGGCCATCATCGGCGGCCCGGCGCGGGCCGGACAGGGCTGGGGCATGCTCATGGAGCAGCTGGCTGCGGGGCGCGGCATCATGCTGCCGGCGCAGGGCTGCTTCGGCACCAAGTTCGCCGCCCGGGTGGCCGGCGCCTACTCGGCCGTCCGCAAGCAGTTCGGTCTGCCCATCGGGCGCTTCGAGGGCGTCCAGGAGCCGCTGGCCCGTCTCGGCGGCCGCGCCTACCTGCTCGAGGCGGCGCGTCGCCTCACTTGCGGCGCCCTCGACGGCGGGGCCAAGCCCGCGGTGGTCTCGGCGATCGCCAAGTACAACTTCACCGAGACCTTCCGCAAGGCCCTGGCCGACGCCATGGACGTGCAGGGCGGCGCCGCCATCTCGCGCGGTCCGCGCAACCAGTTCGCCCACGCCTGGTGGGCCGCCCCGATCAGCATCACGGTCGAGGGGGCCAACATCCTGACGCGGACCCTCATGATCTTCGGGCAGGGGTCCATCCGCTGTCACCCGTGGGTGCAGAAGGAGATCGACGCCCTCGAGTCCGGCGACGTCCACGCCTTCGACCATGCCTTCTGGGGCCACGTCCGCCACGTGTTCAACAACCTGATGCGTTCCAAGGTGCTGTGGCTGACCCGCGGCCATGCCGCGCCGGTGCCCCTCGAGGGGCCGGGGCGCCGCGACGCGCAGAAGCTGGCCTGGGCCTCTTCGATGTTCTCGGTGCTGGCCGACCTCGCGATGGCGGCGTACGGCGCCGACCTCAAGCGCAAGGAGGCGGTGGCCGGCCGCTTCAGCGACGCGCTGTCCTGGATGTACCTGGGCTCCGCGGTCCTGCGGCGCTTCGAAGCCGACGGTCGCCCCAAGGAGGACCTGCCGTTCTACCGCTGGGCCATGGACCATTGCCTCGAGCAGGTCCAGCAGGCCTTCGAGCAGATCCACCGCGAGTTCCGGGCGCCGGGCCTGGGTTGGCTGATGCGTACCGTCGGCCTGTTCGCCGTGCGCATCAACCCGCTCGGCACCGGACCGCGAGACGATGACGCCCAGGCCGTGGCCCAGGCCTTGCAGACGCCAGGGCCGCAGCGCGACCGGCTCCTCGGCGGGATCTACGTGCCGCATGGCGGCGACGAACCCTTGGCGCGCCTCGAGGAGGCCTTCCGCTTGGCGGTCTCGGCCGACGAGGTCGTGCACCGGGTGCGTCAGGCGGTGCGCGCTGGCCGGCTGGCCAAGGCCTCCGGGGACGCGCTCCTCGAGGCCGCCGTCCGAGAGGCCGTGATCACGCGCCAGGAGGCGGAACTCGTCGCCCAGGCCGAGGCCGCGCGCGACGAGGTCATCCAGGTGGATGCGTTCACCGAGGAGGAATACTTCGCGACCGCCCTGGAGGGCGGCTGGCCCGAGCACTGGGCGCGGCAGGCCCGTTCCTGAAGCGGATTCACGAAGGCTTCCTTCCTCCGCGGGATAGACTAGGGATCGGGACTCCATGCGGTTTCCGCCCTATCATCCGCACCCGCTGTTTCGCGGTCGCCATCTCATGACCATCGCCGGGGCCAAGCTGCCTCGGCCGCACGGGCCGTTCCTCGACCTGGCCGAGCGGTTCTGGCTGCCCGTGGACCGCGAGACCTCGGTGCTGGTCGAGACCCACTGGCAGCGCGACCCCGATGCCCCGGTGCTGGTCCTGGCCCACGGTCTGATGGGCAGCGCGCGCTCACCCTACATGGTGGGGACGGCGCAGAAGGCCTTCCGCCGCGGCTTCTCGGTGTTGCGCCTGAACACGCGCAACTGCGGCGGCACCTGGCACCGCACGCCGACCCTCTACAACGCCGCCCTGACCGACGACCTGCACGCCCTGGTGCAGTGGGTCGGCGAGTTCCATCCGCGGAGCCCGGTCGTCGTCGCCGGATTCTCGATGGGGGGCTCCCAGCTCGCCCACACCGCAGCCCGCTGGGGCGATGCGCCCCCCGCCGACGTGCGCGGCATCGTCCTGGTCAGCACTCCGCTCAACCTCGTCACCTGCTGCCGCGCGATGCACACCGGCTTCCTCAATCGGCTCTACATGCGCAACTTCCTGGAAGGCTTCCGTGATGCGCTGTGGCACAAGGCCGAGCACTTCCCCGAGCGCTATCCCCGCGATGCGGCCTTCGGCTATCGCGACTTCTACACCTTCGACCAGCAGTGGACGGCGCCGGCCTTCGGCTATCGCAGCGCCAACGACTACTACAACCGGGCTTCCGCGGTCCACGTGGTCCCGCGGTTGCGGCTGCCGACTCTGGCGCTGCACGCGGCCGACGACCCCATCGTGCCCTACAACCGGCGCGACCTCGACGTCCTCCGTGGCAACCCGGCGGTGCGGTTGCTGATGACCGACGCCGGCGGGCACAACGCCTTCCTCGGCGCCGAGCCGATGCGCGACGATCTGTGGGAGGACAGCGATCGCTGGTGGGCCGAGAACCGCGTCGTGCAGTGGGCCGTGACCCGTTGCGACGCGAGCTGATCCTTGGCTACCAGACCTGGACGCGCTCCGATTCGGGGCGAGCCATCGGCGCGCCGACCGGGACGTCCCAGGCCTTGGCGTAGTCGGGCAGGTTGGACAGCGGGCCGTTGCAGCGGAAGTGCGACGGCGCGTGCGGGTTGGTCTGCACCAGCCAGCGGAGGAACTCGGGGCGGGCGTTGTTGCGCCAGGCCACGGCATAGGCGTGGAAGAAGCGCTGCTCGGGGGTCATCCCGTCTCGTTCGGCGCCGGCCGCCTCGGCCAGGGCGTGTTCGCGGAAGGCGCGCCAGGCCATCTCGACCCCACCGAGGTCGGCGAGGTTCTCGCCGAGGGTGAGCTCGCCGTTGATGAACAGGCCGGGCAGGACCTCGAAGGCGTTGGCCTGCTCCACCAGGACCTGGGCCCGCCGTTCGAACTCGGCCCGGTCCTCGGGGGTCCACCAATTGCGCAGCCGTCCCTCGGCGTCGAACTGGCTGCCCTGGTCGTCGAAGCCGTGCGTGATCTCGTGGCCGATGATGGCCCCCATCGCCCCGTAGTTCTCGGCCGGGTCCTGGTCCTCGCCGAAGAAGGGGGGCTGCATGATGGCCGCCGGGAACACGATCTCGTTGCGCAGCGGGTGGTAGTAGGCGTTGACGGTCTGCGGGTTCATGCCCCAGTCGTTCTCGTCCACCGGCTGATCCACCTTGGCGAGGTCTCGTTCGCGGTCGAAGCGGGTCGCGGCGACCACCGCACCGAACCAGTCCCCCTCCGGGAGCTCGAGCCCGGAGTAGTCCTCCCACTCGTCGGGATAGCCGATCTTGACGCCGAAGGCGTCGAGCTTGCGCAGGGCCTGGGCCCGGGTCTCGTCGCCCATCCAGGAGACTTCCATCAGGTTCTCGCGGAAGGCGTCGAGCAGGTGGGCGACCATCTCCTCGGCCATGGCCTTGGCGCGCGGGCTGAAGGCGCGGGCGACGTAGACCTTGCCCAGCGGCTGGCCGAGGTGGCCGTTGGCGGCGGCGAGGACGCGCTTCCATCTCGGTTTCATGACTTCCTGGCCGCGGAGGACGCCCTGGTAGAAACGGAAGTCCTCTTCCTCGAGCGGCGAGGCGAGGTAGGGGGCGGTCGCACTGATCAGGTGGAAGCGCAGGTAGGCCTTCCACTCGTCCAACGAGCGGCGCGTCAGCAGCCGGTCGAGGCCCTCGAACCAGGGTTGCGGGGCGAGGTCGAAGCGGGACGGCACCGGCATGCCCAGGGTCCGGAACCAGAGCTCCCAGTCGAAATGCGGCATGATGGCGCGAGCGCCGGCCAGGTCCACCTCGTTGGCGAGGTTCTGCGGGTCGCGCATCTCGACGGCGCCGAGGGCCGATTCGGCCATGGCGGTCTCGAGCTCCATCACCAGGAAGGCGTCGTCGGCTGCGTCCTCGGGCGAGAGGCCGCCGAGCTCCAGCATGCGACGCAGGTGTTCGCGGTATTCGTCGCGAATGCGCACCATGTCCTCGGCTTCCGAGAAGTAGTAGTCGCGCTCGGGCAGTCCGAGCCCGCCCTGGGTGACGAACAGCAGGTAGGTGTCGGGGAACTCGATGCCGGCGTCCACGTCCACGCCCATGGCGGCCGGTACGCCGAGGAGCTGGAGCTCGGCGAAGACGCGGACCAGGTCCTCGCGGTCGCGGATGGAGTCGATCTCGTCCAACCACGGCCGCAGCGGCTCCGCGCCGCGCGCATCGATCGCCTCCTGGTCCATGCCCGCGGCCCAGAACCGTCCCACCAGTCGGGTCTCGTGATCCACCTGGGGGTCGTCGCGCCGCGCTGCGGCGTCCTCGCAGATCTCGTGGAGGACGGCCTCGCCCCGTTCGTGGATCTCGTGGAACACCCCGTAGCTGGAGTACTCCGGCGGCACCGGGTGCGACGCGATCCAGGAGCCGTTGACGAAGAGGTAGAAGTCGTCCTCGGGCGTTGCGGTCACAGCCGGGGCGGCGTCCGCGGGGGTGGCGGCAGGGGAGTCGGGGGCGCCATCCTGCTGCGGGGCGGCGCAGCCGACGAAGGCGGCCAGGACCAGGGCGAACGGGGCGTGCGGGAACCTCATGGGGCGGCGATTCTAGTTCCCGCAGCCGGCCTCCTAGCGCAGGACGACGGCGCCGGTCGGGCCGAAGCGCGGCGGACTGCCGTCGCCGGCGCCCAGGGTGGCGAAGAGGAGGGGCCTGCCGCGCCAGGACGGGGGCAGTGGGACGGCCGACGCTGCCATGCCCTCGAGTCCGAGGCGCAGCGGGGGTAGCGCGAAGGCCGCGCCGGGGGCGAAGCCGAGTTCGCCGCACGGCGTGTCGCGGGGTGCCGGGACGAAGGACGCACCGAAGGCGAGTCGGCCCTGGGGACGTCCTGCGGCGGCGAGATGGATCAGGCCCGCTTCGGTCCAGAGCCAGGCCGGTGGTTCCAGGCAGGCGCTCTCGAGGTGGATCCGGTACGGATCACGTTCGGGGCCGAGGAACGCCGACCAGTCTTCGACCTCGCCGAGCGCCTCGGCGCGGAGGAAGGCGGTGACCAGTCGGCGATGGATGCGCTGCTGCACGGCCCCGGGCAGAGGGTCGCCGTTGCCCGGGTCGTCGGTGGGGCCGAGGTGGCCCATGCCGCGGACCCGCACGTAGAGATCGCGGCGGGAGGCCGAGGCGGCGGCTTCGAACCAGTCGCGGACGACCGCCGGGCGCACCACCCAGTCGTCGGAGCCGGCGATCCAGAGGGCCGCGCCGGAGAAGGCGCGGACGTCGCTGCGGTGGGAGTCCAGTGCCGCGGCCTGGAGCCCGACCACGGCCCCGACCCTCGGTTCGAGTCCGACCAGGGGCGCGAGGGCGCCGCCCCCCATGGAATGGCCGACCGCCGACCAGGCGCGCCGGGGGTCGGCCATGTCCTCCAGCGGGTCGCCGGGGGTCGCGGAGCGGTCGGCGGTCCACCACAGGAGGGCCTGGGTGTCGGCCGCCTCGGCGACGGGATCGGCGAAGGAGCCGGTCTCGGTGCCGATGCTCGCCACGAGGAAGCACCAGCTCGCGAGGCGGAGCGAGAGTTCGTCGTAGTCGTCCGGCGCGCCCAGCCAGCCGTGTTGGAAGCCGACCAGGGGGTCGGGGCCGGCGCTCGGGTCCGGGTCGTCGGCGGGGAAGTCGAGGCGCCCAGTCCCTCGACCGCGGCCGAAGCGGGCGTCGGTGAAGGCGACGTCCCGGGACGCGGCGGCGTATGGGCCGGGGTGGTCCAGCGGGAGCTGGGGCGCCGGGGCGGCGGCGAGTCCGAGGCAGGAGAGGGCGAGGGCGAGCACGACCCCACCACCCCAACCCCGTGCCGAAAAACCACCTGGTTCCCTTGAGTCCCCCGCGACGGCGACCTAGGGGGTTTCCGTGGCTGGGCCGGCGGAGCGGCTCGCGAGTGGTCCCACGGATATCTTTGGGACCCCCATCCGACAGGGGATGGCGCGGCTTTGAGGGAGACCCGCCGAGCCGGCCGGCCACGATCGCCTGCACCCCGCCGCCTGTCCGGCGGGGTGCAGGTTTTTCGGGGGAGCGGGCGGGGCATCATGGTGCCCCGCATGGGCCATCGTGGTTCATGGACCGTGGGCGGCTCGCCCGTCGTGAGTCCGAAAAAAAGGCACAAGGGGTCAAGGATGGAGGGCGGCGTGGCCGATAGGACCCGCACGACCATGGTCCTCACCCAGACCGCCAACGAGTTCCTGGAGTGCGTCCAAGACCTCCTCGGAGGGGACGAGCGCCCCGCCCTGGCCCGGGCGACTTCCCTCGGACGCCGACTCGCCGAGGACGACGTCCCGCCGCACGAGCTCGAGGTCTGGCAGTCGCGGGCGCTGCGCGAACTGGGCGATCCCGAGGGGCGCAACGAAGACCTGCGGCGCGCCGCCGACCGCGTCTTCGCGCGGGCCCTGATCGCCTACGGCGAGGTCGTCCAGCGCCACGTCGGCCACGATCCGGTCCCCGAGGACGCCGACCCCTGGTCCGGCATCAGCGACGAGGGCGACGAGCGCGTGCGGCTCGCCCTCGAGGCATCGCAGATGGCGACCTGGATGTGGGACCTGCGGACCCGCGCCTTCGAGGGTGACCGACGCTTTCGCGACCTGCTCGGATGGGAGGCCCCGGAGGACGGAGGCCGCGACTACGGCTACGACGACTTCCTGGCCGCGGTGCATCCCCAGGACGTCGGCAAGCTGACCACCGCGGTGTTCGAGTTGATCGCACACGGCAAGCGCTTCGACGTCGAGTACCGCATCCTGGTCGGCGGCGAAGTCCGACACATCTCGAGTCAGGCCATCGTCACCCGTGACGACGACGGTGTCGCGCAACGCATGTTCGGGGTCTGCCTCGACGTCTCGGCACAGAAGAGGCTGCTCGAGGACATGGAGCGGTTGTCGTCCATGGACCCGCTCACCGGCGTCCTCAACCGACGCGGCTTCTCGCGCTGTCTGGAATCGGAGGTGGACCGCCGCCGCCGTCTCGGCGGCGAGATCCAGGCGTTGTTCCTCGACCTCGACGACTTCAAGAAGATCAACGACGTCTATGGTCACACCGTCGGCGACGAGGTGCTGATCGCGGTGGCGCGCATCCTGCAGAGCAACCTGCGCTCGACCGACCACGTCGCCCGCGTCGGCGGCGACGAGTTCGTGGCGATCCTGCCGCAGACCCGGCGCCGCGAGGCGCGTCTGGTCGCCGACCAGATCCATGCCCATCTGCAGCGTTCGGTGGTCAGTCCGCGTTTTCCGCAGCTGCGCATCAACTCCTCCATTGGGTTGGCGGCCGTCGGCCATGGTGAGGAGATGGTGCAAGACCTGTTGTTGCGCATGGAACGCGCCCTGCACCGCGCCAAGCGACTCGGAAAGGGGCGGGTCTTCGCCGACAGTGGTCTGTTCGCCAACGAAGAGGAGCACACCTACTCCTACACCGAGCTGGTCGAGGAGTTGAGTCGACTCGAGAACTACTTCGCCGTCAAGCAGCCGATCGTGGACATCCAGAACGACCGGCTCTACGGCTACGAACTCCTGTCGCGGAGCCGCTGCCCGGCCCTGTCGAACCCCGAGGACTTCCTCAACTTCGCCATGGACTCCGGGTTGGCGCGCGAGGTGGACACCCACGCCTTCCACACCTGCTCCAAGGCTTGCGAAGCGATCGACGTGGAGCTGTCGTGCCACCTCAACGTCCTGCCCTCCACCCTGCTCAACCTCGAGCTCGACGAGTTGATCGCTGAACTACCGCAAGCGGGCGACCGTCGCCGGTTCTGCATCGAGATCAGCGAGAAGGAGACCATCGGCGACGCCAACAAGTTGCTCCAGTTCATCGCTGCCATCCGCGAGGCGGGGATGCGCGTCGCCATGGACGACATCGGCTTCGGGCAGAGCTGCCTGGAAGCGCTGATCATCCTCGAGCCGGAGGTGGTCAAGATCGACCGCAACATGGTGAGCGATCTGGCCAACGATTCCGGCCGGCGCCGCATGCTGGAGCGCCTGTTCGGGATCGCCCGCACCTGGGGCGCCGACGTCGTCGCCGAAGGGATCGAGCGCGAGGAGGACCTGCGCGTGCTCCAGGACATGGGCGTGCCCTACGGCCAGGGCTTCCTGCTCGGACGCCCTGCCTGACCACGGCATGGGTTAGGGTGGGAGGATGCTCCTCGCCGCCCTGCCGATCCTGACGCTGGCCGCACCGCAGGACGCGTCCGCCTCGCCGGCTGTCCCTTCCGACGGCTTCCATCGGGTGGTGCGCTCCGGCGCCGTGGACCTCGAGGCCGAGTTCGACCTGACCGGGCTGACCGTGCCCGAAGGCGAGATCCACCGCCTCTTGCCCAGGGACGCCATCCCGGCGCTCGTGGATCCGCCGCTGGTGGCGGCGGCCGAGGCCGCCTTCCCCGCCCCCGACGGTCGGCTGGTCCTGGTCGAGCTCGGCCAGGCACGGGTCGCGGTCCCGGTCGGGCTGCTCGACTTCCACGAGGTCGCCAACCTCACGGTCGCGGGGCATCCCATCGCGGTCACCTGGTGACCGCTCTGCGCCTCCGCGAGCGTGTTCTCGCGGACCCTGCCCGCCCTGCCCGGAGAGGAGGATCCGCCGGTCGCCGTCTTCGGCGTGACCGGCGCCCTCTACGCCGGCAACGTGTTGTTCTACGACCGCACCGAGTACGGGTTGTGGAGCCAGCTCGCCGGAGGCGCCGTGAGCGGCCCCCGCGTCGGGCGGTCGCTCTCGCCCCTGCGCTTCCGCATGGTGCGGATGGACCGCCTGGTCGAGAGGGCGCCGGACACCTGGGTGGCGCAGCCCCCACCGGATTCGCCGATACCCTACGGCAGCGACCCCTACGCCTCCTATTTCGCCGACCCCGACCGTTTGTTGGTCCCGGTGCGCGGCATCGGCGGCGCCCTGCCCCCGAAGACCCTCGGCCTCGGGGTGCGCTCGCCCGCAGGACGGGCCTGGTTCGTCGTCGCCGACGCGGCTCGGGACGCGGACGGCTACGTACTCGACACGCCCGAGGGGGCGGTCCGCTTCCGCACCACGCTCGCCGGCATCCAGGTCCTGGCCGCGCCCCGGGACTACTTCACCGCGCAGACCTTCTACTACGCCTGGTCGGCCTTCCACCCGCGGACGAAGGTCGTCGCGTCGTCGCCGCCTCCCACGCCGTCAACGGAACAGCCCGCCGGCGCCGAAGACGAGTCGGGGGCGGAGCGAGGGTCTTAGCCACAGTCGTCCCCAGTCCTCGCGATCGGTCCAGGGATCCCCCCCGAGCACCGACCAAGCTGCGGCTGCGGCGCCGAGGCGGCGTTGCTCCAGCCGCCAGGCCACCGGCGGGGTCGGCGGCACCTCCACCTCGAGCCCGGTGGCCAGGACCTCCCAGGGCACCTCCAGTTCGGCGGTCCAGGCGTCGGCGCCGACGTGGACCGCGTGACGAATGCCTCTGGGCGCGGCGCCCTCACCACCGTCGCCGTGGAGTCGGGCGGTGAACTCTCCGTCGGGGTGGATGACCACCTGGAGGACCTCGCCGTCGGGCGCGCCGGCGTCGAGGAGGAACTCGTAGCCGTCGCCCTTGGGCGGATGCTCACCTTCGAAGGGTGCGACCACGGCGATGCCGAGGCCGCGTGGGCTCCAGGTCCAGGCAGCACGGCTGCCGCGTCCTTCGTCGGCGGTGGGGAGGAAGTCTTCGCTCCATCGGGCCTGTCGCCATGCACTCTCCTTCGGCTCGCCGTCCAGGGTGAAGCCGAGCTCGTCGCGCACCGCCCAGGCCCAGCGTGGGAGCGGGCCGTAGTCGTCGTGACGGGGCTGCCAGGCTTCGTGATAGGGTGCGCGCACCGCCGGCGGCACCTCGACGCTCGGCAGCCACGGTGGGGTCGGCGCCAGCGCCACCGCGGTGTAGGCGACCCCGGGGCCGCCCTCGTCGGTACGGCCGTCGAGGGTGTGACTGCCCCAGTGCTGAACCAGTCCGGAGAGCTTGAACAGCATCGGCTGCCGGGTCGCCGGATCGAGGGTGAGACGGCCGACCAGGAAGCCCTTGGCTCCGGCGTCGTCCGACTCGATGGGCATCCACTCGGTGTGGGTTTCGTTCCACCGCCCTCCCCGTTCTGCATGGAAGCGGCCGCGGAGTTCGAGCACGATGGCGTCGGGTTTGCGCGAGACCACCCGCGACTCCAACTCGGCCCAGATCAGGTCGCCGGCGGTGAAGGTCCGCGGATGTCCGACGACGGCATCCTGGAGGATGGTCAGGGCGATCCGCTCGGCAAGGTCCTGGGGAAGGGCGCCGCGGCTACCGAGACGCAGCCTGTCCGGAGCGATGGTGGCCACCTCGTCGGCGGAGAGCCAGACGAAGTCGCGGTTCCACGGACCGAAGAGGGCCGGCGGCGCCTCGCGGCTCGGCCCGGGGGCGTCCTGGAATCGGACCTCCATGACCATGCCGTCCAGGGGCAGGAGGGAGACGAAGCGGTAGGAGTGGCCGAAGCCGACGCGACAGTCGGCGCGCCACTCGGCGATGGTTCGCTCGGCCCACTTGCGCAATCCGGCATCGAGCGCCGCCGCGAGTTCCTCGAGGTCGGTGCTGCCCGAGTACGAAAGGAGAGTGCCGTCCGGGGCACAGAGATAGACCCCGGCACGGAGGTCGGCGGCATCGCCGCCGGCAAGACGGTCGAGGAAGGCGCGTTCCGGGCCGGAGAGGGTGCGGAGTTCGGCGACCTCGTCGGCGCAGGGGACGACCGCCGAGAGGAGTCGGGGCAGGCGTCCCTCCTCCCAGCGTCGGCGCAGGACCATGCCGCGTTGGTCCGCGCAGCCGAAGGGATGGACCTCCTCCAGCCACAAGAGCAGCGGCTCCACGTCATCGCAGGCGGCGAGGATGCCCTGGTCCAGGCGAGCGTGCCAGGGACGCGACTGCCACGGCGGATCGATCCGAGTCGCCGTCAGCGCTCCGAACCAGCGTGGGTAGTCGGCCGGGCGGAGTCGCGGGTCGAAGGGGGGGACCTCGACCACGGGGCCCTGGAGGAGGACCGGAGCGAGCAGGAGGAGGCCGATGGACATGGCCTCCCAGGATAGCCGCGGTTCAGCGGGCCAGGACCGGGCCCCCGGCCGACGCCGCAGCGAGCAGGGTCCGTCGTGTGAACACCGGCACCATCTCACGTCGGTAGTCGGCGTCGCCGGGCACGTTCGGCATCGGGATGCACTGCTTGTGGGCCCGACGCGCGCTCTCGCGGGCGGCGTTCTCGAACTCCGCCGTGCCGATGCGGATGCCCAGCAGCGGCTCGTCGGCCTTGCGCACGAAGATGGGGCGCGCTTGCAACCCAACGGCGGCTACCGCAGCGGCGGCGACCACGTCGCCGTCCAGGTCGAGCCGCACCGCGACTCCGAACAGCGGGAAGTCGATGGAGCCGCGTTCGCGCAGCTTCCCGTAGGCGCCGCGGTGGCCGGGGGCGGTCCGTGGGATGCGGATGGCGGTCAGCAGCTCGGTGGGCGCGACCTTCTTGTTCCAGACGCCGTCGGCCTGCCACAGTTCGGCGACCGGTACGGTGCGCTCGCCCTCGGTCCCGAGGAACACGGCCTCGGCGTCCAGGGTCATCAGAGCCGGTGCGGTGTCGTTGCTGGCAGCGGCCACGCACTTGCTTCCACCGGCGACCAC
>JALUVI010000093.1 GCA_027020785.1 Planctomycetota bacterium | reverse complement strand
GTGGGGTGGCTCTTCGCCCCCTTCCTCGCCACCCTCCTCCTCGCCCGCCCCTCGCCCACCGCCTCGGCGCTCCTCGCCCTCGCCCTCCTCGCCGCGATGCCGCCGCGGCGCTCGCTCCGCGAGGCGCTCGTCCTGGCCCTGGCGCTGGCCTGCCTGTTGGTCCAGTTCCGCTTCCTCGCGCCCGACGGCTCCTTCCGGGTCGCGGCAGGGGCGGCCGCGGCGCTCGCGGCGGCCGCGCTGCTTCGGCGCACGGCGCGCGGGGCGCTCGTGGTGGCGGTGCTCGTGGCGTTCGGCCTCGCGGTGCTGCCCGTCCTCGCGTTCCTCGGTGACCTCGTCGCCGCCGACGGGGTGGGCGGGCTCGCCCGCCTCGACCCCTGGCGCGCCGCCGCCCCGCCGCCGCCGCGCGAGGTCGTGGTCGCCCTGCCCGGCCAGGACTGGGCGCCGCCGCCGCGGGTCGAGCCCTGGCCGCTGTGGCCCGGATCGCCGCGCCGGCCCCTCGCCCTGGCCCTGGGCGCCTTCGGACTCGCTGCCGCCGTCCTCGCCGCTGGCGCCCGCCGCCTTCCTCCTCCTGGTCGTCACCGCCGCCGCGCCGCGGCTGGCGGCGCCGCGCCCGCTCGTCCTGGACCTGGTCCCGGCTGCGGCCTCGGAACCCGCCTTCCGGCTCACCCTCGACGCCGACGCCCTGCCGTGGCCGGCCGATGCGGCGGGTGGTGCGACCGGTCCCGTCCGGGTCGCCTGGGACCCGCGCTTCGCCCAGCCGCCGCCCGCGGTGCGCGCCGCGGCCCTCGACGGGGCGGAGCGCGCCCGCCTGGAGCTCGTCGCCGCCGCCGTCGCCGCCGGAGGCGAGCCGTCCGCGGACGGCTGGACCGCCTGGGAGCGGCGCGACCCCCTCCACCCGGCCCGCGGCGCCGGGCCGGCGGCCGAGCGCGTCCTCCTCGCCTGGTACGCCGACCACGACCGCCCGCCGCCCGGTCCGGTGACCTGGGGCGCCCTCGGCGGGGGAGACCACCTGGTCCGGGTACTCGGCGCGGCCCGAGGGGGCGGCGCGGGAGGGCGGCGCTGAGCGGCCTTGCCGCGCCTCCGGTCGGAAACTGGGTGGAGGAACTGTGCTGGCGGGAAAAGGGCGTGACCGGGGCCTCCCTGGCGCGTCTTCCTCGGTGTGGTCGCGGTGGTTTGGCGTCCGCGGGGCCGGATCGGGGCCCCGACCGGGCGTCGTGCGCCCCGGGCGAGGCCGGAAGGAGCTCGCGGCGGAAGGGGTGCGTTCGCGTGGGGGATCCCTGCGCCGCGGGCGTTTCGCGGCCTTCTCGAGCACAGTTCCTCCACCCAGTTTCCGATGGGCGCCTCCGCGGCCCCGGTTGCCGTCCCGGCCGCCCGCGCCTAGAATGCCCGGCCCTTCGGCGCCCACCCGCACGTCCGCGGCGCGCCGAGTGGCCGTCATGCGACCCAAGACCTCGCACCTGAAGCCCTCCGAAGTCGAGCGCGAGTGGTTCCTCGTCGACGCCGAGGACCAGATCCTCGGGCGTCTCGCCGCCCGCATCGCCGTCGTGCTGATGGGCAAGCACAAGCCCACCCTGTCCGAGCACGTGGACTGCGGCGACGCCGTGGTCGTGGTCAACGCCGAGAAGGTCCGGCTCTCGGGCAACAAGGAAGCCGACAAGACCTATGCCCACTACACGGGCTACCCGGGCGGCCACCGCGAGGTGCCCATCGCGCGGGTGCGCGAGCGTCACCCCGAGCGCATCCTGATCCAGGCGGTCAAGCGGATGCTGCCGAAGAACCGGCTCGGTCGCGAGATGCTGCGCAAGCTGCACGTCTACGCCGGCGGCGAGCATCCCCACGCCGCGCAGAAGCCCCAGCCCATGCCGAACCACCTCACCGAGGGTGCGACCCGATGACCGAGGAGACCCCGAACCCGACCCCCGCCGCCGGCGACCCCGCGGGCGCGCCTTCGTCCCAGGACCAGGAAGCCCCCGCCGCGCCGGGCGGCGTCGCCACCGCCGACGCCCCGGCCGCCGGCCTGACCCTGGGCGGCTCCGCCGCGGCCGACGCCTCCGAAGAGCCGCAAGAGCCGGAGGTGGACCCCACCGGCCGCGTCGCCGAACCCGGCCGTGACGGCTACCTGTGGGGCACCGGGCGCCGCAAGGAGGCGGTGGCCCGCGTCCGCGTCCGCCTCGGCAGCGGCCGCTTCGAGGTCAACGGCAAGGAGATGAAGGACTTCTTCTCGCGCGACGTCGACCGGCAGACCTGCCTCGCTCCGCTGCGCCTGCTCCAGGTGCGCAAGAAGGTGGACGTCTTCGTCACCACCCACGGCGGCGGCATCACCGGCCAGGCCGGCGCCATCCGGATGGGGCTCGGCCGTGCGCTGTCGCGGCTCTACCCCGATGCCGAGCGCACCCTGCGCGAGCACGGCCACCTGACCCGCGACCCGCGGATGGTCGAGCGCAAGAAGCTCGGCTTCCACAAGGCCCGCCGCGGCCAGCAGTGGGGCAAGCGCTAGGCGCGCTCCCACCGACCGGACCCGACGCGGCGCCCCCCCGGGGCGCCGCGTTCCGTTTCCGCCGCGCCGCTTCCGCCCGCGCCGCTTCCGCCCGCGCCGCTTCCGCCCGCGCCGCTTCCGCCCGCGCCGCTTCGGCCCGCGCCGCACCGCCGCACCGCCGCACCGCGCTGCACCGCCGCACTGCGCCGCGCCGCCGCGCCCGCCCCGCCCCGCACCGCGCCG
>JALUVI010000092.1 GCA_027020785.1 Planctomycetota bacterium | reverse complement strand
GAGGGGCCGGGGCTCGACGTCTTCGAGCGCGACCGCGGCCTGTTCCCGCCCGACTCGGCGTGGCGACGCCGCAACGCCGACGTCTGGACCGTGGCCTCCACTTCGTTCGGCCGCGAGTTGTCGCTGACCCCGCTGCGGCTGGCCATGGCGTGGACCGCGCTGGTCGGCGACGGGCGGTTGCGTCCGCCGCGTTGGTTCCCGAGCGAGGGGGCGGCCGGCGAGGGCGAGCCCGTCTTCTCGCCCGAGGTCGCAGCCACCGTGCGCGGCTGGCTCGAGGGCGTGGTGACCCTGGAACACCGCACCTGGCTGCCGCGTTGGGACGACCTCCGCTGGGGCGGCAAGAGCGGCACCGTGGCCAAGGACCACGAGGACGGCTACACCACCCTGTTCGTCGCCTTCGGTCCGCTGGAGGACCCGCGGGTGGTGTCGTTGGTGGTGCTCGAGAACCCGCGCTCGCCCAAGCCGCGCGGCTCGCGCACCTGCGGGCCGACCGCGGCCGCCCTGATGCGCCGGGCCCTGGAGCTCGGTGGGGTGGTGGCGCCGCCGCGTCGGATCGCGAACTCCTTGGATTCCCCGCTCGCCCCGGCTATCGTGGCCGGGTCCGGCGAGAGGGACCGGAGAGGAGACTGGAACGCACGCTGAACGCACGATGAGGGCCTCCGAGCTGGCGCGCCGACTGCGACCCCTGGCGGTCCGCGCCGCACGCGGCGCCGGCGGCGGGGGGGACGACCCCGAACTCGGGCGGCTCCGGCTGCACGCCGACCGCGTCGTTCCCGGCGACCTCTTCGCCGCCCTGCCCGGCCGGAGCGTGGATGGCCATGCCTTCGTCGGGGCGGCGTTGGGCCGCGGTGCGGCGGGCCTCCTCCTCGCCGATCCGCGTCTCCATCCGGCTGCGAAGCGCGCTCTGGACGTGCCGGACGCGGCCGGGGTCGCGGTGCTGACCGCCCCGCCCGACGCGCTGCCCCGCGTCGCCGGCGAGGCCGCCCACCTGCTCGCCGCCGCGCCCTCCGAGCGGCTGCGGGTGGCCGCCGTGACCGGCACCAACGGAAAGACCACGGTGGTCCACCTGGTCCACCAGGCGCTGGCCGCCGCCGGGGAGGCCGCGCTCCGCATGGGCACCCTCGGCGCCGCGGGGCCCGGTGTGCGTTTCGGCCCTCGCGAGACCACGCCGCCCGGCGACCTGGTCCACGACGCCCTGGCCCGCGCCGCCGTCGGCGGAGCTCGCTATGCGGTGCTGGAGGCGTCCTCGCACGGGCTGGACCAGGAGCGCCTCGCCGGCGTGCGGCTCGCCGCCGCGGCCTGGACGAACCTGTCGCGCGACCACCTCGACTACCACGGGGACGTCGCCGCCTACGCCCGCGCCAAGGGGCGCATCGTCGAGCTCCTGGCGGACGACGCGGCGCTGCTCCTCCCCGCCGCGGACGCCGCGGCCTGGCGCGCCACCGCGGCCGCTCCGCGGCGTCTGGCGTGGTCGCTCGAAGAAGGCGGTGTCGGCCCGGGCGCGTCGCCGTCCCGCGCCGCCGCCGGAGTGGTCCGCGGCCGCCTCCTCGCGCTCGACGCGGAGGGCCTGCGTCTGCGGGTCGAGGGCGACCTCGGCGCGGCCCGGCTGGTCTCGCCCCGCGTCGGCCGCCACGACGCCGAGAACCTGGTCGTGGCCTGGGCCCTGCTCCGCCTGCTCGGCGTGGACGCCGCGGCGGCGGCGGCCGGCCTGGCCGTGGCGTCGGGCGCGCCGGGTCGGCTGCAGCGCGTCGCCCCCGAGGCCCCGTTCCGACTCTACGTGGACTTCGCCCACACCCCCGACGCCCTGGCGCGCGTGCTCGCCGCGCTGCGCGAGGTCCACCGCGGGGCCCGCATCGGCGTCGTCTTCGGCGCGGGCGGCGACCGCGACCCGGGCAAGCGGCCGCGCATGGGCGAGGCCGTCGGCCGCGTCGCCGACTGGTGCATCGTCACCAGCGACAACCCGCGCAGCGAGGACCCCGCGGCGGTGGCCGCGGCCGTCGCCGCCGGGGTGCGCTCGGTCGGTCTCGAGCCCGAGGTCGTGCTGGACCGCGCGGAGGCCATCGCCGCCGCGGTGGCGCGGCTCGCCCCCGGCGACGTGTTGCTGGTGGCCGGCAAGGGCCACGAGACGACGCAGGAGATCGCCGGGGTCCACCATCCCTTCGACGACCGGCGGGTGCTGGAGGAGGCCTGCTCGTGCCTGCGTTGACCCTCGACCACGTCGCCCTCGCCACCGGGGCGCGCCGTCTCGGTCCGGCCGAGGCCGGTGAGCGCCCCGTGGCCCGGGTGGTCGTGGACAGCCGTGCGGTATGCCCCGGGGACCTGTTCGTGGCGCTGCCGGGCGCGCGCACCGACGGCCACCGCTTCGTCGCCGAGGTCGCCGCCGCCGGGGCCGCCGGCGCGCTCTGCGTGCACGGCCGCGGGCCGCGGCCCGAGGGCTTCCCCGTGCTCACGGTGGACGACACCGTCGCCGCGCTGGGTCGCCTGGCGCGACACCAGCTGGGCCGCCTCGGCGCCGAGGTCCTCGGCGTCACCGGCACCGTCGGCAAGACCACCGCCAAGGACTTCCTCGGCGCGTTGCTCGGCGGGGCCGCCGCCGGCGTCCACGTCGCTCCGGCCTCCTACAACTCCGAGATCGGGTTGCCCTTGAGCATCCTCGGCGCCGCCGAGGGGACGCGCCTGCTGGTCCTGGAGTACGGCGTCAACGCGCCCGGCGAGATGGAGCGGCTGGTCCGCATCGCGCGGCCCGACGAGGCGTGGCTGACCGCCCTGACCGAGGTCCACCTGGAGGGGATGGGGGACTTCCCCACGCTGGTGCGCGAGAAGGCGCGGCTCCTCGCCGCGGTCCCCGAGGCCGGCCGGGCGTGGCTGGGGCCCGGCGCGGTGGCGCCGCTCGCGGCCCACGCCGCGGCGCCGCCGGCGCCGGTGATCGCCTGTGCCGGGCTCGCCGAGCCGGGTCTGGTGATCCACGCGCGTCGACCGCTCCGCTGGGTGGTGGAGGACCCGCGGCTCGGTCGCGTGGTCCTCCCCGTGATCGCTCCGCACGAGGCCGAGACGGCCCTGGTCGCGGCTCGCATCGCTGCCCTGCGCGGGGTCGCTCCGGAGCTCCTGGCCGAGCGGCTCGCCGCGCTGCGCCGTCCCGCGGGTCGGCTGGAACTGCGCCGCCGGGGCGCGCTCACCGTCCTCGACGACGGCTACAACTCCAGCCCGGCCGCCCTCGACGCGGCGCTCGCGGTGTGGGCCGAGTGGGGGGAGTGGGAAGGGGTCAGCGACCGCCACCTCGTGCTCGGGCCGATGCTCGAGCTCGGCGCCGCGCACGAGCGCCTGCATCGTGCGGCCGGTCGTCGCGTCGCCGCGTTGCGTCCGCGGAGCCTGGTGGTGCTCGGCGCGGCCGCCGCACCGCTCGCCGCCGGCGCCCTCGAGGCTGGCCTCACCGCCGACGCCGTCCTCGTCACCGACGACCCCGAGCGCGCCGCCTCCTGGCTGGCGGGGCGCTTCGGGCCCCGTCCGCTGCTCCTCCTGAAGGGGTCGCGCGCCGCCGCCGTCGAGCGGGTGATCCAGGCGCTGTCCTCGTTCCCGTCGCGTCCCGTCGCCCTGGAGGGCTGATGCTGGCCTGGATCCACGACCGCTTCGGAGAGGCCTGGGGACCGCTCCGGGTCCTCGACTCCATCGGGGTGCGCGCCGGGCTGGCCTTCGTCTTCGCCTTCGCCCTCGCCCTGGTCCTCGGCCCGGCCCTCCTGGCGCGGCTCCGCGCCGCCGGTCCCGGCGAGCGCGCCGCCGCCAGCGACGACCCCGAGGTCGGCGCCCTCTACGCCGCCGCCGGCAAGAGCGGCACTCCGACCATGGGCGGGGTGTTCTGGGTCGGCGCCGTGCTCGGGGCGCTGCTCCTGTGCGCCCGCCTCGACGAGCCGTTGGTCCTCATCGGTGCGGCCTTGATGGTCGGCATGAGCCTCCTCGGCTTCTTCGACGACTGGATCAAGGCGCATCGCGAGGGCGGCCGCAACGGCCTCTCGCGCCGCGTCAAGTTCTGGGCCTCGGTCGCCGTCGCCGGCGCGGCGATGCTCGCCTACTGGGGGCTCGGCGACCCGGCGCGCGGCTACCCCGAGATCCGTTCGGTCTACTTCCCGGTGTTCAAGGACGTGGTCCTGCCCTTCGGGGGCTGGGGACTCCTCGGGCTGCTCGGCTTCCTGCTCCTCGAGGTGATGGTCGTCCTCGGCGGCAGCCACTCGGTCAACCTGGCCGACGGCCTGGACGGATTGGCCGCCGGCAGCGCCCTGCCGGTCTTCGGCGCGCTCACCGTCTCGCTCTACGCGGTGGGACACGCCGGTTTCGCCGAGTACCTCCACCTGCCGCACGTCCTCGGCGCCGGCGAGGTCGCGGTGATGGCCGGCGCCGTGATGGGGGCCACCCTCGGCTTCCTCTGGTTCAACGCCTATCCCGCCGACGTCTTCCTCGGCGACTCCGGTTCGCTGCCGATGGGCGCGCTGATGGGCTGGTTCGCGGTGGTCGCCAAGGCCGAGCTCGCCCTGCCCCTGATCGCCGGCGTCTTCGTCTGGGAGGCCGGGACCAGCTTCGTCCAGATCTCCGCATGCAAGCTGTTCGGCAAACGGCCCTTCCTCAAGGCGCCGTGGCACCACGTGCCGCAGTTGCGCGGCATGCCCGAGCCGCGCATCGTGGTCCGCTTCTGGATCGTCTCGGCGCTGTGCGCCGCCGGAGGTCTCCTCCTCTTGAAACTGCGATGAGCGGCTCCTCCTCACCGACCCTGCCGAGCGACGCGACGGTCGCCCCCGAGGCGCTGGCCCGCGCCCTGCTCGGCTGCGTCGGCCTGCTGGCCCTGGTCGGGCTCGCGGTCGCCGCCTCGGCCTCGCCGCCGGGCGAGGCCTGGGCCGGGATGACCCTGCACCTGGTCCACCTCGGCCTTGGCCTCGCTGCCTTCCTGGTCGCCTGGCACCTGCCGCCGGAGCGGCTACGTCAGCTGGCCTGGCCCGCCTCGTGGGCGCTCGCCGCGCTCCTCGCCGTGCTCCTGTTCGGCGGCTGGCTCCACGCCACCAACCAGGCGGCGCGTTGGATCCGCATCGGGCCGATGTCGTTCCAGCCGTCGCTGCTGCTGCAGTTCCTGTGGCCGGTGGCGCTGGCCTCCTGGGTCGCCCGCGACCCCCTGCGCCTGCGCCAACCCCGCGCCCTGGGGCGGCTGGCGTTGCGTTTCGGCCTGCTCACCCTGCCGGTCCTGCTCCAGCCCGACCTGGGCTCGGTGGTGATCCTCCTCTTCGTCGGCGGCGTCACCCTGATGTTCTCCGGCGCGCCGATCCGCCTGCTCCAGGTGAGCGTCCTGCTGTTCGTGGTCCTCCTCGCCGTCGCCTCGGCGCTGTTCCCGCACGTCGGCAGCCGGCTCGACTGGTGGCAGCACCCCAGCGAGCAGGTCGAGCGCGGCGTGGAGACCCTGTCCTCGGCCGGTCCGCTCGGGCGCGGCCCCGGGCTCGGGGTGATGAAGTTCGGCCACGTCCCGGAGGGGCGGACCGACTTCGTCCTGACCCTCGTCGGCGAGGAGTGGGGGCTTCCGGGCACCCTGTTCGTGTGGAGCCTGTTCCTCGCCTTCACCTTCCTCGGGCTGGCGCTGGCGCGTCGCGCCCGCAGCCGCTACGGCGTCGTCCTGATGGTCGCGGCCACGGTGATGATCGCCTTCCAGGCCGCCTACAACCTCGCCATGGTCGTCGGCATGCTGCCCGTCAAGGGCCTGCCCCTCCCCTTCGTCAGCCGCGGCGGGTCGTCGCTGCTTGCGCTCTCGGCCCTGCTGGGCGCCGCCCTGCGCGCCGCCCTCGACGCCCGGCGCGCGCGCCCGCCGCTTCCCGGACTCCTGCCATGAACCCCGCCACCCGTCCCCTGGTCCTGTCCCTCGGCCTGCTGCTGGCGATCGCCCTGCTCGGGGTGTTCCTCGGCCGCGGCGGCACCGACCCGAGCGAGGCCCGGCCGCGGACGCCGCTGCTGGACGTCGCCGCCTTCGAGTCGGTGGAGCTCCTGCCGCCCGAGCAGCGCGAGCCCTGGCTCGGCGAGGCCGAGTTCCTCCAGCCGCCGCCGCCGCATCCGTTGCGCGACGCGCGCCGCGCCGCCGCGGCGCGGGCCGATTCGGGTGCCGCCGCGGGGGCGGACGCGTCGGCCCCGACCGCCGTGCGCACTCCGCCGGCGGTGTACGCCCCGGGGGCCGGGGCAGGCGCCGCCGCGCCGGGCCCGGGCTGGCGCAGCTACCGGGTCCGCGAACGCGACAGCCTGGAGCGCATCGCCCGGCGCGAGTACGGCGACGCCCGGCTGTGGCGGCCCCTCGCCGAGGTCAACGGCATCACCGACCCCGGTCGCCTGCGCCTCGGGGCGACGCTGTGGCTGCCGCCGGTCGAGGCGTTGCGCGGCGAGTCGCCCGCCGTCGCGGCAGCCGCCGCCCCGGCGGGAGCGGCGGCCGACTTCCCGCGCCGCTACCGCGTCCGCGAGGGCGAGACCGTGAGCCAGATCTCGCAGAAGGTCTACGGCACCAGCCGCCACTGGGAGCGCATCCTCGCGGCCAACGGCCTGTCGCGGCCGGAGGAGCTGCGCGCGGGGGTGGAGCTCGTGATCCCGCCGCCGCCGCGATGAGCGCCGAGACGGCGCCCCGCCTGCGGGTGCTCTTCGTCGGCGGCGGCACCGGCGGCCACCTGACGCCGGCGCTGGCGCTGGCCGAGGAGCTCGCGGCGCGCGGCCACGCGGTGCGCTTCCTGACCAGCGGCCGAGCGGTGGAGCGGCGCTACCTGGACGGCGCGGTGGACGCCCTTCCGCTCCACTGCGAGGGCCGGGGGCCGCTGGGCTGGTGGCGGTGGCTCCGTTCCTTCGCCGCGGTGCGGCGCGAGGCGCGCGCCTTTCGGGCCGACGTCGTGGTCGCCCTCGGCGGGCGCGCCAGCGCCGGGGCGCTCGCCGTCGCCGCGCCCCGGGTGCTCCTCGAGGGCAACGCCGTCGCCGGGCGCAGCGTGCGGCTGCTGCGCCCCTTCGCCCGCCTGGTCCTGGTCCAGTTCCCCGAGACCGCGGGCCTGACCGGCCGCCGCGGCGTGGTCGTGGTGGGGCCGCTGCTGCGCGCCGCCGCCGCCCCCGTGCCGCGGGCCGAGGCCCGCCGCCGGCTCGAGCTGCCTGCGACGGGGCCGGTCCTCCTCGCCCTCGGCGGCAGCCAGGGGGCGGCCGCGGTCCACCGCGCGGTGGCCCGCCTCCTGCCCGAGGTCGCCGTTCGCGGCGGCCACGTCCGCCTGCTCTGCGGGCCGGGGCGCGCCGCCGAGGTCGCCGCGCTCGCTGCGGCCTGGCCCGAGCGCCTGTCGGTGCGCGAGCACGAGGACGCGATGGGGGCGGCCTACGCCGCCGCCGACCTGGCCCTGGCCCGCGGTGGGGCCTCGACCCTGGGCGAGCTCTGGGCCCACGGCGTGCCCGCCGTGGTCCTGCCGTACCCGCACCACCGCGACCGCCAGCAGGAGCACAACGCCCGGGCCCTGGCCCCCGGCGTGGAGTGGCTCGACGAAACGGTCTTCGACGCCGCCGCGGCCCGTCGCGTCGCCGCCCTCCTCCACGACCCCGACGAGCTCGACCGCCGCCGCCGGGCCCTGCGCGACCGCCTCGCCGCCCTCGCCGTCGCCGACGGCCGTGCCGCCGCCGCCCGCGCGCTCGAGTCGCTGGCCGTGGAGGAAAGCGGAGCGCCTTGCGCGTAGAGTGGGCGCGTGGACCCCTCGCCCCGCCCGGAACCCCTCGCCGGCTCGGCTTCGCTCCCCGATGGGGGGGTGGCCCTGCCGGGCGGGGGGCTCGCCGACCTCGCCGGGGCGCACGGGCGGACGGCGCTGCTGGTCGGGGTCGGCGGCTCGGGGATGCGCGGGCTGGCGCGGCTGCTGCTCCAGGCGGGATGGACGGTCTTCGGCGCCGACCGGCGCATGCCGCCGCCCGACGACCCGCTGTGGGGGCTCGGTCTGCGCGCCCACGACGGGGGCGCCCTGCCGCCGGTGAGCTGGGCGGTGCGCTCGGCCGCGGTGCCCGAGGACGACCCGGCCTTCCGCGAGGGCCTGGCCGGCGGCGCCCGGCCCGCGACCTACGCCGAACTGCTCGGGGCGGTGACCCGCCTGCGTCCGACCCTGACCGTCGCCGGCTCGCACGGCAAGACCACCACCACCAACTGGATCGCCTGGGCGCTGCGGCGGGAGGGGCGCGAGGTCGGCTTCCTCGCCGGCGCCACCGCCCGGCAGCTCGGGGTCGGCGCCGACTGGGGCGACGACGCCCAGCCCCTGGTGCTCGAGAGCTGCGAGTACGCGCGCTCGTTCCACCACCTGCGCCCGTGGCGGGTGGCGCTCCTCAACGTGGACGCCGAGCACCCCGACACCTACCCCGGCGGTCTGCCCGAGGTCGAGGAGGCCTTCCGCCGCTTCCTCGCCGGCTGCCCCGCGGTCGGCGAGGTCGTCGCCGGGCCCGAGGCCCCCGACCTCTCCGGCGCCACTGCGGCGCGCTGGCTGCGCGCCGAGTCGCTGCCGGACGACTGGGAGGTCGGCCTGCCCGGGGAGCACAACCGCCGCAACGCCGCACTGGTCGCGGCGGTGCTGCGGCGCTTCGGCCTCGACGAGGCCGCGGTGCGCTCGGCGCTGCGCGACTTCCGCGGCTGCGAGCGGCGGCTCGAGGAGCTCGGCACCCGCGGCGGTGCGCTGGTCGTCAGCGACTACGCCCACCATCCGGTGGAGGTCGAGGCGACCCTGCAGGCGGCGCGCGAGCGCTGGTCCGACCGTCCGTTCCTGGTCGTGTTCCAGCCGCACCAGGCGCAGCGCTTCCACGCACTGCGCGACCGCTTCGCGCCGGCGCTGGACGCGGCCGACCGCCTGCTGCTGCTCGAGGTGCACCGGGTCCGCGACCCGGACGAGTTGCGCGCCAGCGTCGCCGAGCTGGTGCCCGAACTGGTGGCGCGGCGCGACCGCCCGCTCGCCGTCGCCAACGACCCCGAGGCCGCCCGGGCCCTGGTGGACGCCTGGGCCGGTCCGGGCGCGGTGGTCCTCTGCCTGGGCGCTGGAGACGTGGATGACTTCGCCCGCACCCTTCCCGGTTAGCGTCCGCCGCGGCGTGCCGCTGGCCGAGCACACCACTCTTGGCATCGGGGGCCCGGCCGAGCTCTTCCTCGAGCCACAGCGCCCCGAGGACCTGGCCGAGCGGCTCGACGCGCTCGACCGCGACGGCGTGCCCTTCCGCCTGCTCGGCGGCGGCGCCAACCTGCTCGCCCCCGACGGCGGCGTGCCCGGCGCCGTGCTCGCCACCGGTCGGATGCGGCGGGTGTTCCGCGAGGGCGAGCGCGGGCTGCGCGCCTGGGCCGGGGCCACCCTGCCGCAACTCGTGCGCACCGCGCGCGAGCTCGGCTTGTCCGGGCTCGAGCCGCTGGTCGGGGTGCCCGGCCAGCTCGGCGGCGCGCTGGCGATGAACGCCGGCAGTGCGCAGTGGGGGATCTGGGACGTGGTGGTCGAGGCCGTGGTGTGGCGGCCGGTCCCCGGCGGCGGCGGCGAGGTGGTCGCCCTGGACCGCGCCACGGTCGCGCCGCGCTACCGGGACGGCAACCTGCGCGGCGCGGTGGTGCTCGAGGCGCTGTTGGAACTGACGCCGAGCGACCGTGCCCGGGTGCGGGCCGCCGAGGAGGCGCTGTTGAAGCGCAAGAACGCGACCCAGCCGGTCTCGGCCTCGAGCGCCGGCTGCGCCTTCCGCAACCCGCCCGGCGACTCGGCGGGCCGGCTGATCGACGCCGCCGGCCTCAAGGGCCTGCGGGTCGGCGGCGCCGCCGTCAGCGAGCGCCACGCCAACTTCGTGGTCGACCTGGGCGGCGCCACGGCGGCCGACGTGCGGACCCTCCTGGCGCGGGTGGAGGAGACGGTGGCCGAGCGCTTCGGCGTTCGCCTCGAGCGTGAGCTGGTCGTCTGGCCGGAACCGGAGCGCCCGGTGGCGGCGGCCGGGTAGGCCGGGGTCAGCGGGTCAGGCGCAGTCCGTCGAAGGCGACCATCTCGCCCGGGTCCAGGTTGGCGGTGACGACGATGCGCACGTCGCGGGTGGTGCCGAGGGAGACCACCACGTCGTGGTCCTGCGGCGTCGCCGCCAACGGAGCGAGGTCCACCATCACGCTGGTGATGGGGGCGCCGGTCGCGTAGTCGAAGACCTCGACGTCCATGCTGCCGGCGCCGGGGCCGGCCACGGTCAGGACGTCGAAGGAGGAACAGCGGGCCACGGTCTCCAGCCAGGCCCCGTCGGTGCGCGTGAAGGACAGGTCGTCGCCCTGGGCCTCGATGCCGTCGGGCAGGAGCCAGCGCAGCAGCTTCGGCCACGGCCAGCCGTGGTCCGGGTTCGGATTGGCCGGGTCCTGGGGCTGGTAGTACTGGAAGGCCTCGTCACGGTCGTCGCGCAGCCAGGTCGTGGTCAGGTCGGTCCAGACACCCCCCGGCACGTCCTCCAGCTGCCACAGCCCGGACTGGGTCGCGGCGAAGACCAGCCGGTCCTGGGTCCAGGTCGGCGACACCGCGACCTCGCGGCACCACAGCCGCGGCCAGCCGTCGCCGACCGGGGTCCAGGTCGGTTGGGCGTCGCGCAGGTCGAGCGAGAAGATGCCGGAACCGAAGGTGGACAGGTAGAGGACGGGTTCGTTGGCGAAGTCCGGCGACAGGGCCAGGCCGGTCGGGAAGACCTGGTCGAGGCCGTCGGAATAGAAGGTCTTGACGACGTTGCCCTGCTCGACGCGGACCTCGGCCAGGTAGGGGAAGGCCGCCAGGGCCACGTAGAGCACCGGGTTCCCCGGCCGCGACCAGTTGGACGGGATCTCGATGTCCTCGATCTGGGGGCCGAGGTCGGCGATGCGGTTCCAGACGTCGGAGGCGTCGAGGACGAACAGTTGACCGGTCTTGTCGCCGCCGAAGACGTCCTGGTGGAAGTTCAGGTCGTCGTAGGTCGGCGCCACCCGCATCGCCGTCATCTCCGGCGCGACCGACCCGTTCCACGTGGCGTGGAGCGCCGCCGCCGTGGCGCCGTTGTCCTGGCTGCGGTAGGGGCCGAAGTCCCACGGGTTCCAGAAGAAGGCGCGGTCGCCGCTCGCTCCCGTGCCGTCGAAGTGGGGCGAGTACACCACCAGACGGGCGAAACCGGTCAGGCTCTGGCCGGTGTTGGGGTCGAGGTTGCGCGGCTGCCACCAGCCGCTCCGACCCGTGGGATTGGCGGGCGGGACGTCCGGCGACTGCCAGCCCCACAGGGTGACGTTGCCGGCGACCATCAGGTTGCCGTCGGCCGCGAAGTTGGGACTGACGTCGAGCCGGCGTTGGTACACCATCGGCGAGAGGACGCCGAGGGGCCGCGAGTCCTGGGTCTGGGGGAGGTGCTCCACCGTGCCGGTGCCGTAGCCCGCGCCGTACACCGCGAGCGTGCCGTCGGGACGCACCGCGGCGACGAGGTCGCGGAACTCGCGCTCGGCCCGCATCGCCCGCTCGACCCAGTGGTCGCCCTCGTCCCGGCTGACGAACAGGCCCTCCTGGCGTCCGTACCAGACCTCGCCGCTCTGGGCGTAGTCCGGCATCCACATCAACTGCTGCTCGTAGTTGAGCGGGACGTAGCCGCTGGTCTTGCCGGGATTGTCCTCGATGAGGAAGTCCTGGGCGTTGCCGTGGTCGTCCCAGGTCGCGCCGCCGTCGGTGGACCGCAGGATGCCCCGGGACCACGCCCCGGTGTTGGGGTAGGCCCGCCCGGCGACCAACCAGGTGCGCTGCCCGCCGGGGCCGGGCGGCGTGCACAGCACGCTCTGTACTCCGGTGGTCGTGGTCAGCGGGAGGTCCCAGGTCGCGCCGGCGTCGGTGCTGCGCCACAGCTCGCCCTGCTCGAAGCCGCTCACCGGATCCACGCGCACCCTGCCGACCATCACGGTCGGGTCGGTCGGCCAGCCCTCCGACAGGGCGACCGCGCTGATCATCCAGTCGTTGGTCGAGGTCGCGGTCTGCGAGAAGGTCGGCTCGAGCGTCCAGGTCGTCCCGCCGTCGGTGGAGCGGTACAGCAGGCCCGCGGCCGCCGCGAACAGCTCGTGTTCGCGGGGGTCGCCGCTGGTCGAGTCGTAGCGCGGCGACAGCGTGACCGCGCCGCGCCGGGCCAGCACTCCGGGCAGTTGCAGGGCGAACTGCCACTGCGCCCCGGGCGTCGGGTCGAGGAGGTAGACTCCGCCCCGCGTGGTCAGCAGGATCACGGGGCCGTCCTGGGCGGTCAGGGGCGCGTCGAGG
>JALUVI010000091.1 GCA_027020785.1 Planctomycetota bacterium | reverse complement strand
GGTGATGCGCCCGTTGACGATCGCGACCGGGACCCCGCAGCGCTGGCAGGCGCGCAGGAAGTTGGGCCAGATCTCGAGTTCGGCGAGGACCACACCGCGCGGCCGCACCCGATCGAGGAAGCGGCGGGTCGCACCGCGAAGGTCCAAGGGGTAGGGCAGGACCTCGACGTCGGGAAGCGAACGCCGCGCCTCGGCCAATCCGGTCGGGGTGGACGCAGACACCAGGACGGGTACCTCGGGACGCTCCCGACGCAACAGCTGGACCAACGGCAGGAGCGCCTTGACCTCCCCCACCGAGACGCCGTGCAGGAGCAGCGGCCGGTCGTCGCGCCGCCGGAGACCGAGGCCGAGCCGTCCGGGCAGGGCGCGGCGGAACCCCGGGTCGCGCACTGCCTGCCACGCCGCCCACGGCGCCAGCACCACCCCGGCGAGGTAGAGCAGCAGGTCGTAGAGGAGGAAGGTGCCCCGCCGCTCGTCGCCCGCCGTCACCGGCCGTGGCATTGCTTGTACTTCTTGCCCGACCCGCACGGGCAGGGCGCATTGCGCGGCACCTTCTCGACCTTCTGGGCCGGAGCCGCGGTGCGCGGCGCGCTGGCCGCCTCCATCTCGGCGGTGGCCCCGACCGGCACCTTCTCGGCGCTGCTCGGCGCCGCGCCCGGCGCCCCCGGCCGCTGATAGCCGACCGCGATCCGCCGCTGCGGCGGTGCTCCGGCCCCGGTGCGGGTGTTGGCCTGGTCGCCGAACTCGGGATGGTGCGCCTGCGCGCCCTGGTACACGCTCCGCACCTCGGGCTGGGCCTCCTCACGCAGCTCGAGCCGCAGCACGTAGTTGGTGACTTCGTCGGCCACGTTGTGCAGGAGTTCCTGGAACTGCTGCAGGCCCTCGCGCTTGTACTCGTTCTTCGGATCGACCTGGGCGTAGCCGCGCAGTCCGATGCCGGAGCGCAGCGCATCCATCGCGTAGAGGTGCTCCTTCCACTTCGAATCGATGGCGTTGAGCACCAGGAAGCGCTCCAGCATGGCCATCCGCTCGTCGCCGAGCCGCTCGACCTTCTCCTCGTACTTGCGTTGCACTTCCTCGCGCAGGAAGCGGATCGCTTCCTTCCACCCCATCGCCTCGAGCTCCTCGGCGGTCGCCTCGCTGGACCACTTGCGCTGCGCCCAGGTCGCCAGGGCCTGGAAGTCGGGCGGGGTCTCGCGGCCGTCGCCGGCCCACCGCGCCTCGACGTCGGCGAACACCTCGTCGAACATGGCCAGGACGCGCTCGCGCAGATCCTCTCCCTCGAGCGCGGCCTGGCGCTGCTCGTAGACGATGCGCCGCTGCTCGTTCATCACCTCGTCGTACTCGAGCAGGTTCTTGCGGATCTCGAAGTGCCAGTCCTCGACCTTGCGCTGGGCCTTGCGAATGGCGTTGGAAACCATGCGGGACTCGACCGGATCTCCGCCGCCCATCCCGGCGCGGGCGAGGAAGTTCTTGACCCAGTCGCGGTAGAAACGGCGCATCAGCGGGTCCTCCAGCGACAGGAAGAAGCGCGACCGCCCGTGGTCGCCCTGACGTCCGCTGCGGCCGCGCAGCTGGTTGTCGATGCGCCGCGCCTCGTGCCGCTCGGTGCCGATGACGTACAGCCCGCCGGCCTCGAGGACCTCCTGGCGCTCCCGCTCGTGCTGCGCCTCCAGCTCGGCGCGGACCGCCGCCACCGCGGCCTCGTCCTCGGGGTCCACGCCCCGTTCAGCCAGCACCTGGGGCAGCATCGCCTCGACATTGCCGCCGAGCACGATGTCCGTGCCCCGCCCGGCCATGTTGGTGGCCACCGTGACCGCGCCCTTGCGCCCGGCCTGGGCCACGATCTCGGCCTCGCGCTCGTGCTGCTTGGCGTTGAGCACCTCGTGCGGGATGCCGCGCCGCTTGAGCATGCCCGAGAGCAGCTCCGAGTTCTCGATGCTGGTGGTGCCGACCAGCACCGGCTGGCCGCGCTTGCGCGCCTCCTCGATCTCCTCGACGATGGCGCGCCACTTGTGCTTGGCCTCGAGGAAGACGACGTCGGGTTCGTCCTTCCGCCGCACCGGCAGGTTGGTCGGGATCTGGACCACGTCGAGGTCGTAGATCCGCGCGAACTCACCGGCCTCGGTCATGGCCGTTCCGGTCATGCCCGAGATCTTGTCGAACAGCTTGAAGTAGTTCTGGAAGGTGATGGTCGCCAGGGTCTGGTTCTCGGCCTTGGGCCGCAGCCCCTCCTTGGCCTCGACCGCCTGATGCAGACCGTCGGACCAGCGCCGCCCCTCCATGAGGCGGCCGGTGAACTCGTCCACGATCACGATCGAGCCGTCCTTGACCACGTAGTCCACGTCCTTCTCGTAGACGTGCAATGCGCGCAACGACTGCTCCAGGACGTGGGGCCACTCCATCGCGTCGGCGCTGGAGTAGAAGTCCTCGACGCCGAGCAGACGCTGGGCCTCGACGATGCCCTCCTCGGTCAGGATCGCGGACCGCTCCTTCTCCTTGATCTCGAAGTGCTCTCCCGGCTTCAGCTTGCGCGCCACCGCCATGCCCTGACGGAAACGCTCGGCGTCGCCGGTGGCCGGGCCGCTGATGATGAGCGGGGTCCGCGCCTCGTCGATCAGGATCGAGTCCACCTCGTCGATGATGGCGTAGTCCAGGTGACGCTGGACCTGGTCCTCCACCCGCGACTTCATGTTGTCGCGGAGGTAGTCGAAACCGAACTCGTTGTTGGTCCCGTAGACGATGTCGCAGGCATAGACCGGCTTGCGCTCGGCGGGGCCCATCCACGATTGGATCGAGCCGACCTCCAGGCCGAGGTGCCGGTACACCGGACTCATCCACTCGGCGTCGCGGCGGGCCAGGTAGTCGTTGACCGTGACCACGTAGACCTTGCCGGCCAGTGCGTTGAGGTAGGCGGCCAGCGTCGCCACCAGGGTCTTGCCCTCGCCGGTCGCCATCTCGGCGATGGCGCCCTCGTGGAGCACGATGCCGCCGAGCAACTGGACGTCGTAGTGGCGCAGCCCGAGGGAGCGCCGCGCCGACTCGCGCACCAGGGCGAAGGCCTCGGGCAGGATCTCGCGGAGGAAGGCCTCCTTGGCGGCCCGCCCCTCCAGCTCGGCGCAGGCCGCCTTCCACTCGGCGGTCTTGGCGCGGATCTCCTCGTCGCTGGCCTCCTCGGCCCACGGTTCGAGCTCGTTGATGCGGGCCACGATCGGCCGCATCCGTTTGATGCGGCGCTCGTTGGCGGAGCCGAAGACCTTGCCGAGGGCGCGGCCGACGGCCTCTCCGAGACCGCCCAGGGAGTCGCTGATGGCGTCGAGGTTCATGCGCGTGCGCGGTGTCGCGACCGGAAGCGGGGCGGCAGACCGACCCCCTAGGATACGGGCGGAGACGGCTCCAGCGTAGCCCGGAGTTCCTCCAGACCGACCCGCTCCTCCTCGAGCAGCCCGCGGAGGTCGCGGGCGACGATGGAGAAGAGGTCGGGACGGCGGAAGGCGGCGGTGCCGATCTGGACCGCGGCGGCCCCGGCGACGACGAACTCGAGGACGTCCTCGGCGCTCTGGCAGCCTCCCGAGGCGACCACCGGCAACTCGCAGGCGCGGGAGGCCTCCCACACCAGGCGCAGCGCCAGCGGCTTGATCGCAGGACCGGACATGCCGCCGGTACCGCCGCCGAGGCGCGGCCGCCGGGCGCGCCAGTCCACCAGCAGGCCGCGCATCGTGTTGCAGACGGTCAGCGCGTCGGCGCCGCCGGCCTCGGCGGCGCGGGCCAGGGAGGCGACGTCGGAGACCTCGGGCGAGAGCTTGGCCCACAGCGGTTTGGCGGTCGCCTCGCGACAGGCTGCGACGACTTCGCGCAGCGCACCGGGGTCGGTTGCGAAGCGGGTTCCGCCGTCCACGTTGGGGCACGACAGGTTCAGCTCCACGGCGGCGACCCCGGCCATGGCATCGAAGGCCGTGGTCACCGCGACGTAGTCGGCGATGCGATGCCCCCCGGCGTTGGCCACCACTGGCACCGGCACCCGCTCGAGCTGCGGCGCCACGGTCTCGCGCCAGTAGTCGAGCCCCTTGTTCTCCAAGCCGATCGAGTTCAGGACGCCGCCGCGGAACTCGGCCATGCGCGGCGGCGGGTTGCCCGGCCGCGGCTCGGGGGTGACGGTCTTCAAGACCAAGGCGCCGAGGTCCGCCGGGTCGAGCAGGGCCAGGGCCGCCGGGTCGTGCCCGAAGGTGCCGGAGGCGGTCAGCAGCGGCGAGGACAGGCGCAGCCCGCCCACCGAGACCGCGAGGGAGGCGTCGCTCACGCCCGCCCCTCCTCGCCCACGGCCTCGGGCTCCGTGGCGGCGACCGCGGCGTCGCGGCGGCGCGGCTCCGGACCGTCCACGCCCGCATCGTCGCCGCCCGCCGGCGCCGGCGCCGGCTCCTCGCCGTCGGCCTCCCGTTTCCACCGTAGGTGGACGCGCCCGGTCAGCAAGGCCAGGAACCCGAGCAGGATCATGGCGTCGGCGAGGTTGAAGATGGGCCACGGGTCGAAGGGCCAGGGAAGGGCGTCGGGCCACCACGACGGGGTCGCGAAGCGCACCATCAGGAAGTCGCGGACCTGACCGTTCCCCGGCCACGGCAGCCACGCCGAGAGGTTGTCGTAGAGGTTGCCGAGGGCGCCGGCGAGGAGCAGCGCCAGCACCGCCAACGGGCCGCGGGCGCAGCGCGGCTGCCGCGCGACGAAGGCGACCAGGATGCCGACCGCGACCAGGCGGACCAGGGTGAGGGGAACGGTGAGGTGACCGCCCATCCCCCAGATGCCGCCGGGGTTGGTCAGGCAGTAGATCGAGAGCCAGTCGTCGAGCAGCGGCAGGTGACCGCCGAGGCCGACCGCGCGGAAGGCCCAGGCCTTGGAGCCGAGGTCGAGCGCGAGCAGCAGGACCACCCCCAGCCAGAAGCCCGGGCGCACCAGGCCCGGGGCCGGTCGCTCACTCCTCATCGAGCACGCCTTCCTCGACCTTGGCCTGGCAGGACACGCAGAAACGCGCGTAGGGAATGACTTGGAGGCGCCGCTCCGGGATCAGGGCGTCGCACCCCTCGCAGGTGCCGAAGCGGCCTTCCTCGATGCGCTCCAAGGCGGCCTCGATCGACTGCAGGATCTCGTCCTCGTTCTCGATCAGCCCGAGTTGCAGGTCGCGCGCGTAGCCCTCGGCGCCGAACTCCTCGGACTCGTCGCGTCCGGAGTCCTCGTCGCCACGGAGGACGGTCTCTTCCATGTTCTCGAGCTTGCTGCCGATGCGGCGGTGGAGATCGCGGAGGATCTGCTCGTACTTGGCCTGTTTCGCTTTCGGAAGTCGCGCCATGACGCTACCTTGGGACCGTCCGTCCTCACGGGACGGGCCGAGGATTGTAGTGACGCCCTCACCTCCGACGCAATCGGAACCGCTGCCGGCGCGGTTGCGCGCGCCCCTGGAGGAGCACCTCGCCGGACTCGCCGGTGAACGCGGCGCCAGCCCGCACACCCTGGCGGCCTACCGACGCGACCTCGAACGCTTCGCCGCGGCGTTCCTGGACCGCGGGCGGTCCGCCTGGGAGGAGGTCGTACCCGACGACGTGGCACTGGTCCTCGCCGCCCTGCGCGAGGAAGGACTCGCCGCGCCCAGCCTGCAACGGATGCTGTCGGCCCTCCGCGGCCTGTATCGCTGGCTGCGCAGCGAACGGCGCCTGGAGGGGCCGGACCCGACGCGGGTGGCGCGCCGCAGCGGCCTGTGGCGCCGCCTGCCCGAGGTCCTGGCGCCGGACGATGCCCGTGCCCTGCTCGACGCTCCCTCCGAGGAGAGCTGGACCGGCCTGCGCTCGCGCGCCCTGCTGGCGCTCCTCTACGGCGGCGGGCTCCGGGTCTCGGAGGCGGTCGGCCTGGAACTCGGCGACCTCGCCCTGGACGGCGGCGACCCCGACGCGCCGGGGCTGTTGCGGCTCCGCGGCAAGGGGCGCAAGGAACGCCTCGTCCCCTTCGGCGGCGAGGCCGCGGCCCGGCTGCGGCGCTGGCTGGACGACGGCCGCCCGCGACTGCCCGCGCACCCCGAGGGCGCGCGCCGCGTGCTGTTGTCGCGCAGCGGCCGCCCGCTCGACCGCCACCGGGCCTGGCGGCTGGTCGCCGACGCCGCCCGCCGCGCCGGTCTGGGGCACGTCCATCCCCACGTGCTGCGCCACTCCTGCGCCACCCACCTCCTGCTCGGCGGCGGCGACCTGCGCGCCGTGCAGGAGTTCCTGGGGCACGCCGACCTGGGGACGACGGAGCGCTACACCCACCTGGAGGTGGACGAGCTCCAGGCGTTGCATCGGCTGCACCACCCGCGCGGCTGACCCGGAAACTGGCTCGGAAGACTGTGCTGGAGACGGCCGCGAAAGGCCCGCACCACGGAAAGCCCCCGCGCGAACGCACCCCTTCCGCCGCGAGCTCCTTCCGGCCTCGCCCGGGACGCACGACGACCGACAGGGGCCCCGATCCGGCCCCACGGTCGCCGCTCCACCGCGTCCACACCGAGGAAGACGCGCCAAGGAGGCCCCGGTCACGCCGTTTTCCGGCCAGCACAGTTCCTCCACCCAGTTTCCGTCAGGGCAGGAGCGTCCGCAGGTGCTCGCGCAACCGCTCCGCCACCTCGACCCCCATCCCGCCGACCGTGGCGAGCTCCTCCGCCGACGCGTCGCGCAGGCGCTCCAATCTGCCCGCACAGTGGTCGAGCAGGCGCTGGCGGCGCTTGGGGCCGATGCCGGGGACCTGCTCCAGGACGAGGCGCAGGTTCTCGCGGCGGCGGCGGTGGAGGCCGATGGCGAAGCGGTGGGCCTCGTCGCGCAGGCGTTCCAGGAAGCGGCGCTCGGCGCTGCCCCGCTCCAGCACCACCGGCTCGGCGCGGCCCGGCAGGTAGAGCCGCTCCTCGGCGGCGAGCGGACCGCGGCCCCGACGCGCCTTGGCGAGGGCGACCACGGGCAGCGCCACGCCCTCGGCGGCGAGGACCTCGACCACGGCGCCGAGCTGGCTGCGCCCGCCGTCCACCACCAGGAGGTCGGGAAGGCCGTCGCGCTCGCGCCGCGCCAGCACCCGGCGCACGACCTCGCGCATCGCGCCGGGGTCGTCGTTGCCCGAGCCGCCGCCGACCACGTAGCTCCGATACGCCGCGGTATCGCGGCGTCCGTCGGAGAAGCGAACCTTGCTCGCCACCCGCTCCCGTCCCTGGAGGTGGCTGACGTCCAGCGCGTCCACCACCCGCGGCGGGTCGCAGCGGCACAGCGCGCCGAGCCGCCGCGACAGCTCGGGCCACGGCGCCGCGGGCTCCTCGCCGCGCCGCGCCCGCGCGTTCGTCGCCGCCATCCGCAGCAACGCCCGCCGCGGGCCCCGCCGCGGCGCCAGGATGCGCACCCGACGCCCCGCGCGCTGCGCGAGCCAACCCTCCAGGGCCTCGTGGTCCTCCGGCAGCTCCGGCACCAGCACCTCGGGAGGGACCTCGGCGGCGGGATCGCGGTACAGCGCCGAGAGCAGTTCCGAGACCGCCGCCGCCTCGTCCTGGAACAGACCGAGACGGCCGCCGCGCGTGTCCAGCCAGCTGCCGTCGCGGTACTGGAGCAGGGCGAAGTGTCCGCGCACGTCCAGCCCCAGCACGTCGAAGTCGCGCCCGGGCTCCAGCCTCACGTGCTGCGGCCGGGACAGCGCCTCCAAGGCGCGCAGCCGGTCACGCGCCCGCAACGCGATCTCGTACTCCTCCTTCGCGCTCGCCTCCGCCATGCGCCGCCGCTCGGCGGCGACGTGGTCGGCGACCCGACCGCCCAGCACCTCGCGCGCGCCCGACAACCGTCGTGCGTACTCCTCCTCGTCCACCTTGCCGACGCACGGCGCGCAGCACAGTCCGACGTCGTACTGCAGACACGGTCGCGAACGGTTGGCGAAGACGTGGTCCGAGCAGTCGCGCAGGCCGAAGGCCTTCATCAGGAGCCGTTTCGCCCGGCGCGCCGCTCCGGCGGACACGTAGGGCCCGAAGCACTCGCCGCCGCCGCGCCGGCGCCGCGCCAACGACAGCCGTGGGAAGCGGTGTTCGGTGTCCAGACGCAACAGGAGGAAGCTCTTGTCGTCCTTGAGGAGGACGTTCCACGGCGGCTGATGGTGCTTGACCAGGCGGTCCTCCAGCAGCAGCGCTTCGGTCTCGTTCGCGGTCACCCGCCACTCCACCGAGGCCGCCCGCTCCCACAGCTCCTGGAGTCGGGCGCGGCCGTCGCCGCCGGCCCGCCCGTAGACCTGCACCCGCTGCTTCAGGTCGCGCGCCTTGCCGACGTAGAGCACCGCGCCGTCCCGACCGCGGAACACGTAGCAGCCGGGCCGACTCGGCGCCGTACGCAGGGCGCGTCGCAGCCAGTCGGGGGGGCGGCTCATGACGGCTCGGCCACCAGCAGCAGGATGCGCTCCAGCCGCCGCGCCTCGTCGCGCAGCCGCAGCGCCTCCTCGAAGTCCAGCGCCGACGCGGCGCGCTGCATCCCGCGCCGCAGTTCCTCGATGCGGGCCGCCAGGCGCTCGGGCGTCGCCGGGGACGCCGCCGCGCCGTCGTCGTCGCCCGCCTCCTCGCCGGCGAGGATGCCCGCCAGCGACTCGGCCACCGGCTTGACGATGGTCCGCGGCTCGATGCCGTGCTCGCGGTTGTACTCCTCCTGGATGCGGCGTCGCCGCGCGGCCTCGTCGAGCGCGGCCCGAAGCGCCGGGGTGATCCGGTCGGCGAAGAACACGACGCGGCCGTGGACGTTCCGCGCCGCCCGCCCGCAGGTCTGGATCAGCGAGGTCTCGCTGCGCAGGAAGCCCTCGCGGTCGGCATCCAGCACCAGGACCAGGGCGACCTCGGGCAGGTCGAGGCCCTCGCGCAGGAGGTTGATGCCGACCAACACGTCGAAGACCCCGAGCCGCAGGTCGCGGAGCAGTTCGGAGCGCTCGAGCGTCTCGACGTCGGCGTGGAGGTAGCGCGTCCTCAGCCCGTTCTCCTGGAAGAACTCGGTGAGGTCCTCGGCGCTGCGCTTGGTCAGCGTGGTCACCAGCACCCGCTCGCCGCGCGCCACCACCTCGCGGGCCTCGGCCAGCGCGGTCTCGACCTGGCCGGTGGCCGGGCGCACCACGCACTCCGGGTCGAGCAGGCCCGTCGGCCGCACGATCTGCTCGACGACGCAGCCGCGCGCCAGGTCCAGCTCGCGGCGCCCCGGGGTCGCCGACACGTAGAGCACCCGCCCCAGGAGGGCCTCGAACTCGGCCTCGCGCAGCGGTCGGTTGTCCAGCGCGCTCGGCAGCCGGAAGCCGTGTTCCACCAGGCTGCGCTTGCGCGCGGCGTCGCCGACCGCCATGCCGTAGACCTGGGGCAGGGTCACGTGACTCTCGTCCACCACGCAGAGGAAGTCGCGCGGGAAGTAGTTGATCAGGGTGAACGGGGGCTGCCCCGCGGCGCGCCCCTCGAAGTGCCGCGAGTAGTTCTCGATGCCGGTGCAGAAACCGAGCTCCTCGAGGTCCTCGAGGTCCGCCCGGGTGCGCTGCTCCAGCCGCTCGGCCTCGAGGTGTTTGCCGAGCCCACGCAGCTCGGCCAGCCGCGCGGCGAGTTCGGCGCGGATGCCGCGCAGCGCCGCCGGAAGCTTCTCCTCGGGCTGCACGTAGTGGCCGACCGGATAGACCACGAACCCGTCGGGCTCGTCGAGGATCTCTCCGGTCAGCGGGTCCACCACCAGCAGGTCGGCGACGACGTCGTCCTCCAGTTCGATGCGCAACACGCGGTCCTGCTCGTGGATCGGCCACACCTCGACCGCGGTGCCGCGGACGCGGAAGGAACCGGGGCGGAAGTCGGCCTCGGCGCGGCGGTGCTGGGTGCGCACCAGTTCGCGCAACAGCTCGCGCCTCCGGCGCTCCTCGCCGCGCCGCACCTGGAGCGCCAGGCCGCGGTAGGTCTCGGGGTCGCCCAACCCGTAGATGCACGACACGCTCGCGACCACGACGACGTTGCGCTTGGAGACCACGGCCGCGGTGGCGGCGTTGCGCAGGCGGTCGATCCGTTCGTCGATCCGCGCGTCCTTCTCGATGTAGGTGTCGGACGAGGCCACGTAGGCCTCGGGTTGGTAGTAGTCGTAGTACGAGACGAAGTACTCGACGGCGTCCTCCGGGAACAGCTCGCGGAACTCCTGGTAGAGCTGGCTGGCCAGGGTCTTGTTCGGGGCCAGGACCAGGGTCGGCACCCCGAGCCGCTGCACCACGTGAGCCACGGTGAAGGTCTTGCCGGAGCCGGTGACCCCGAGCAGGACCTGGCGCGCCGCAGGGTCGGCGAACCCCCGGACCAGGGCCTCGATGGCCGCGGGCTGGTCGCCGCGGGGCTGGAACGGGCTGTGGAGGTGGAAGGTGGAGGACAACGTCGCGCGGCGGTGGCTCTAGTGTAGATTGGGCGACCCCGGCGGCGGGCGCCGCCTTCCCCCTAGGCCCAACGGAACCATGACCCAACGCATCGCCGCGTGCCTGCAGTGCGGGCAGCGCTACGAGATCCCCGACTCCGTCCACTGTCGCCGCGTGCGCTGCAAGGTCTGCGGCGGGGTGGTCGAGATCCCTCCCGCCCCCGGTGAGCGTCCCGACGCCATGACCGCCGCCGCCGGCGAGATCGCCGAAGCCGTGGCCGCCGCGCCGAGCTCCGCCCCTGCGGAGGAGTGCCCGCCGGAGGCGCTGACGCCGGTCCAGCCCGGCCAGGAGGGGCCGTCGGCCCGCCCGGTCGGCGGGAACCGCGGAGCCAAACGGCCCGAGAAGGCCGAACCCGTGGACCGCGAGCGGGTCGGCGCCGGGGCGAAGCCGAAGCCCGCGACGCCGCCGAAGCCGGTGGCCAAGCCCAAGCCGGTGGTCCCGCCCAAGCCCGTGGCCAAGCCCAAGCCGGTGGTCCCGCCGAAGCCCGTGGCCAAGCCCAAGCCGGTGGTCCCGCCGAAGCCCGTGGCCAAGCCCAAGCCCGTGGCCAAGCCCAAGCCCGTGGCCAAGCCCAAGCCCGCTGCCGGGCCCGAACCGGCGGCCGAGCCCAAGCCCGCGACGCCCCCGAAGCCGCCGGCGACGCCGAAGCCCGCCGCCGCTCCCGCGAAGGCTGCGACGCCGAAGCCGGCGTCCTCCGCCGCGCCGAGCGCCGACGAAGCCAAGAAGCGCGAGGCCGCCGAGATCCTCGCCCGCGCCCGGGCGCGACGCGCCCGGAAGGCCGCTTCGTCCACCTCCACGTCCGTCTCGGCGGCGGCGGAGGGCGCGACGGGCGGTGGGGACGACGCGGCCAAGAAGGCCCAGGCCGCCGAGATCCTCGCCCGCGCCAAGGCGCGGCGCGCCCAGAAGACCGCTGGAGGGTCCGGCGCCGCGCGACCGGCGGCCGCGAGCGCCCGCCCCGGTGCGCCTCCAGCCCGTCCCAAGCGGCCCGCGGTCGCCCCGCCCAAGCCGGCCGCGGCGCGCGGCGGAGCGTCGCGCCGCCGTCGCCGCGACGAGGACGACGAGGACGGCGGCGGGCGCCGCCGCGTGGCGAAGGCATCGTCCAACAAGGGCCCCCTGGTCCTGCTCGGCGTGCTCGTCCTGCTCGGCGGAGCCGCCGGCCTGTTCTTCGTGTTCGCCCAGAAGAAGGCCGCGGAGGAAGAGGGGGCCAGCGCGGCGGCCCCGGCGGGCTCCGCCGCCGGAGCGCCCGCGGCCTCGGCCGGAGGCGGCGCCCCGACTCCCGCCGCCGAGCCGACCGCCGACGCCACGCCCGACACCGGCGACACGGCGCCGGCCGGCCCGACGGGGGGCGCCTCCGAGCCCTCGGGCGGCGCCGCCGCCCCGGCCTCCGAGCCGACCGCACCGGACGCGACCGCAGACGAAGCGCCTGCGCCGCCTCCGGAGCCGACGGCCTCGAGCGGCGACGCCTGGACCTTCGTGGTCCCCGAACCGGGCCAACCCATCGAGCGGCCGCCGCGCGGTTGGAAGGGCGATCCCGCCATCATCCACCTCGACCGGGTGCCGCCGCTCGAGCGCTGGTCGGGCACCGACGACGCCACCTGGAAGGACGTGGTCGAGGACGTCGAGCTCTTCGCCGCCAACGAGGGGGCCCGTTCCAACCGCGCGGGGCGACGCCTGGTCGAGGCCGGACGCCACGCCTATCCGGCCATCGTCAACGCGATGATGCAGCAGGACTTCATGTCCCGAGAGGGGCTCCTCACCGCCGGGGCGCTGAACAAGCTGCTCGAGCAGATCGGTACCGGAACCAGCTTCGGCTGGAAGTTCGCCGACAGCTACCCGGAAGG
>JALUVI010000090.1 GCA_027020785.1 Planctomycetota bacterium | reverse complement strand
CCCATGCGGCAGGAACCGGTGGCCGAGACCAGGGGAATGCGCCGGTCGGCGGTCAGGGCCTCGCCGACCTCGTCGTCCTTGCCGATGACCAGCGAGAACACCGCACCGAGCCCGTCCTCCTCGAGGATGGGCGCACAGACCCGGGTCATGGCAAGAGCGGTGAGCGGCGCCTTCCAGCTCGGCTTCCACAACACCGAGTCGCCGCAGACGGCGGCGAGCTTGGAGTTCCACGACCACACCGCGGCCGGGAAGTTGAAGGCGGTGATGCATCCGACCACGCCGAGCGGGTGCCACTGCTCCTGCATGACGTGCTTGGGCCGCTCGCTCGGAATCGTCAAGCCGTGGAGCATCCGCGACAGACCGACCGCGAAGTCGGCGATGTCGATGCACTCCTGGACCTCGCCGAGTCCTTCCTGGAGGATCTTCCCGGTCTCCAACGTGACCAGGCGGCCGAGGTCCTCCTTGTGCTCGCGCAATGCGTCGCCCATGCGGCGCACGTACTGGCCGCGCACCGGGGCCGGAACTTCGCGCCAGCGCAGGAAGGCCTCGTGGGCGGCGGCGGCGATCTCCTCGTACTGCTCGCGGGTCGCCATCCGCACCCGACCGACGACCTCGCCGGTGGCCGGGTCACGCTTCTCGAGGAGCTCGCCGCGGCCCTCGAGCCAGGCGCCGTGGTAGCCGCAGGGCAGCTCGCCGGTCAGGCCGAGGCGCTCCAGGAAGGACAGGTCGGAACGGGTGTGCGTGGTGCTCATCGAACCGGGATTCTACCGCCGGCCCGGTCCCGTGGCCGCCGCGGCCCACCTACCGCCGAGAGGGGCACCGTGGTAGCCTCCCCCCCGTGCGCGTCGTCTCCTGGAACGTCAACTCGCTGCGGCGGCGGCTGCCGCGCGTCCTCGGGCTGCTCGAGCGCCACGAGCCGGACCTGCTGTGCCTACAGGAGACCAAGGTCAGCGACGACGAGTTCCCCCACCAGGACTTCCACGACGCAGGGTGGGAGGCCGTGGTCCACGGCCAGCGCACCTACAACGGCGTGGCGATGGTGCACCGCCGCGGCGAGCAGCTCGAAGACGTGCAGCGCGGCTTTCCCGGCGACCCCGTTCCCGAGGAGGCGCGCGTCCTCGTCGCCACCTTCCGCGGTGTCCGCGTCGCGAACCTCTACGTCATCAACGGGCAGGAGGTCGGCAGCGAGAAGTACGAGCGCAAGCTACGGTGGCTCGACGCCCTCCAGGCGTGGCTCGCCGAGGCCCTCGCTCCGGCCGACCCGTGGCTGCTGGTCGGAGACTTCAACGTCGCCCCGGGCGACGAGGACGTGTGGGACCCCGAGGTCTGGCGCGGCAGGATCATGTTCTCGGAACCGGAGCACGAACGCCTGGAGCGGCTCATGGGACTGGGTCTGGAGGACCTCTACCGCCGGGTCCACCCCGACGGCCGCGACTTCACCTGGTGGGACTACCGCGGCGGCGCCTTCCACCGGAAACACGGCCTGCGCATCGACCTGGCGCTCGGCACGCCTCCGGTGGCCCGACGCTGCCGGGACGTCGCGGTGGACCGCGACGAGCGCAAGAAGGGAGCCTGGGAGGTCGGCCCCAGCGACCATGCGCCGCTGGTCGTGGACCTGGAGGACTGACCCAAGCCTTTGCCGGGGAAAGGCTTGCGCCCTCGGCGCAGAGGGGCGTCCGGGTGGTTCAAGGATGGGGCGCCGCTGTCCGATAAGCCCCATGGAGACCTTCGCCACCTTCACGGCTGGAGGCTCGGACCCCAAGGAACCCACACGAGAACCATGATCAAACGTCAAGCCGGCTTCACGATCATCGAGATGCTCATCGTGGTCACGATCCTCGCCATGCTGGCGGGCATCCTGATCCCGGTGCTCGAAGACGCCGCCCAGTCCTCGCGCGATGCTCGCCGCAGCGCCGACCTCAAGAACGTCCAGTCGGCCCTCGAGTCGTACAAGCGGACCTATGGCACCTACCCCAGCACCGCCGATGCGTGGTGGGGCGACATGACCAACAACGGCGGCTACGGCTACGACGCCGCCGGCTACATCCCGGGCCTGGTCCCCGAGTTCCTCCCGGCCCTGCCGAAGGACCCCGACAGCCGCTACCCGGACGCCGACAACGGCTACATGTACCGCTCCGACGGCACCGACTACAAGTTCGTGCTCAACGGCACTCCCGAGACCTTCCCGGCCGGCAACCCGTTCTACGACCCGCAGCGGGCCACCACCGCGTGGCAGGTCAGCTCGCCCGGCGGCTACAACTGGTAGGTTCGTTCGAGCCCCAGCCTCTCCCCGCGCCGACGCCCCGACGGGCGTCGGCGCCCTTCGTGGTTCCCGGCGCCCGAGGCGGGACACGTCGTCGAGGCGCGACTCAAGTGCCCCCGTGGGACAGCCGATGGAGGAGACGATGCGCACCGTCTCCCGCCGCGCCGTTCGGGCGTTCACCCTGCTGGAAGTCCTGATCGTGGTCACGGTCATCGCCCTGCTGGCGGGGATCCTGATCCCGAGCCTGACCCAGGACGCGGAGCGCGCCCGCGACAGCCGGCGGGCCGCCGACCTCCGCTCGGTCTCCGCCGCCCTCGCCTACTACAAGCAGGACCACGGGGTCTATCCGTCCACGGGTGACGCCTGGTGGGGCGACGACCCGGCCTACGGCGGCTACGGCTACGACGCCAACGGATACATTCCGGGACTGGTGCCGGACTACCTGCCCTTCCTGCCCAAGGACCCGAACCCCTCCTACCCGAACGGGACCGGCGCCGGCTACATGTACCGCTCGGACGGGCAGGACTACAAGTTCGTCATCCTGGCGACGCCTTCGACCTACTTCGAGAGCAACCCGTTCTACGACCCGGTCCGCCCCGACTCGGCGTGGCAGGTCAGTTCGCCGGGCGGTTACGACTGGTAGCGGGAGCGGGCGAACCTACGCGACGGTGACCTCGTCGCAGAGGTACACGTCCTGGATGGCGTGGAGCAGTTCCACGCCCTCGGCCATCGGTTTCTGGAAGGCCTTGCGCCCGCTGATGAGGCCCATGCCGCCGGCTCGCTTGTTGATGACCGCGGTCTGGACCGCCTGCGCGAGGTCGTTCTCGCCACTGGCCCCGCCGCTGTTGATCAGGCCGGCCCGCCCCATGTACGAGTTGACCACCTGATAGCGGCACAGGTCGATGGGGTGCTCGCTCATCAGGTCGGAGTACACCTTGGGATGGGTCTTGCCGAACCCGACGTCGGTGAAACCGGGTCGCCCGTGCTCGGGCAGCTTCTGCTTCACGATGTCGGCCTCGATGGTGACCCCGAGGTGGTTGGCCTGCCCGGTGAGGTCTGCAGCGACGTGGTAGTCCACGCCGTCCTTCTTGAAGGCCGAGTTCCGCAGGTAGCACCACAACACCGTGGCCATGCCCAGCGAATGCGCGTGCTGGAAGGCTTCGCTGACCTCCTGGATCTGGCGCCGCGACTCGGGGCTGCCGAAGTAGATGGTCGCCCCCACCGCCTGGCATCCCATGTCGAAGGCCTGCTCGATGCTCGCGAACAGCGTCTGGTCGTAGAAGTTCGGATACGACAGCAGCTCGTTGTGGTTGATCTTGAGCAGGAACGGGATGCGATGCGCGTACTTGCGCGCCACCGCCCCGAGCACGCCGAGGGTCGAAGCCACCGCGTTGCAGCCGCCCTCGATGGCGAGCTCGACGATCTTCTCGGGGTCGAAGTAGTCGGGGTTGGGCGCGAAGGAGGCGCCGCCGGTGTGTTCGATGCCCTGGTCCACCGGCAGGATGGACAGGTAGCCGGTGCCGGCGAGGCGGCCGTGCGAGTACAGCGCCTGCAACCCGTTCAGCGCCCGCGTCGGCCGGTCGCTCCCGACGAAGACGCGGTCCACGAAGTCCGGCCCCGGCAGGTGGAGGCGCTCCTTCGGCACCTTCGGGGAATCGAAGCCGAGGAGGTCGTCGGCGGAGTCGCCGAGCAGGGAGACGATGCGGTCGTAGGTCGAGCTCATGGGGGGAGGCGGGGCCGTCGCGGCGACGGATTCTAGCGGGGCGGCCGGGCGGCGGACCCGAGGTCGGGAGCCGACACCAGTTCACCGTCCACCCAGGTCTCGAGGACGCGCAGTTCCCGCACCCCTTCGGGCGCGACGCGGCGCGGATCGCCGCCGGCGACGACCACGAAGTCGGCGCGGTAGCCGGGAGCGATGCGCCCGAGGTCGGCCTCGCGGAAGGCGGCATGGGCCGGCCAGACGGTGAGGTGGAGCAGGGCCTCGTCGCGGCTCATCGCGAGTTCGGAGTGCCAGCCGCCCGGGGGCCGCAGCTGGAGGTCCTGTCGCGCACAGGCCGCCCACCACGCGGCGAAGGGGTCCACGCGCTCGACCGGAGCGTCGCTCCCGCCGGGGACGGGCACGCCGAGGTCGAGGAAACGCCGCCAGGCGTAGGCGCCGCGCGCACGGTCGGGACCGAGGCGGTCCTCGGCCCATGGCGCGTCCGACACCTCGTGCTGCGCCTGCATCGAGGGCAGGACCCCCAGCTCGGCGAAGCGGCGGAAGTCGGGCTCGGCGACGACCTGGGCGTGCTCGATGCGGAAGCGGTCCGCGGCGCGCACGCCGGCGGCGGCATAGGCATCGAGCACGGCGCGGTTCGCGGCGTCGCCGATGGCGTGGGTGCAGACCTGGAACCCGGCCTCGCGACAGCGCACGGCGACCTCGCGGATGCGCTCCGGCGGGGTCAGCACCAGCCCGCGGTTCCCGGGGTCGTCGGCGTAGTCGTCGAGCAGCCAGGCGCCGCGCGAGCCCAGCGCGCCGTCGGCGTAGAGCTTGACCGCCCGCACCGCGAGGTGGCCGCGACCGAGGTGGTCGAGCTCGGGGCCGCGGGCGAACCAGTGCGCCAGCAGCTCGTCGTCGTCGCCGTCGAGCATGACGTGGACCCGCAGCCGCAGCCGCCCCTCGGCGTCCCATCGCCGCAGCACGGCGATCTCGCGGGCGCCGAGACCGGCGGCGTGGACCGCGACCACGCCTCGCGCCAGCAGGTGGTCCTGGGCGCGGCGCAGGCGCTCCTCGAGTTCGGCCTCGTCGGGGGGCGGCATCGCGGCGCGCACCAGGCCGACCGCGGCGTCCACCAGGAGTCCGGTCGGCTCGCCTGCGGCGTCGCGCAGGATGCGCCCGCCCTCCGGGTCCGGCGTGCCGGCGTCCACGCCGGCGGCGCGGAGGGCGGCGCCGTTGGCGAGGGCGGCGTGGCCGTCCACCCGCACCAGCAGGACCGGCCGGTCGGGCACCAGCGCGTCGAGGCGGTCACGGGTGGGGAACGCGGTGTCCGGCCAGTCGTTCTGGTCCCAACCGCGCCCGACCAGCCACCGGCCCGACGGGAGCGACGCGTCGCGGGCGGCGACCCGCGCCAGCACTGCGTCGAAGTCGCGGGTTCCGACGAGGTCGAGCCCGGAGAGCGCCGCGCCGAGGCCGAAGGGATGGAGGTGGGCGTCGGCGAAGGCCGGCATCAGGACCCGGCCGCGCAGGTCCACGATCCGGGTGTCGGGGCCGGCGCTCTCGAGCAGCTCCTCGCCGCCGACGGCGACGACGCGGCCGTCGCGGACCGCCACCGCACTGGGGTCGCGCCCGTCGGCGGGGTCGGCGCCGCGCGCCGGGTCGTGGTCCAGGGTCAGGACGCGCCCGCCGTGGAACACGAGGTCCGGGGGCGCGGCGCAGGCGGCGAGCAGGCCGAGGACGGCCGCGGGGAGGCGACGTCGCAGCGCGCGCCGCGCCCTCACGACAGCTCCAGCATCCGTTCCAGGGCGCGCCGGGCCGGGGCGGCGAGTTCCTCGGGCACGTCCACGCGAGGGGCGCGCTCGTGGAGCGCCCGCCACAGCTTCTCCGGAGTGTTCAGCTGCATGAACGGGCACAGGTTGCAGGCGCAGGACGCCCCCGGCGCGGCGACGTACTCGTTCCACGGAGCCTCCTTGCGGAAGCGGTAGAGCATGTTGCCCTCGGTGCCGACGATGAAGGTCGCTCCGCGCGTCTCCTTGACCAGGGCGAGCATCCCGGCGGTACCGAGCACGTGGTCCGAAGCGTCGCGCACCGGTTTCGGGCACTCGGGGTGGCTGATGGTGATCGCCCCGGGGTGCGCCGCCTGGAGCTCCTTCAGCGTGTCCACCGAGAACAGCTCGTGCACGCTGCAGGCGCCATTCCAGAGGATCAGCTCGCGGCCGGTCACCTCCTGGAGCCAGCCGCCGAGGTGGCGGTCGGGAACGAACAGGATGGGCCGGTCGTCCGGCAGGGCTTCGACGATGCGGCGTGCGTTGCCGCTGGTGCAGATGACGTCGGACAGGGCCTTGACCGCCGCCGAGCAGTTGACGTAGGCGACGGTGGTCGGTCGGACGCCGAGCTTGCGCTCCAGGTGGGCCTGGTAGGCGGCGAGGTCCTCGGCGCGGCACGAGTCGGCCAGCGAGCATCCGGCGTCGAGGTCGGGGACGAAGACCTCGGCCTCGGGCGAGAGCAGCTTCGCGGTCTCGGCCATGAAGTGGACCCCGCAGAAGCAGATGGCCTCGGCATCGGCCTCGGCCGCCTTGCGCGCCAGTTCCAGGCTGTCGCCGACGAAGTGGGCGCACTCCTGGAGGAACCCCTCCTGGTACGAGTGGGCCAGGACGAGGATGCCCCGTTCGGTCGCGAAGCGGCGGACGTCCTCCGGTTCGGGGACGGGCTCGAGGGCGGGAGCAGGACCGGCGTCGTCGGCGGCGGCGACCGACGCGGGCTCGGGGTTCGTGGTCGGGGTCATGGCGCGGCGGCTCCCGGTCGGGGAGCCCTCGGCGATTCTATCCGTCGGATTCGGAACGGGTTCCAGCCCCGAGGTAGAGGTCGTAGCGCGTGGTGCGGCCGAGGACGCGGCCCTGCGGCGACGGCCCGGGCAGCGGCTCGCCTCGGAGCGGTCGTTTGACCGCAACCCGAGGCGCGCCGCTGTCCAGCGCTGCGGCGAGCAACGCGGCGGCGTCCTCGTCGTCGCCGACCAGTTCGCGGAACAGGCGCATTTCCTGACGGGTGAGCGCGCTTCCGGTGCGCGGCGGATGCATCGGGTCGAGGACCACCGCGTCCCAACCGCCGTGGGCCCCGGCGTCGGCCAGGACCTCGCGGGCGTCGCCGTGGAGCAGGCGCAGGCGACCGCCCAGACGCTCGCGGGTCGCCGGGTCGGCCTCGGCGCGCGCCAGGGCGTCCTCGAGGAGGGCGAAGACGAGGGCGTGGCGCTCCACGGCGAGGACCTCGCAGCCGAGGGCCGCGAGCACGGCCGCATCGCGGCCGAGTCCGGCGGTGGCGTCGAGCACGCGCAGGCCGCCGCTGCGACGGTGCAGGCCGACGGCGCGGGCCACGAGCTGGCGGCGGCCGCCGCCGTGGGCCAGGCGCCAGCCGAGCCGGCCGCCGACGAAGTCGGCGCGGAGCGCGGCGTCGCCGAGGCGCAACTCCAAACCGTGCGGTCCCTGCGTCAGGGTCGGAGCGACCGCGTCCTCCCCCATCGCGGTCAACCGCGCAGGCGGGCGGCGACCAGGTCGGCGACGCGGCGCGCCGTGTCCTGGTCCGGGGCCAGGTCCGAGAACCGGCGCGCGCCGACCACCATGCGGACCGTGGCGTCGGTGGCCCGCTCCAGGTCCACCTCCACGTCGCGTCCGTCCCAGTCGGCCTCCAGGTGCGAGGTCCGCGCGCCAACGGTGTCCTCGCGGATCTCGCCACGCTCCGCGAGCACGGCCCGGGCCGCGGCGTGGACCTGCTCCAGTTCGGCGTCGAGGAAGACCTCGACCGAGTCCTCGCCGAGGGCATAGACGACCCCGGCGCCGACGGCCGCGCCGGCGACGAAGACGCAGGAGGCGGCGGCGAGCGGGAAGAGGGCGGCGACGAGGAGCAGGGCTCGGGTTCGCGACATGGTTCCAGGATAGTACGGGGGCAACGGACGGCCTCCTCGGAAACTGGCCATCCAGACTGTGCTCTCCACGGAAGGGTGTGACCCGAGCCTCCTCGCTGCGTCTTCCCTGGTGTCACAGCGCAGGAGCGGCGCCTCCGAGGCCGGGGTGGAGCCTCGGGGGCGGCGGTCCGCCCCGAGCGAGGCCGGGAAGGGTCCCGTCGCGGGAGGCGTGCGTCGTCGCCGGGCCCCAACGGAAGGAGCTCCCCCTCCGCCCTCGGCCGGCCCATTCGACGCACCCAGTTTCCGGATCAAGGCCGGCGCGGCAAGCGAAGCTCCGCCGCCGCGGGTGGCGCTCCGGATGGCCACGGGATGCGCACCCGCCAGCCGGGGCCCTCGGGGGCGACGGCTCCCGAAGGCAGGGGGCGCCACGCGTCGTCGGGCCCGGGTCGCCAACGGAGGTCGGCGGACGGGGCGTCGTCGAGCACGGTCACCAGGGCGGCCGGGCGCGTCTCGATCTCGGCCAACGCCGCGCCGACGCCCACGGTGTCGCCGGGCGAAGCGGTCCAGACGCGGAGGAGACCTGAAGTCGGGGCGCCGACGAGGCGCGGCGGCGGCGGCGCTGCGAGGACGGTCCCGCCGAGACGCGCCAGCGCTGCGGCGACCAGCCAGAAGACGTCGTCGTCGAGGGCGGCATCCGCGTCCGTCTCGACCGCGGCTCCCTCCACCGTCTCGCGCCAGGCGCGTCGCGCCGCCTCGAGCGCCTCCGAGGAGAGCAGGCCGTCGGCGACGGCGGCCACGGTCGCCTCGAAGTCACGGCGTGCGGCCTCGGCCCGGGCCTCGGCCTCGGCCCGGGCTTCGCGGGCCGCGGCGGCACGGCGCGCGTGGGCGGCGGCGAGGACGGCGCGGACCAGACGCAGGTCCTCGCCGAGGGCGCCCAGGGCCTCGCCGAACCGTTGCCGGGCGTTGGGCTCGGGCCGCAGGCGCGCGAGCGGGCGACCGGCTTCCAGGACCGCGCCGACCGGGACGAGCAGTTCCTCGATGCGGCCGCCGACCGGAGCGACGACGACCCGCGTCTCGGCTGGAACCCACGCGAGCGGCACCACCTGCGGCGGCGCGGGGGGCGGCACGACGGGCGGCGTCACTCGCACCTCCGGCGCAGGCGGCGGCGCCGCCGGCAGGTCGGGAGGCGCGACCGACGAGGCGGGCGCAGGGGCGGGCGGCGGCGGGATGTTCGGCGGCCCATCGTGCGCCTCGGGCCGAGCCGGGGCAGCGGCTTCGGGCGGCGCCGGGATGCGCGGCGGCGCGGAGCTCGGCACGGGCGGCGCCGGCGCGGGGAGGTCGAGCGAACCGGCCTGGGGGTCCGCCCCCGAAGCGGCGGATGCGGAGTGGGACGGTGGCGGGGGCGGCAGGTCGGGGGGCTCGACCGGCCGCATGGGAAGCGCGGGGGGCGCAGGCGGAATGCTCGGCGGTTCGTCGTGCACCGGCGAGGCGGCGCCCACGCTGGCGGGCGGCGCGGGGATGCTCGGCGGCTCCGGGGGCGGCGCGGGCGCGGGCGGCGCCGGGAGGGCGAGCCCCCGATCCTCGTGCCCCACCCCGGCAGCGGATTCCCCGTCGGAAACGGACTCCGTGTCGGGGCCGAGCGGCGACTGGGGCAACTCGAGGAACGCACCGCGCAGCACGGGCGCCGACGGGCGCGCCGGAGCGGCCCGGTCCAGGGGTGGCGCGGGGAGGACCGGCGGGGACGACGGCGACGGGGAGGAGGTCTCATCCTCCCCGCCCGCCGGCCGGGCGGGGAACACGGGCCCCGTCATGCGACGCGGTCGGTCGCGCAGCGGAGCCGGGATCGCGGGCGGCCGCCTCGGCCCGGCGGCGGGTTCTTCCTCCACGGCGGGCGGCGCCGGGATGGCGGGCTGCGCGGGCGCCTCCCGTTGCGCAGCCCGCAGTGCGCCCACGCCCCCACTGCCCCCATCGTCCGCGCCCGTCGGCGCCACCGGCCGGGCGTGGGCGCCCGGCACCGCGTCATCGGCCACTCCCGCAGCACCGTCGGTCCCGATCGCGGGGGCCGTCTCGACGGCCCTGCCCGGCATCGAGCGCTCCCCCCTCGGTGGGAGGGCCGCCTCCGTGGGAGCGCCCCCGCCGGGCGGGACGCGCGGCAACGCGAGGAGGCCCGCAGCCCAGCGTCGCGGTTCGGTGGCCTCCCGGACTTCGACGCCCGAGCCGTCCGACCGCCCCCGCGCCGGTTCCTGCTCCTCCGCTCCGGAGTCCGTCCGGACCTCCTCCCCGCCCCGATCCGCCCCTGCCAGGGGAGGCCCCGACTCCGGAAGGAAGAGCCCCCCTCCAGCCACGCCAGCTCCCCCTCCTGAACCGCCCTCTCCGGCAGTCCCGGCCCCCCTACGCCCCCCACCACCGACCCCGAGCCGAATCGCCAGGAGGAGGACGGCCAGCGTCAGCCCCCAGACGGCGGCGACGCGGAGCCGCTGCCGGAAACTGGGGGAGTCCATTCCGTCCGAATCGTTGCAAACCTCGACCTCCGAAGGACCTGCGTCGTGATCCGAACTCCTGGCGAGGTCGGCGGCTGGCTCGCCACGTCCTGCGGCCCCAGACGGCCCTGAACCCCCGCCTCCGCCCGCAGTCGCCGGACGGCGGACGGAATGGACTCCCCCAGTTTCCGGAGGGACGGAATGGACTCCCCCAGTTTCCGGGAGGCGCGCTTCGGCTGCGGCCTCGCCCAGGGCGGGGAGGGCGGCCCAGCTGCCGTCCGCGCACGGGCTCACCCAGCCGAGGGCCTCCCAGCGGGACAGGAGGGTGCGGGGGGCGTCGACGCCGAAGGCCTCGGCGTCCTCGGGGCGGGCCGTGCCGCGGGCGGCGAGGAAGCGGGCGAAGAGGTGGGCGGCCCGCTCCGAGTCGCGGCGCGCGCTCGGGGGCGGTAGGTCGGGACCGCCCCCCAACGCCGGCAGCTCGCCATGCCAGCGGCCGTCGGAACCGGGGGGCAGCCCTCCACCACCGGGTAGGACCAGGACCGGCAGGAGAGCGGTGCCCGGATGGCGGCGCAGCCGTGGCACCAGACGGGGAGCGTCTTCGGCAGACACCAGGACGACGTCGGGCGGCCGACGACCGGCGTCCACGTCGGCCAGCAGGGCGGCGGGGGTGCAGACCGACCACTCCACCGCACCGGACAGGAGTCCGGGAGGGAGGAGAGGGGCGGAATCCGCTTCCGAGAGCAGGACCCCTCGTGCGAGGACCCGCGGCGCCATGGGGATGGGATGGGGCCCGGGGGAAGCCGGGTGAAAAGAGCCTAGCAGCACTTGACCCCGGCTTCGGCAAGGCTATCCTACGCGCCCAATGTTGCGACAGAGTCTCAATAACATCCTCGGGCGGACGGCCGCGGTCCTCACCTGCGCCCTGGCGACCATCCCTGTCGCCGCGGCCCAGGAACCGAGCATGCCCCCGCCACCCGACAACCGCGAGCTGGAGCGGCGCATCGACGCCCTGGCCGCCGAACTCGAGGCCGGAGTCGGCAGTGGGAGCGCCCTCGACCGACTGCACTTCGGCGGCTACGGCGAGGTCACCTACCGCAACTTCGACGCCGCGACCGACGGCGGTACGGCCTCCTCCGAGTCCGACTCCTTCGACCTGCACCGCGTCGTCTTCTACATCGGCTGGGACTTCGACGACGACTGGCGCTTCCGCTCCGAAATCGAATACGAGCACGGCGACGAGATCGGTGTCGAGTTCGCCTACGTGGAAGGCGACCTCACCGAATCGGTCTCGCTGCATGCCGGGAACCTGCTGGTACCGATGGGCTTCATCAACCCACGCCACGAGCCCACGACCTTCCCCTCCGCTGAGCGCCCCTTCGTCGAGCGCACCCTGCTGCCGAGCACCTGGCACGAGAACGGACTCGGCCTGACCGGCGACCACGACACGCTGCATTGGACGGCCTACGTCCTGAACGGTTTCGACGCCGCGGGCTTCGACCTCACGACCGACGGCTTCAGCAGCGGCCGCCAGGGCGGCAGCCAGGCCCTCGCCGAAGACTTCGCGCTGGTCGCCCGCCTGGACTGGGACGGCCCCGGCGACACCCTGCTGGGCGGGTCGTTCTGGTACGGCGACTCCGCGCAGGGCGTCGGGCCATCCGACTTCACCACCACCATCGTCGAACTCCACGGCGAATGGCGTCGCGGTCCGGCCCGGATGCGCGCCATCGCCGTCCGCGGCACGGTGGACGACGCCCCACTGCTGCCGATTCCGGCGCCGAGCGACGTCATGGAAGGCGGCTACCTGGAGGGCCAATGGGACGTCTTCTCCGGCTCCCCCACCGGCCGCTCCCTGCTTCCGTTCGTACGCATCGAGACCTGGGACTTCATGGCCGACGACGCCGCCGACGGGCGCGTCTGGGCGACCACGGTCGGCATGGCCTTCCTGCCGAACGCGCACGTCACCTTCAAGCTCGACTTCACCGACTTCTCGGGCGCCTCCGACTTCCTCACCGACCGCGTCGCCTTCACCATCG
>JALUVI010000089.1 GCA_027020785.1 Planctomycetota bacterium | reverse complement strand
GTCGGGGTAGCCGCTGTAGTCCACCGCGTTGACCCCGATGGCCACCGCCGCGGCGTCGCGGGCTTCGGCGAGGCCGGCGGCGAGCGACAGGAACAGGAGGTTGCGCGCCGGGACGTAGGTCGGCGGAATGCCGGAGCCGACCGGGGCCAGGGGGTCGGCGGCCCGCGGCACGGCGACGGTCGGGTCGGTGAGCGCCGAGCCCCCCACCGCGGTCAGGTCGAGCGGAAGGACCAGGTGCTCGGCGACGCCGACGCGCTCGGCCACGGCGCGGGCGGCGTCGAGTTCGGCGCGGTGGCGCTGGCCGTAGTCCACGGTGAGGGCGTACAGGGTCCAGCCTTCGCGGCGCAGGAGCGCGGCGACGACGGCCGAGTCCAGGCCGCCCGAGAGGAGCACCACGGCGCGGCGCTCTCGCGTATCCTGGGGGGTCGGTTCGGGCACGACGACTCCGGGGAGGACCGCGTCCTCCCGGCCCCATCGTAGGCCCGACGGTCGCGACCATGAGCTCCACCCCCACCAAGGAAGACGTCCTCGAGGCGCTGCGCAGCGTCCAGGACCCCGACCTCCACCGCGACGTCGTCGCGCTCGGCTTCGTCCAGGACCTCGCGGTGTGCGGCGGCGCGGTGCGCTTCCGCCTCGAGCTGACCACCCCGGCGTGCCCGGTCAAGGAACGGCTCCAGGAGGAGGCGCGGGCCGCGGTCGCCGCCCTGCCCGGCGTCGAGCGGGTGGACGTCGAGCTGTCGGCGAAGGTCCGCGACTCGCTGCCGGAGGGCAACGCGCTCGGCGGCCACGTCCGCAACGTCGTCGCCGTGACCAGCGGCAAGGGCGGCGTCGGCAAGAGCACGGTAGCGGTCAACCTCGCCGCGGCGCTGGCCTTGGAGGGCGCCCGGGTCGGCCTGCTCGACGCCGACGTCTATGGCCCCAACGTCCCGGTGATGATGGGCATCCGCGAACCGGCGCGCGGCCGCGACGGCAAGCTGCAACCGCTGACCGCGCACGGTGTCAAGACGATGTCCATCGGCTACATGCTCGAGGACGGCCAGCCGGTGATGTGGCGCGGCCCGATGCTGCACCGCGCCCTGCAGCAGTTCCTCCAGGACGTGGACTGGGGCGAGCTCGACTACCTGATCGTGGACATGCCGCCCGGCACCGGCGACGCGCAGCTCTCGCTGGCGCAACTGGTCGCGCTGACCGGCGCGGTCGTCGTCACCCTGCCCCAGGAGGTCTCGCTGACCGACGTACGACGCGCCATCGGCATGGCCTCGCAGGTCTCCTGCCCGGTGCTCGGCGTGGTCGAGAACATGGTCGGCGACGCCTTCGGCGAGGGCGGCGGCCGCAAGGTCGCCGAGGAGGCCGGGGTACCCTTCCTGGGCGCGGTCCCGATGGAGGGCGCGGTGCGCCGCTCCGGCGACGCCGGGACGCCGGTCGTCGTCGCGGAGCCCGAGACCGAGGCCGCCCGCGCGCTCCGCGCCATCGCCCGCGACGTAGCCGCGGCGATCTCCACCCAGCAGCGGCGCGACCTGCCCGTAATGGAGGTCTGACCGCCGCCCCCTGGCGGGCCCCTTCCCACATGGACCTCAAGAAGCTCCTCCTGCTGGGCCTGCCCCTGGTCGGTCTCGCCCTCCTCTTCCTCTTCCTCTTCCAGCCGACCCCTCCCGCCGGAGGGCTCGAAGCACCGGAAGCCGCACCGGCGGCCGAAGCGGCGCCGGAGGCGGCGCGCCTCGACGGGCGAGAGACGCTCCGCGAGGCCACCGCGGAGGCCGCGCCCTACGACCCGAGGGCCCTGAAGGCCGGCCCCGGGGCGCACCGGCTGCGGGGGCTGGTGGTGGACGAGTACGGCCAGCCGGTGCCGCACGCCTGGGTGGCGAGCTTCGGCGGCCCCTATCCCCTGTTCGACTTCGTGCTCGAGCCCTCCGAGCTGCTGGAGCACCCGCTGGAGCTGTCCCTCGAACCCCTCGCCTCCGTCCGCGCCGACGCCGAGGGGCGCTTCGACCTGGACGGCCTGCTCGGACGCACCACCTGGCTCGTGGCCCGCGCCCCGAAGCGGCTCAACCGCGGTCGCATCGCAGTGTCGCCGCTGGCGCTGGACCAGGACGAACCGTTCCTCCTGCCGACGGTCCCCGGCGGCGCGGTCTCGGGGCGCGTCGTGGACGAGTTCGGCGCGCCGGTGGCGAACGCCGAGGTCTTCGTCGGTCCCTCCCTGACCTACCTCCTCCAGGCGATCCGCAACCAGGACGTCTTCCTCGAGCGCCGCTTCACCGACGGCGACGGGCGCTTCGAGCTGGAAGCCGTGCCCGCCGGCGCCGTGCTCTCGGTGCTGGCCCTGGACGGAGCGACCCATCCCGGCTTCCTCGAGTTCGGCCCCTTGCGCCCGGGCCGCGAGGCCGATCTGCAGGTGCGTCTGGCCGAGACCGGAGGCCTCTCCGGGCGTGTCGAGACCGCGAGCGGCGAGCCCGCCGCCCGAGCGGAGGTCCTCGCCGTCCCGCTCGACTTCCGCTTGCTCCCTGCGGTGGTCCGCGACCTCGCCGCCTGGACCACGCGCACCGGCGCGGACGGCGCGTTCCGCTTCGACCGCCTGCCGCGACGCCAGTACTTCCTCGTCGCCCAGGGCGCGCAGGGCCGGGCGATGCCCGTGGCGGCCCGCGTCTCGGGACGTGATTCGGAGTTGGCCCGGCCCCTGGTCCTCCGCGACCTCGACTTCGTGAGCGGTCGCGTCGTGGACGGCTCGGGGAGGCCGCGCGCCGGGGTCACGGTGTCGCTCGCCAGCCTGCCGACCGGCGACCTCGGAGGCAGCGGCGTCGGCGGCATCCCCGACGCCATCGAGGTCTTCACCCGAGTGGGCGGCGAGGTCCTGCCGGCCCTGTTGCCCAAGCTGACCCAGGACGTGACCGACGCCGACGGTTCGTTCCGCCTGCCCGGCTGGCCCGGCGCCGCGCTGCTCGCCGAGACCGCCGACGGAACCGGGGCCCGCTTCGAGCTGCCCGAGTCCGGCGCGGACGCCGAGGACGACGCCGTCTTCGTCCTCGTCCTGCCCGAGCCGGGGGCGGTGCGCGGGCGCGTCGTCGACCCCGAAGGCCGCCCGGTGCCTCGGTTCTCCATCTCGCTGGAACCCCGTTCCGCCGAGCAGGGTGCGCGTCCGACCGCGACCGCCGATCCGGCGGAACTCGAAGCCGTGCCCCGAGAAGAGGCCGCCCCGCCGCCGAAGCCGTGGGCCGAGGTCGAGGCGAACCTGGCCGAGGGCGAGGTCCTGGTCCGCCCGCGCATGCGCGCCCTGGACGGGTTGTCCGGCTTGCGGTTCCTCGAGGATCCGAACGGCGCGTTCGAACTGACCGGGGTCCTGCCGATGCACTATGCCCTCACGGCGCGGGCCGCCGGGTGGGCCGAGAGCGAATCGGTCCCGCTGCAGGTGCGCGACGGGGAGGTCGTCGAGGTCGAGGTGTCGCTGCGCGCCGGGGGCACGCTGCGCGGGCGCGTCATCGCGGAAGGAACGCGCGAGCCGGTCGCCGGCGCCCTGCTCCAGGCCGGTTCCAGCGACGACTCGCGGCTGCAAGCCCTCCTCCTGAACGCGGCCGAGTTCGCCCCCACCACCCGTTCTCTGGCCGACGGCAGCTTCGAGCTGGTCGGCATCCCGGCCGGCTTCCGCTACCTCGACGTCTTCGCCGAGGGCTTCGCGCCGCGCACCCTGAAGGGCAAGCCCTTCGAGGCCGGCGAGGTCCGCGAAGACGTGGTGGTGGAGCTCCGCGCCGGCGCCACCATCCAGGGGGTGGTGCGCGACCGACACGGCAACCCCCTGCCGTCGCGGATGGTCCTCGGCTTCGCCCCCGACAGCAAGGACGCCTTCCAGACGCCGACCAACGAGGACGGGAGCTACCGCGCCGAGCACGTCGTCCCCGGGAACTACTTCCTGGTCACGGCGGCGCTGGACGACGAGTCGCTGCTGACCGGCGACCTCATGGCGGTGTTCGGCGGCGGCGCCCTGGCCAACGTCTACGTCAAGGAAGGTCAGGTCGCGACGGTGGACATCACCGACCCGACAGCCGGCGGTTGCCGGCTCACCGGCACGCTCGTGGACGCCGACGGCCTTCCCATCGCCAACGCCGGCATCTTCGTGCGGGCCAAGGGCGCAGGGATGCTCGACCTGCGCATGGCCTCGGCCCGCACCGACGGCGAGGGACGCTTCGCCTTTCGCAGCCTGGCGCCGGGCGACTACGACTTCACCGTGTTCGGCGGCTCGTGGGACGGCGACATGGACCTCGAGGTTCCCGACCTGCCCGAAGCCGACGTCGTGGTCCGGGTCCCACGCGGACGGGTCACCGGTTCCGTCGTCCGCGAGGGCACCGGCGAGGCGGCGTCCGGCGTCACCGTGATGCTGGTGCGCGAGGACTCGCAGGGCGACTTCTTCTCCGGCATGATCGCCGGCGGACGCGACGTCCGGTGGGGCAGCACCGACGACGGAGGACGCTTCGAGTTCACCGGCGTGCCGCCCGGCGAGTACCACGTCGAGGCGCGCGCCGACTTCGGGTTCCGCGGCCGCGGCGGCGCGACCGGGGCCGATGGCCCTCCGCTCGGCAAGGCGGTGGGCGATTCCTTCCGCCTCGGCATGGACGCCTCGCACGACGCCGGCGTGCTGCGCCTGCCGGTTTCGGGCGGGCTGCACCTCGTCGTCCGGGACACCAGCGGCCAACCGCTCTCCATCGGTTTCCGAGTCCGCGCCGAGCCGCTGGACGAGGACGGCGAGGGCGGCTCCACGTGGGGACGCGGCGAAGCCACCCTGGGCGGGCTCGCCGCGGGCTCCTACCGCGTGCGCGTCACCGCCGACGGGTGGTGCACCGCCGAGACCGAACCGGTCGAGGTGCGCGACGGCGAGCTGGCCGAAGTGGTGGTCGCCCTCGAGAAGGGGGTGGAGTTGCGCGCCCGCATCCGCAACGCCGACGGCACTCCGGCGGACCTGGCCTCCCTGGAGGTCTACGACGACGCCGGCCGCCGCCTGCCCGGCCCCGACGCGGAGTGGCTGCGGTTCCAGAGCCGCTTCGGCGGCGAGGACGGCACCCTCGCGGTCGGCACCTATCCGCCCGGCAGCTACCGTGTGGTGGCCGAGAACAAGGACGGTCGCACCCGGGAAGCCTCGGTGTTCCTCTCCGAAGGCGGCAGCGGCCTGGTCGAACTCACCTTCTGACCGGCTCGGGCGCCGCGCGCGGCGCCGGCGGCGGATTGGCCACCCGCCACGCGGCCCCGCTGCGGCGCGGGTCGCAGACCGGCGTCCAGCGCCCGCTGGCGGTACGGAAGATCGCGTTCACGTCGCCGAGGCGGCCGACCTCCTCGAGCGGCTGGCCGAGCGCGAACAGGAAGTCGCGGGCCGCGCCGTCGAGGCGCTCGGGCTCGTGGCGCAGGACGTCGGGCAGGTCCTGGCGGTGGAAGCGCGGTGCGGCGACCGACTCCCGCGGGTCCATCCGGAAGACGTACCGATGCAGCAGGACCTGGAGCACGGTGGTCAGGATGGTCGGGCCGCCCGGCGAGCCGAGCACGGCGTCCACCTCGCCGTCGCGGAGCACGACGACCGGACACATGGACGACAGCGGGCGCATCCCGGCCCGCACCGCGTTGGCCTCGCCCTGGACCAGCCCGAACTGGTTGGGGGCCCCGGGCGCCGCGGCGAAGTCGTCCATCTCGTCGTTGAGGAAGAAGCCGCCCGGCGCCATGACCTTGGCGCCGTAGGCCGCGTTGAGGGTGGTCGTGCACGAGACCGCCCCGCCGGCGCCGTCCACCACCGAGAAGTGGGTGGTCTCGAGGCTCTCGCCGGGGGCCGGCGCGACCAGGGCGTCGGGCGGGGTGCGGCGCCGCTCGGACAGGCGTCGGCACAGCGCCTCGACCCGTTCGGGGGCGACGAGGTCGCGCCAGTCCACCGCCATCGCGGCGGGGTCGCCGAGGAAGCGGTTGCGGGTGGCGAAGGCCAGGGCCTCGGCCTCGCCGACGAGGTTCACGGTGCGCCCGTCGGCCCAGCCCCAGCGCCGCAGCGGACGGTCCTCGAGACAGGGCAGGACCTGGCCGAGGAAGACCGCGCCGCTGGAGGGCGGCGTCGGGGCGAGGACGACGACGTCGCGCCACGGGATGCGCGCCACCGGGCGCAGCTCGGGACGGTAGGCGGCGAAGTCCTCGACCGAGAGGACGCCGCCGCCGGCCCGGGACGCGGCCACCAGTTCCTCCACCAGCGGACCGGAGCGGAAGGCCGCCTCACCCTCGACGGCGATGCGCTCGAGCGTCGCGGCGAGGCGCGGCTGGCGGCAGCGCGCGCCCGAGGGCAGCGGGCGACCGTCCGGTAGGAAGAAGGTCTCGCGCGCGACCGGGTCGGCGCGGAGGACGTCGGCATGGGCGGCGAGCCGGGCGGCTTCCTCCTCGTCCACCACGAAGCCCTCGCGAGCGAGCCGGAGGGCGGGGGCCACGACCTCGGGCCAGGGCAACCGCCCCCAGCGGCGGTGGGCCTCGGCCATGCCGAACACCGCGCCCGGCACGGCCACCGCCTTCCATCCGGTGCGCGAGGCCTCGGGGTCCACCCCGCCGTCGGCGGTCCGGTAGAGGTCGGGGCCCGCGGCCAGGGGCGCGACCTCGCGGAAGTCGAGGAAGGCGTCCTCGCCGTTCGGCAGGTGGACCAGCATGAAGCCGCCGCCGCCGAGGTTGCCGGCGGCGGGGTAGGTCACGGCGAGGGCGAAGTGCAGCGCGACCGCGGCGTCCACCGCGTTGCCGCCGCGGGCGAGGACCCGGCAGGCGGCGGCGGTGGCCTGCTCCTCGGAGGACGCCGCCGCCCCCTTCGGGAACGGCGCGGCGACGTCGGCCTGGAGCGGGACGAGGAGGACGAGGAGGAGGGCGGCGAGCGACATCGTGTGGAGCGCCGGGGCTCGGCGCCGGGGCCTAGAATACGCAGCGAGATGGCCGGCCCGCGCACCGTCGTGGTCGGCGGCGGCATCGCCGGAGCCGCCGTCGCCTGGCGCCTGGCGCGCGCCGGCGCGCCGGTGCTGCTGGTCGAGCGCGAGACCGCGCCGGGCGCTCACGCCACCGGCCGCAACGCCGCCATCCTGCGCACGGCCATCGCGGACGCCCCCACCGCGACCCTGGCGCGTCGCGGCGCCGCGTTCCTCGCCGCGCCGCCGGAGGGCTTCGCTCCGGTGCCGCTCCTCCGGCGCACCGGAGTGGTCCTGGCCGCGCCCCCGGATGCCGCGGAGCGCGTCCTCGACTGCGCCCGCGGTCGCGAGGACCTGCGCCCGCTCGCCGACGACGCGCTCCGCCGCCTCTGGCCGTCCCTGCACGGCGGGATCGGCGCCGCGGTGCTGGCGCCCGAGGAAGGCGTCCTCGACGGGTCGGCGCTGCTCTCCGGCTTCCTCGCGGGCGCCCGCGCCGCCGGCGCCCGCATCGCGACCGCGACGGCCGCACTCGCCCTGGAGACGGCGCTGGGCCGGGTCACCGGCGTGCGGCTGCGCGAACGGAGCGGAGCCGAGCGCGTCGTCCCCGCCGACGCGGTGGTCCTCGCCGGCGGCGCCTGGGCCGCCGAGCCCGCGGCCGCAGTCGGCCTCGGCCTGCCGCTGACGCCGCGGCGGCGCCACCTGTTCCTCCTCGAGCCCACCCCCGCGCCGCCCCCCGACGCCCCGGTGCTGTGGCTGCTCGGCGACGCCGAGACCTACGTGCGCCCCGAGAGCGGCGGTCTCCTCCTGTCGCCTTGCGACGAACGCGCGGTCGCGCCCGACGCGTGCGAGCGCGAGGCCGCCGAGGCCTGGGACCTGGCCGCGGCGCGACTCGGCCGTTGGTTCCCCGCCCTCGCCTCGGCCCCGGTCCGCTCCCATTGGGCCGGCGGCCGCACCTTCGCCCCCGACGGCCGCTTCGTCCTCGGCCCCGACCCCCGTGTCGAAGGCCTCCACTGGGCCGCCGCGCTCGGCGGCCACGGCATGACCTGCGCCGCAGCCGTCGGCGAACTGGTCGCCGATCAGGTCCTCGGCCGCGCACGCCCCGAAGCCGAACCCTTCGCCCCGGCGCGGCTCGTCACCGATGCGTCGGCCACCGCCGGGGCGGCATCCGCGTGAGGCGCCGGATGCCCGAGTCGGGGGAGACGGCGGCGCGAACCGAGCGGGATGCGGCTTCCCGCCCGAGGGGTCGACCGCGCCGGGAAGCGTCCGTCAGGCGACTTCCCAGCGATCGCCCGAGTCGAGCAGCGACTGCAGGGTGCCGGCGCCGAGCTGCTCGGTGACGCGTCGAGCCTGCTCGTGGACCTCGCGGGCGAGACACGGTCGCTCCACCGCACGGAAGACGCCGATGGGCAACGGCAACTCGTGCGGCTCGTCGCACAGGGCGAGCCGGAACGCCTTGGTCGCATTGGGGTCGGCGGGATCCCAGACGTCGGCCTCGTCGGCGGCCACCACCTCGATGGAGTGCGGGGTGAAACGCAGCCCCTTGTCGTGCTCCTTGCCGAACACCAGGGGCTGTCCGGGCCGCAGGTCCACCTGGCGGTCGTCGCGGATCTCCTTGCCGGTGTAGTCGGCGAAGGCCCCGTCGTTGAAGATGACGCAGTTCTGGAGGATCTCGACCAGGGCGAAACCGGGATGGTCGTGGGCCGCGCGCACGACCTCGCGCAGGTGCTTGATCTGCGTGTCCACGGTGCGCGCCACGAAACCGGCCCCGGCGCCGAGGGCCAGGGTCAGGGGGTGGAAGGGCGCGTCCACCGACCCGAAGGGCGACGACGGGGTGACCTTGCCGGGCGGCGTGGTCGGCGAGTACTGCCCCTTGGTCAGACCGTAGATGCGGTTGTTGAACAGGAGCACCACCATGTCCACGTTGCGGCGTGCGGCGTGGATGAGGTGGTTGCCGCCGATGGACAGCGCGTCGCCGTCGCCGGTGACCACCCAGACGTCGAGCTCGGGGTTGGCCAGTTTCACGCCGGTGGCGACCGCCGGTGCGCGGCCGTGGATGGTGTGGAAGCCGAAGGTGTCCACGTAGTACGGGAAACGGCTGGAGCAGCCGATGCCCGAGACCACGACCAGGTTCTCCTTGGGCACGCCGAGCTCGGCGAACACCTGCTGGACGCCGTTGAGGATGGCGTAGTCCCCGCAGCCGGGGCACCAACGCACCTCCTGGTCGGAGACGAAGTCCTTCTTCTTGTACTGGGGAGCGGCGGTGGTCATGGCGTCACGAGGCGGCGAGTTCGGTGCGGATGCGGTCGAGGAGCTCCTCGGCCCCGAACGGCCGGCCCTGGACCTTGGTGATGGGACGAGCGTCGATCAGCAACTCGCTGCGGACGAGCCGCGCGAGGTGACCATGGTTGAGCTCGGGGACGAGGACGTTGCGGAAGCGGCCGAGCACTTCGCCGAGGTCGTCCGGCAACGGCCACACGTTGCGCAGGTGGACGTGGGCGAGCTTCGGGCCGCCGTCCTCGGCGCGCTTCAGCGCCCCCTTGATGGCGCCCCAGGTCGAGCCCCAGCCGAGCACCACGGTGTCGGCGTCGGGGTCGCCTTCCACCTCGAGCGGGCGGTAGCTCCGCGCGATGCCGCGGACCTTGGACTCGCGCAGGGCGACCATCTTCTCGTGGTTGACGGGGTCGTACGACACGTTGCCGCTGCCGTCCTCCTTCTCGAGTCCGCCGATGCGGTGCTCCAACCCCGGCGTTCCGGGGACCGCCCAGGGCCGGGCCAGGGTCTCCGGGTCGCGGAGGTACGGCTGGAAGTCCCCGCTCGGCTGGGCGTGGCGCACCGGGAAGGTCGGCAGCTCCGCGGCCTCGGGCACCCGGAACGGCTCGGCTCCGTTGCCGAGATAGGCGTCGGAGAGGAGGAGGACCGGGGTCATGTAGGTGACGGCGATGCGGGCGGCCTCGATGGCGGCGTGGAAGCAGTCGCTCGGCGAAGCGGCCGCGACCACCGGCAGCGGGGCCTCGGCGTTGCGCCCGAACACCGCGAACAGGAGGTCGCTCTGCTCGGTCTTGGTCGGCATCCCGGTGGACGGCCCGGCGCGCTGCACGTCCACGACGAGCAGCGGGAGCTCGACCATCACGGCGAGCCCCAGCGCCTCGGTCTTGAGGGCGAGCCCGGGACCGGAGGTGCCGGTGACGCCGAGGCGCCCGGCGTAGCTCGCGCCGAGCGCAGCGGTGACCGCGGCGATCTCGTCCTCGGCCTGGAAGGTGAGGACGCCGTGGTTCTTGTACCGGGCCAGGTTGTGGAGGACGTCGCTGGCCGGCGTGATGGGGTAGGAGGCGTAGAGCAGCTCCAATCCCGAGAGGTGTCGCGCGGCGACCAGCCCCATGGCCAACGCCTGGTTGCCCATCAGGTTGCGGTAGGTCCCGGGCGGGAGCTTGGCCGGCGCCACCCGGTAGTGCACCTTGAACAGCTCCTGGTTCGCGGCCACGTCCCAGCCCGCCCGCAGGGCGCGCAGGTTGGCCTCGAGGACCTTCGGCTTCTTGGCGAACTTCCCGCGCAGCCACTCCTCGGTGTGGTCGAGGGGGCGCCCGTAGGCGTGGTAGAGCATGCCGAGGGCGACCATGTTCTTGGAACGCAGCGCCTCCTTGTTGGACAGGCCCAGCCCCTCGACCGCGCGCAGGGTGATGTCGTTGAGGTCCACCGGCACCACCTGGTAGTGCTCGGCGAGCTCGGGGTCCTCGAGCGGATTGCTGTCGTACTTGGCCTTCTCGAGCTCGCGCGGCGTGAAGTTGCCGGTATTGACGATGAGCAGCCCGCCCTCCTTGAGGTCGGCGAGGTTGGTCTTCAGCGCCGCCGGATTCATCGCCACCAGCACGTCGGGCCGGTCCCCGGGGGTGTGGATGTCGCGGTTGGACAGCCGGACCTGGAAGCCCGACACCCCGAACAGGGTGCCGGCCGGAGCGCGGATCTCGGCCGGGTAGTCGGGGTAGGTCGCGAGGTCGTTCCCGAACAGCGCGGTGGTGTCGGTGAACTGCTTGCCGGTGAGCTGCATCCCGTCGCCGGAGTCGCCGGCGAAGCGGATGACCACCTCGTCGACTTCCTGGACGGGGGTGGGGTCGTTCTGGGGCTTGGTCATGGGGCCGTCGGCCGGAACCGGCCGGAAGCTCCATTCTACGGGTGGGGGTCAGCCCCCGAGGCCCAGCTCGGGCTGGACCCCGAACTCGAGGCGGCAGACCGCGCCGCGCCCCTCCCCGGCGGCGGACACGACCAGCCGACCGCCGTGGGCGGCGGCGACGTGGCGCACCGAGGCCAGGCCGATGCCGTGGACCCGCCCGTCACCGTGATCGCCGGCCCGGGGCGCCGCCGCCTTCGCCGGGTCGAAGCCGGGGCCGTGGTCGCGGACCTCGAGGAAGTCGGCCCCCCAGGAGAGACGCAGCCGCGGCGGCAGGTCGTGCTCCTCCATCGCCTCGAGCGCGTTCCACAGCAGGTTCAGCAGGGCGCGCTCGAGGTCCAGGCGCCGCCCGCGGACCACGACCCGCTCCTCGGGACCGCAGAGCTCGAGCTCGGCGGCCGAGCCGGCCCGGGCCAGGAACAGCGCCGCCGCCGAGTGCGCGACCTCGCCGAGGTCCACCGCCCCGAACGGCGCCGGCCGTCCCTGCGCCGACTGGAGCAGGTCCTCGCACAGGGTGACGGCGTGGTCGGCGGCGCGTCGGATGGCCTGCAGGCTCTCCCCCAGGTCGGGCCCGGAGCCGCCCCCTCGCAGCGCGTGCAGCTGCAGTTCGGCATGCCCGTGCACCGCTTGGAGCAGGTTCCGCAGGTCGTGCGCCAGGTGGGTCACCACCTCGTCCCCCTCCGACTTCTCTCGGGACGGCGGGAGATCTTCGCGTTCAGGGAGCGACGGGACCATGGCCTGCAGTGGGTCGTGGCATGATCCCAAGCGCTGACCTGCGGTGCAAGCGAGAAAGGCTGCCGAGCCGTAGCAGAGCCGCTCAGCCGTCGAGCCGCCAGACGCCGCCCTCTTGCGGCACCTGCCAGCTGCGCCCAGACGCGCGGTCGCGAATGGTCAGCCCGGGCGGCACCGGGCCGAGTCGGTACCGTCCTTCCCGGATCCGGCCAGCGAGGTAGTGCGGATCCTGAGACTGGGGCCAGCCCGCGACATCCACTGCCAAGACGGGTCCCTCGGACTCGATTCGATCCGAATCGGAGAGGACGACATCCACCATCACGCCCTCGAGGAGAGGCACGACGACCTCCGGGGCGACACCAACCGCAGGTTCTGGGAGGTCGGCAGTTCCCACCCACGACCCACCCGACTCCGGACTCGGAGACGAGGAGTCGTGCAGCAGAACGGGAGAACGCAACACCAGGAAGGAAGGATAGGCATCGAGCGGAACCTCTCCGACCCAGCCAGCTTCGCGGTCTCGAGAAAACAGGATGCTGTTCGGCAGGGTGAGGCGGCCCCGATTGGCGCCGAAGAAGGAGACGTCCAACGCGAGCTCGTCGGGGAGTT
>JALUVI010000088.1 GCA_027020785.1 Planctomycetota bacterium | reverse complement strand
CTTGCGCGTCTCCTCCTCCACGCGGAGCGGTACCCCGAGGTCGCGCTCGAACCAGCCCGCCTGTGCGTCCAGGGGGAAGGCGGCGAGCACGCGGCGCACGAGGTGGGGCGAGCCGCCGGTGTGGAAGGCCGAGGGATCGTCCTCCGCGGGCAGGACGTTGCAGCGCCCGCCGCCGCTGACGAGGATCTTCCGCCCGGGGCGGGCCTGGCCGTCCACCACGACGACGCGGGCGCCGGCGGGGGCGGCGCGGGCGGCATGGATCGCGGCGCACAGCCCGGCCGCTCCGGCGCCGACCACGGCCACGTCGGCGCGCGGCGGGTCGGCCGGGGCCGGAGCCGGCGTCCGCGGCGTGGGGGCGCCGTCCCCGCTCACACCGCAGCCGCGGCGCCCTCGCGCACCGCGGCGCCGAGCGCGGCCTCCCATGCCTCGAAGGCGGGGAGCTCGGCGGCCAGGGCGCGCTCGACCAGCCGCTCCCGTCCGGCCAGGCGCCGCCCCATCTCGGCGAGGTGGCCTTCCTCGTCGGCGAGCAGCCCCTTGAGCGAGGGGCCGACCCCGGCGTCGCGCAGCGCGCGCTCGTAGAGCGGGTAGAAGGTCAGCGCGCGCAGTTCGATGACCGCCGACGAGAGCAGGTAGTTGACCTCGCCGTCGTCGGGCCCGAGCAGCGCCTCGCACGCCCGGTCCACCGCCTGCAGGTAGTCCTCACCGGCCGCGCCGCCGAGGCAGTGGGCGTCGGCGAAGGTCGCCACGGCTGCGGCCGCGTCGCCGGCCACCGCGAGCGCCGCCTTCTTCAGCCGCAACGCGTGCCCGCACTCCTCGAGCGCGTGTTGCAGTCCGTCCACGTCCAGGCCTTCGGCGCGCCGCGCCTTGAGCATCTTGCGCACGCCGACGTACTCCATCCGCGCCAGCGCGTTCAGCAGCCGTGCGTGCAGCGCCGGCCGCGCCACCGCCTCCGGCAACCACCCGGCCACCCGCGCGGTCACCGCCTGTCCCCGCAGGCCCTCCAGGTATCGTTCCATCCCGTCATTCTAGGCCGGCTCCGTGGCGGGTGAGGCCGCCAGGGGGCGACGACCGCTTCGCCCGGCGTGCGGAGGCGCACGGCGAGCGGCTCGCTTGCGCACGCCCGGCGGCCGTCGTGCGAGGCAGGGCGCGGCACCCTGCAGCGGTCGGGGGCCCGGAAGGCCGGCATGGAAGTTGCCAAAGTCCGTGACGAGACGAGTCCCGCCATGGACGTCGTCCCATGCGCTACCCTGGAGACCATGGAACCAACTCCCACTTCCCAACTCCTTCCTTCTCGGCTCGGCTCGGCTCGGCTCGGCTCGGCTCGGCTCGGCCCTTCTCCTCGTCCTCGCCCTGATCGTGGCGGCCCCTGACCTGATGGCTCAGAGTCTCGGTTCGGTGGACGTCTACCGACAGGCCACGGGGACGATCACCAACTACGGCAGCCTCACCGAGGCCCTGTCCTCGCAGCCCGCCCTGGTCGCGGGCGACGTCGTGGCGGTCCGCGGCATCGTGGACCCGTCGCTCGGCGCGCCCATCGCCTACAGCGAGACCACCACGAACGAGTCCTTCCCGCTGGTGGTTCCGTCAGGGGTGACCGTCCGCACCCAGGGCTCCGACCCGGTGTACGTCGCCACGGTCGCCTCGGGGCCGGTCACCCTGATGGCCCTGGACCCGTCCGGTGGGGCCCCGGCTCCGACCACGCGCATCGAGGGGTTGCGCTTCCAGGGCGCCGAGACGGCGCTTCGGGTGGGGACTACCCAGGCTTCCGAGAGCCTGGACGTGGTGGTCTCCGACGTCCGCTTTGGGCGGAACGAGAACGGGCTCTGGGTCGAGGCCGCTTCCGGCCAGATCACGGTGCGCGTGGAGGACTGCTGGGTGGCCGACGAGGTCCCGGTGTCCCAGCCCGTGGTCGCTCCGCGCAAGTTCAGCCGCGGGCTCGTGTTCCATGCCCACGAAGCCGGGGTCACCGCCAGTCCCGGCGACGTGGTCGCCACCGTCGTCAACCTGCGGACCTTCGGGCTGTTCCTCGGCAGCCAGATGCTCCCGGTGGACTATGCCCGAGCGTCGTTCCACGACCTCGAGCCCTTCGGCACGAAGATCACCCGTCTCATCGAGGTCTTCGCCGAAGGCAGCAGCTCGGAAGGAGAACACGTCTGGGCGGGCACGTACTACGAGGTCCTTCCCATCCCGACGGTCCGGTTGACCGTCAACGGCTCGACCCTGGACGGCAAGGGGTACCAGGCCGGTGCGGGCTGGGACGTCGGGCTGTACCTCGACACCAACAGCGGCCAGACATTGCCCATCCTGGACTACGCTGCGGCCTGGCACGTGGAGACCAACGGCACGACCCTCCGGAACTTCAGGGCCGCAGGGGTCTACGGCGAGTCCTGGCTCGAGACGCGCGGCATGCTCCAGATGCACACCTCGACGGTGGAGGACACCGGGTCCACCGCGACGCCGGCCCCGTTGGGTTTCCTGCGCAGTGGCGTCCACCTGGTGACCCACGAGTCCTACATCGCCTTCGGCGCCACGGACTGCGAGTTCTCGGACAACACGGGGAACGGCGTCTATGCGATGACCGAGAACTCCATCCTTGCGGGCGACATGGACTTCCCGACCGGCCTCTACGTGGACGTTCGCGACAGCGGCTTCCACGGCAACGGGGGGAGCGGGCTGTTCCTGGACGGGTCCCCGGACAAGGGCCAGTCCGGATTCCAGGGCGGCATCGTGGGCGGCACCTACGACTTCTACCTCGGCCCGGAC
>JALUVI010000087.1 GCA_027020785.1 Planctomycetota bacterium | reverse complement strand
CAACCCTCGGGCCTGCTGTCCGACGGTCGCGGCTTCGCCCGGTCGCTGTCGCGCTCCGAGGGCGTGGCCGAGTTCAAGCACGGCTTCGAGAACCGCTACTATACCCTGGTCCGGTTCCGCCGGGTCGAGGCGGGCCGGACCGAGGTCGTGGCCCGCGCCGTCGGCGCCGCCGATCTGGCGCTTCTCTGGGGCACGGTCGGCGACTGCGCCGCCGCCCCGTCCGAGGAGTGACGGGCCCCGCGCGGGCGCCCGCCGATCGTTCCCCCGGGGTCGACGCGCCCTTGCGCCGGGACCCGGCCTGTGGCAGGTTTCCGGTCCCGCCCGGGCCCACATAGCTCAGTGGTAGAGCACTCCCTTGGTAAGGGAGAGGTCCTGTGTTCAAGTCACAGTGTGGGCACCATCCTTCCGAGCCGGTCCCACCGTTTGCCACCCTCCCGTCAGCGTGGGCCGCGGTCCCGATTGGGGCTGGCCATTTGCCGCGCGAGGGGCCACAATCGGCGGGCCCGCCGCCACCCCGTCCGGCGCGAGGGGCGAGGAGAAGGGGCGGCGCGACGCGGGCCCATGTGATGTGCGCGTAGCGTTGACGGAGGCGTCGTGATCGCCCTTGAATCCTGTTCGGCTCTGGTCCTGAACGCCGACTACCGGCCGCTCAGCTACTTCCCGCTGTCGCTGTGGCCGTGGCAAGAATCGGTCAAGGCCGTGTTCCTCGACCGGGTCAACATCCTCTCCGAGTACGACCGCGAGGTGCGCTCGCCGGGCTGGCGCATGCGGTTGCCGAGCGTCGTGTCGCTGAAGCGCTACGTCCAGCCGGCTCGCTACCCCGCCTTCACGCGGTTCAACGTGTTCCTCAGGGACCGCTTCCGCTGCGCCTACTGCGATTCGCCGGACGACCTCACCTTCGACCACATCGTGCCGCGCTCGCGCGGTGGGCTCACCCGGTGGGACAATGTCGTCACCGCCTGCGCGCCGTGCAATCTGAGGAAGGGCGGGCGCTCGCCGCGCGAGGCCGGGATGCGGCCGCGGGCCTGGCCGGTGATGCCGACGGTGCACGACCTGCAGCGGAACGGGCGCGCCTTCCCGCCGAACTATCTCCACCATAGCTGGCGCGACTATCTCTACTGGGACGCCGAGCTCGAGGAGTAGGAGCGGCCCGGGCCCCGACGCGGCGCGAGGCCGCGGCCGCCGCCCTCAGGCCGCCCGCCGGCTGGCCGCGATGTGGCGGGCGGCGTAAAGGCTCGCCGCCGCCAGGACGATCGACGTCATCAGGTTGTAACCGGCGAGCGAGATTCCGAACAGCGACCAGTCGACCTCGTCGCAGCGCACCAGCGGCGCCGCCTCGAGCAGTTGCGCGAGCTGCTCGACCGTCTCGGCCGCGTCGAGGGCGGCGGACGTGCATTCGGCGGTCCCCTCCCACCAGCGCTGCTGGACTCCGACATGGTAGAAGGCGATCGAGCCGCCGATCAGGAAGACGACCCCCGCAAGGGCGAGGAGCGCTGCCTGGATCCGGCCCGGGGCCGGCCCCCGGCCGCCGCCGACGGCGAGCGCGAGCGCCGACAGCAGGATGGTCGCGACATAGGGCCAACGCTGCAGGATGCAGAGCGCGCAAGGCAGGTTGCCGAACACGTACTGCGAGACGAGGGCCGAGCCGAGCACGAGCACGCTCGCCCCGAGCACGAAGGCCGGGGCGCGGCGCAGCCAGCTCGCGGCGACAAGAGCCATGGCGCTAGATATAGCGGCGTGGGTGGCCGGTTGCCAGTGTCACGGCAGGTACCGGAGCACCGCGAAGCCGCCGACCAGGGCGACGAAGAACACGGTCACGACGAGGCCGAGACGGCGCTCGATGAAATCGCGGATCGGCGGCCCGAACAGCCACAGCAGCCCGGCCACGAGATAGAACCTGAGCCCCCGCGAGGCGAGGCTCGCGATCATGAAGGCGAGGGGGTCGAGGCCGGCGACGCCGCTCGCGATGGTGATCACCTTGTAGGGAAAGGGGGTCAGTCCGAAGAAGGCAACGATCCACACGCCGTTCTCGTTGTAGGCGTCGCGGAAACGGGCGAACTGGTCGGTGTAGCCATAGAAGTCGAGCACCGTCTGGCCGATCGCCTCGAACAGGTAGTAGCCGATAGCGTAGCCCGCGATCCCGCCGAGCACCGAGGCGACGGTGCACACCCCGGCGATGAGCCAGGCGCGCCGGCGCTCGGCCAGCACCATCGGCGCCAGCATGACGTCGGGCGGCACCGGGAAGACCGAGCTCTCGACGAAGGCGACAAGGCCGAGCCAGCCGAGCGCGCGGGGATGGGCGGCGAGCGCCATGGTCCGGTCGTAAAGCCTGCGCAGCATAGGGGGGCCTTGTCTGGGGCGGTCGGGTCGGAGCGGCGGAGTTTGCCCGAGCCGGGGCCGCCTGTCCACGGTTGTGCGCGGGCGGGCGGCGCCCGTGTTGACCCGGCCGGCGGCGGGGCTATGATGCGGCCCGGTCTCGGGGCCCCTCGCGCCGCCGCCGAGCGGCGCCGTGCCGGCCCGGCGGGCGCGGCGGACCTTGCGACGGGCCGAGGCGTGCGACTCTCGCGGGCGTGGCGGAATTGGTAGACGCGCTGGACTCAAAATCCAGTTCCGGCAACGGAGTGTGAGTTCGAGTCTCACCGCCCGCACCATAGTCTTGCTCCGCACCGCCCCGCCGCGGTCACCCCGGCTGCTCATAATGCGCGACGTGATCGCCGGGAAGCATGAATGATAGCAGTGAGCACGGAATGCCATCTAAAGCGAATGATGACTACCTGATACCGCTGCTTAATGATGCT
>JALUVI010000086.1 GCA_027020785.1 Planctomycetota bacterium | reverse complement strand
GCTGGCTGGCCGAGGCTGCCGCGGCCATGGAACGCCCAGCGGGCTCCGGATCAATCGATCGGCGGCAGCTCGGTGGCGCCGATGGCCTCGCCGACCGCACGCAGGTAGCGGGCGCGGTAGGGTTCGAGCTGGGCTTCGATCTCCCGGATGCGTTCGTCGATCAGGTCGTCGAAGTCTCCACGCGCTCCTTCCGGGAGCCTGCTCGGCAGAGTGGACGCCAGCCCCTGCCAGCCCTGCAGCAGACTACGCTGGTCCAGGAGAGGAAGGGCGTCGTGGATGTATTCCATCCGCAGGGCCGCCAGGAGCTCGAGGTTCTCTCGGATGCGCTCCTTGGGAACGTCCCCGTACCAGGGCGAGGAAGCGATCTGTAGGGGGGAAAAACCGGCCAGGAGGTCGTAGCTTTCCAGCAGTGTCCTGGACGGGGTCCTCAGCCTTTCGGACGGGACACCGGGGAAGAGGTCTTCCAGCCAGTATCCGTTGCGGACCGAGGACTGTTCGAAACCCAGGATCTGGGAGAAGGTTCCGTAGTAGGCCGGGTTCGAAGGGGCGTCGGCGATCGGGTCCAGGAAGGGGTAGTCCTCGAACCGGGGGTCCTTCTCCTTCATCTCCTCGACGAATCTCGACCAGCGCTGCTCTTCTTCGCGCCAGTACCGTTCCCAGCCCTCAGCGGTCCCCCGTGATTCGAACCACTCCATGAAGGCTGCCATGGCCGCTTCGAATGCAGCCCTTCGCGTTGCGTCTTCGTCGAAGACGGACCGTTCAGGGGTTGCGGCTTCTGGAAAGGATGGAGGCGTGGCGCCTCTTTGTCGTTCGGCCCCGAGGGGATGACGAGGATCTGGGGTTGCGGCGTTTGCGGCGGTCTCCGTCGAAGGCCGGAAGGGCCCATGGCTGATGGCGAGGAACACGAGGACGAGGCCCACGCCGAGAAGGAGCGGAATCGGAACGCGGGTCATGGGCAGGAAGTACAGGGGAAGACGACTTCTTCGACGCACGACAGAGGTGGAGTGCCCCAGGTCCATACGGCGGAGAACGAGGCCGAGTCCCCGCACGGGGAGACGCCGATGAACGGGATGTCCACCCAAGCGGCATTGTCCGGAGCGATCTGGTCGAATTCCACGTTCCCTTGGCCGTCGGTAACGACCAAATGATCTCCAGGAAATGCATGGAAACGAATCGTGCAAAGGATGTTGCACGGGGTCTCCGGGCAGGCTCCATCCGCATTCTCGCAATCCTTGTGGATGACCAGCCCGCGCGGGAAGGAGCAAAGGTCAGTCGAGACCTCGGGTGACAGCCCCTTGCAGCCGACCTCCGAGGGCGGGTCCTCGCCCTGCTGGGCGGAGAGGCCGGCGAAGGCCAGAGCGGAGAGGAGGAGGGTGGGGAGGAGGAAGAGGACGGGTGGTCTCATGCCCCCCTCGTAGCAGCTCGGGGGGTCAAGGGCTGCCCCGCTCGGGGGCCTCGCGGGCCGCCAGGGGGCGGAGGAGGGTGTCCCAGGCGGCGGCTTCGGCTTCGGGATTCGGGCGGGCGGCGAGGCGGGCGCGCTGGCGGTCCAGGGCGGCGGCGCGCGCGGCGGGGTCGGTCGCCAGGGTGCGGGCGCGGGTGGCGAAGGGCTCGGGCAGCGCGGCCACGTCGTCGGGGCCGGGGAAGTCGTGGTGCGCCGGGACGTCCGAGGCCAGGACCGGCGTCCCCGCGGCCACCGCCTCGAGCAGGGCGTTCGGCGCCGCGCCCTCCCACAGCGAGCCCGACACGGCCAGGGTCGCGGCCTCGAGCAGGCAGCGCAGCTCTGCGGGCCCGACCGCCGGGAAGCGTCGCGCCCAGGAGCGGCCGGCTTCCCGCTGCACCGCGGCCAGGTCGTCGTCCAGCGCCTCGGCGTAGGCCTCGTCGAGCACCGGGCCGACCAGCCACAGCTCGGGGCCGTCGGGCTCCTGCGCCCACGGGGCGAGAGCCGCGACCAGGAGACGCTGCCCCTTCACCGGACGGACGCCGGCGGGGGCGAGGAGGAGGGGACGCGCCTCGGGCGGGGACGGGAAACCCTGCGGCCAGGCGCCGCCCTCCGGCAGCGGCTCCAGGGCCTGCGGGATCACCACCGGCGGGCGGGCGAGCGCGTAGGCCTCGCGCGCCCGCTCGGCCAGGGCCTCGGCGAGCACCACCACCGCCGCCGCGCCGCGGGCCGCCTCGCGTCCGGCCTCGCCGGCGCGCTCGGCGACCAGGTCGGTGCCGGTCAGGAGGACGACGTAGGGGCGGCCGAGGCGGGCCGCGAACGGCGCGCCCCGCTCGCCGTGCAACGCCAGCACGACGTCGGCGTCGACGGCCTCGGGCGCCCGTCTCGGGCCCACCTCGGCGACCTCGACCTCCCAGCCGCGGTTGCGCAGCCCGCGGGCCAGGCGCGCCGCCGTCACCGCGTTGCCGCGCGGCGCGTCGGGCGCGCAGGGCACGAGGACGAGGAGGCGCGGCACGCGCGGCGCGGCGCCCCTAGCTGCCCGCGGCGAGGTTGGCGAGGAACTCCTCGTTGTTCTCGGACTGGCGCATCCGGTCCACCAGCAGCTCCATGCTCTCGACCGGGTCCATGTCGTTGAGCACCTTGCGCAACAGCCACACCCGCTTCAGCTCGTCGGGCTCGAACAGCAGGTCCTCCTTGCGGGTGCCGCTGCGGTTGATGTCGATGGCCGGCCAGACGCGGCGGTCGGCGAGGTGGCGGTCCAGCACCAGCTCCATGTTGCCGGTGCCCTTGAACTCCTCGAAGATGACCTCGTCCATCTTCGAGTTCGTGTCCACCAGCGCCGTCGCCAGGATGGTCAGCGACCCGCCCTCTTCCAGGTTGCGCGCCGCGCCGAAGAAGCGCTTCGGCTTGAGCAGCGCATCGGCGACCAGGCCGCCGGTCATGATCTTCGAGTTGGAGGGCGCGAGGTTGTTGTAGGCCCGCGCCAGACGGGTGATGGAGTCGAGCAGGACGACCACGTCCTGGCCGCGCTCGACCCGGGCCTTGGCCGCCTCGATGACCATCTCGGCGACCTGTACGTGACGCACCGGCGGTTCGTCGAAGGTGGACGCCACGATCTCGCGGGTCTCGCCGCCGACGGTCCTCTCGAAGTCGGTCACCTCTTCGGGGCGCTCGTCCACGAGGAGGATCATCAGGTGCGTCTCGGGATGGTTCTCGACGATGGCGTTGGCGATCATCTGCAGGAGCACCGTCTTGCCGGTGCGCGGCGGCGCCACGATGAGCCCGCGCTGTCCCTTGCCGACCGGCGAGATCAGGTCCACGATGCGCATCTCGACCGCCTCCCGGGTGGTCTCGAGGTGCAGCCGCTCCTCGGGGTAGAGCGGGGTCAGGTCGTGGAACGGCGCCACCCCGAACTGCTTCTCGGGTTCCTCGCCGAACACGGTGAGGACGTCGTGCAGCACCAGCAGCGACTCGTCGCCCTCGCCGACCGGCGCCAGCACGCCCGACACCTCGAGCCCGCTCTGCAGGTGGTAGCGCTCGACCAGCTCCTTGTGCAGCAGCGCGTCGGTGGCCAGGTTCGGCGTGTAGTCGTTGACGAGGTGGCGCAGGAAGCCGTGCCCCTCGGGCATGACCTGGAGCACGCCCTTGGTGAAGAACACGCCGTGCTCCTCCTGGGCGAGCCGCACGATGCGCCGCAGGAGCGGCCCGCGCGACAGCCCGAGCGCGTCCTCGACGCCCATCTTCTCGGCCAGGTCCTGGAGCTCGTTGAGCGGCATCCGCAGGTAGGTCGAGAGGTGGAGCTCGGGCTTCTTGCGCTTGGTCGCGAACCTCGTGACCTGGTCCTTGGACCACGGCTCCTCCGGCGGCGCCGGCAGGTCCTTGGTCTGGACCGCGGTCGGGGCCTCGAGCGGACGGTTCTCGGTGCGGCGGCGTCGCCGGCGGCGACGTCGGGTGTTGGTGTCAGCCATCTTCTCTGGATTCGGTTGGGGCGCGGGCCGTCGTGGGCGCAGTGGCGTCACGGGCCGGCGCCGAGCGCCCGAGAGGGGGCGGCTCCCATCGCGTCGGGGGCCGGGCCTTCGGGGCCGGGGTCAGGGGGCCGGAGGCTCCGGGCGGCGCTCGGAGAGCGGGCGCGGCGCCAGGGCGCGGATCCGTGGGAGGAGGTCCTCGACCTCGCGGCGGAGGTCCTCGGGCGCGCCTTCGTTGTGCAGGATAGCATCCGCCGCCGCCCGCTTCTCGGCGAGCGGCGCCTGGGCCGCCTCGCGGGCCCGCCACTCGGCCTCGCTCCAGCCGTGGCGGGCGCCGGCCCGCGCCGCGCGCTGCGCCTCGGGGGCGTCCACGAACACCAGGAAGTCGCAGAGTCGGTGCAGGCCGCCCTCCAGCAGCAGCGGGACGTCGAGCACGGCGAGCCGCCGCTCGGACGGGACGTCGGAGGCCTCGAGGGCCTCGAGCCCGGCCCGGAGCCGTTCGCGGACCCGGGGGTGGAGCACCGCCTCGACCCGTCGGCGCACCTCGGGGTCGGCGAAGAGGACCCGCGCCAGGGCGGGGCGGTCCACCTCACCGGCCGGGGTGCGGACGGGGCGCCCGGCGGCCTCCTCCAGACGGTCGAGGACCTCCGGGTCGGCCAGGAGCTCGGCCACCGCGGCGTCGGCGTCGAGGACGCGGGCGCCGGGGCCCCAGGCCTCGGCCAGCGCCCGGGCGGCGGTGGACTTGCCGCTGCCGACGCCGCCGAGCACGCCGACGACGCGCAGGCCCGGCGCGCCGGGGGCGGGGTGGGGGGCCGAAGCGGCCATCCTCCCCATCCTGGGGCGCGCCGGCGGCGGTCTCAAGGGTGGGGGGGCGCCCCCGACCTTGACCGCTTCCGGCGGCCTCCCTAAAAAGGGGCCTTCCCGGCGGGGGACCTGCGCCCTCGTGGCGATAGACTGCCCCCGTCCCGCTGCCCCAAGCCTCCCGCAGCCCCTTGAAGCACGCTCCCCGCTCCACGATGTCCACTCCGAACGCGTCCGACCGCGGCGCCGCCCAGGTCAGCCTGATGTGGGTGATCGCCTTCGCGGTCATCGCCCTGGTGGCCGCCCTCTTCGCCTTCCTCCAGAACGACGAGCTCACCCAGCTCCAGGAGGAGTACCAGGCCAACCTCACCGAGCTCCAGAAGTCGCGCGACGAGGCCACGGCCCTGCGCCAGGAGAAGCGTCAGCTCGCCGACCAGCTCGGCTTCAAGGGTGACGGCGAGTTCGCCTCCACCACGGCCATCGAGCAGCAGAAGGCCGAGCTGGTCCGGGTCTTCGGGCTGGACGACGCCAACATCAACACCTTCGAGGACGTCGTCGCTCCGGTGGTGTCGCGCTACCAGCAGGTGGTCTCCGAGCGCGACGCGCTCCAGGCCGAGACCGCGCGGCTGCGCAACGACCTCGCCGAGCGCGAGTCGGCGGTCCGCGCCGCCCTGGCCGAGAAGGACCAGACCCTGGCCGACCTGCGGCGCGAAAAGGACGAGCTCCAGGCCAGCCTGCAGCGCCAGATCGTGGACCTCGAGCGGCAGCGCGACTCGCTGCGCGACGAGTTCCGCAACCTCGAGCGCCAGCTCGCCGAGCTGCGCACCCAGGCGGACCAGCGCGAGCGCGAGCTGAAGCGCGAGATGGAGACCCTGCAGCAGCGCAACTCCATCCTGTCCGACCGCCTCAACGCGGTCGAGCGGCGCGCCCAGGAGCCGGACGGCTCGGTGCTCGCCGTGGACGACGACCTCGGCCTGGTCTGGATCGACCTCGGCCGCCTCGACCGACTCACCCCGGGAATGGAGTTCGCGGTGGTGGATCCGCTCACCGGCCGCGAGAAGGGACGCATCGAGGTCGTCGAGGCCGACGACCACCGCGCCAAGGCGCGGGTGCTCTCGGTCGCGGACGTCTACGATCCGATCCGCACCGGCGACCGGCTGCTGAACCCGATCTACGATCCGAACCGGACCCCGATCGCGGTCCTGCTCGGCAACGGCTTCGGCCGCTTCTCGCCCGACGACCTGCGCGCCATGCTGTCCAAGGCCGGCGTCGAGGTCCGCGACCGGGTCACCGAGGAGACCGACTACCTCCTCCTCGGCACCCCGTTCTTCGACGAGGAGACCGGCGACCTGGTGCCGTGGGAGAGCTACGACCCCTACAAGGTCGCCGAATCGCTCTCGGTCGAGATCGTGCCGATGCGCGACTGGTCGCAGTGGCTCGGCCTCTAGGCCCGCGGCCCTGACCAGCCCTTCCGGAACGGGCGGTCGGCGAGACGCCGACCGCCCGTTCCCTTTCGGCCCCGGTCGAGGATAATCCCCGGGATGGCCGCGCCCACGCCCCGCCCGGAAGGGTCCGCCCCGCCTCCTGCGGACGAGGTCGAGGAGGTGCGGATGAGCTTCGGCGAACACGTCGAGGAACTGCGCCGCCGCCTCCTCTGGGGGCTCGGCACCGTCGCCGCCATCTTCCTGGTGGCCTGGTTGGTGTTCCCGACCGAGCTCCAGGGCCTGTTCCTGCGGCCGCACTTCCAGGCCGCGGACGCGCTGGCGCATCACGACCCCCCGATCGAGGTGCAGCGCCGCCTCGCCCTGCACTCGCCGCTGGAAGAGGTCTTCTACACCCTCAAGGTCTCGACCCTGGCGGCGCTGATCCTCGGGCTGCCGGTGTTCCTCTACCACATGTGGTCGTTCGTCGCCGCCGGCCTCTACCGCCACGAACGCCGCGTCGTCCTGCGCTACCTGCCGTGGTCGCTCCTCCTGGCCTTCACCGGCATGGCCTTCGGCTACTTCGTGCTGATCCCGCTGGTCCTGGAGTACCTCTACTCGCGGCCGGAGCCGACCCTCTTCCTCCAGGCCTACCGCCTCGACTACTACTTCTCGCTGTTCCTGCTCCTGACCGTCGCGCTGGCCCTGGTCTTCCAGCTGCCCCTGGTCATGCTCGGCCTGGACGGCGCCGGCCTGATCGGCCTCGACGCCTTCCGCCGCTATCGGCGGCACTTCATCCTGGCCGCCTTCGTGATGGGCGCCGTCGTCACGCCGCCCGACCCGGTGAGCCAGGTCCTGATGGCGGCGCCGAGCATCGTCCTCTACGAGTTCGGCATCCTGCTCCTGCGCCTGCGCCGCCTGCGCGCCGCGTCATGACCCGTCGTCCGCCCGAGGCCGTCGTCCTGTCCATCGGGGAGGAACTCCTGGACGGTCGCATCCTGGATCGCAACTCGGCCTGGCTGGCCCGGGAGCTCGGCTGTCTCGGCGTCGAGGTGCGGCGGATGCTGACGGTCGGCGACCTGCCGGGCGAGCTGCGCCGCGTGCTGACCGAGCTCGACGGCGCGGTGCCGCTGGTGGTCTCGACCGGCGGTCTCGGGCCGACCGAGGACGACCGCGTCCGGGCCGAGGCCGCCGCCCACGCCGGGGTGGGGTTGGAGGACGTCCCCGGGGCCGTCGAGCGGCTGGACGCGCTGTGGCGTCGGCAGCACGAAGGGGCCGAGCCGCCGCCGTGGTTCCTGGACCAGGGGCGCGTCCCGGAGGGGGCGACTCCGCTCGGCAACGCCGCCGGCACGGCCTGGGGCTTCGCCCTGACGCTTCCGGGGGGGACCCTCTACGTCGCCTTGCCCGGTCCGCCCACCGAGGCGGCGGCGGCCTGGGGCGAGGGCGGGGGGCGCGCGGCGCTCGGCGACCTCGCGTCGCATCCCGAGGCCCCGGTCGTCGGTACCTTCCACACCGCCGGGGCTCCCGAGTCGGTGGTGGAGGCCCGGGTCCGCGACCTGATGGGCCCCGGCAACCCTTGCCTCGGCATCACCGCCTCGCCGTCCGGGGTCAGCCTCTCGGTGCGCGCTCGACCGCGCCCCGAGGCCGGCCAGAGCGCCCGGGACGTGCTGGAGGAGACGGCCCGGTTGCTGCAGCACCGCCTCGCCGACCTGCTCTGGGGCCGCGACGACCAGACCCTCGCCGGGGTGGTGGTCCGGGCCCTCGCCGAGCGCGGGGCGAGCGTCGCCACCGCCGAGAGCTGCACCGGCGGGCGCCTCGCGGCGGCGATCACCGGCGTGCCCGGGGCCTCCGAGGTCTTCCACTTCGGGTGGGTGACCTACGCCAACGCGGCCAAGGAGCGCGAGCTCGGCGTGCCGCACGAAACGCTGCAGCGGGTCGGCGCGGTGTCGCGGGAGGTCGCCGTGGCGATGGCCGAGGGCGCGCGTCGGGCCTCGGGCGCCGACTGGGCGTTGTCCGTCACCGGCATCGCCGGGCCCTCGGGGGGCACCCCCGAGAAACCGGTCGGCCTGGTCTACCTGGGCTGCGCCGGCCCCGACGGCGCCTTCGCCGTCGAGCGCCGCCAGTGGGCGCGGGGCGGGCGCGAGAGCGTCCAGCTCCAGAGCGTCCGCGACTCCCTGGACCTCCTGCGGCGGGAGCTCCTCGGGCTGCCGCGGCTTCCCGACCGCTAGGGGCGGGCGGTTGCCGGGGCCGGGCGAAGGGCCTAGAATCTCGGGCTCTGCGCTGAGCTGGTGGTGTAATGGCAGCACAAGTGGTTTTGGTCCACTCAGTCCAGGTTCGAGTCCTGGCCGGCTTGCCAGCGCCCGGGACCGCCTCCTGACGGAGGCGGTCCCGTTTCCATCCCCGGGGGACGCGGTTCCAGCCAGGAAGACGGAATCCCCTGACGAGTCCGCGGTCCTGGCGTATCCTTGGGGCATGGCGGCTTCCCCCCATCTTCCGTTCGTCCCCCGTCTCCTGTGCCTGGCGGGCCTCCTCGGCCTGCTCGCGGCCCCGCTCGGGGCCCAGGTCCAGTCCCAGACCCTGCCGGCCGGGTTCGACGCGCTCGACGGCAGCGGCAGCTCGACCTCGCCGCTCGGCACCTCGGCGCAGAACCGCTGGCAGCTCCACTACGACTCCGGCGAGTTCGTCGGCGCCACCGGCGCCATCGTCATCCAGGAGGTCTACCTGCGGGTGGACGAGAACGAGGGCGCCGTGAGTTGGGACCACCCGTCCTTCGAGGTGCTCATGGCGACCGCGACCACCGACTACCAGAACGGCAGCCACGACACCGTCTTCGACAACAACCTGGGCCCCGACCGCCTGGTGGTGCGTCCGGGAACGCAGTTCGCTGGTTCGGCCAACGGCGGCGACTGGGTGCCGGTGGGGATGACGCAGCCGTTCCAGTACGACCCGACCTCGGGGAACGACCTGATCATCCAGCTCCGCACCTGCGGTACCCTGACCAGTGGAGGGTTCTCGATGGACACCGAGGTCTCGTCCTCGCCCATCGGCGGCGCGCGCTACGGGCACACCAGCGACTGCGGGGCCGCTTCGCAGAACAACGGCAGCGACCTGGTCTCGTTCATCGTCAAGATCGACTACGTGCCCGCCAGTCCGAGCATCGTCGTCACGCCCGACCCGATGGTCGCCGAGGGGCTCGCCCACTTCGAGGTGTCGCAGGTCGATCCCTTCGGTCGGATCTACTTCGTGTGGTCCACCGCCGGCGCCGGCCCGACCCCGACCCCGCTCGGCGACCTCGAGGTGTCCGAGCCGATGGTCCGGGTGCCCGTGACCTACGCCGACTCGACCGGCCGTCTCGCCTTCGACACCATCGTGCCGGTCACGCTCGCCGGCGAGACCTTCTATTGCCAGGCCGCGGTGGAGTACGACGGCGTCATGCAGCTGTCGAACGCGGTGGCGATCCCGGTGCAGTAGCCGGAGCCGTGGGCCGGCGGACGGCAGCGCCCGCGCGGCGCGAGGGCGTCACCGTCGTCGGGCGGCGGCCTCTTCGCGGCTCCGCAGCCACGCGGCCCAGGCTTCGGCGTCGCCGCCGAAGTCGTGTCCGGTCAGCCGCACCAGGGAGGCGTGGACGGCGCGGACCTCGCGCACCCCGAGGATGCGGACGGCGAGGAGGGCTCCCTCGGTGACCACGCCGACCGTGGGCTCGGCGATGGCCGAGGCCAGGCCGACCTGGACGTCGAAGTCCATGACGACGGAGACCTGGCGCCCGAAGAAGACGTAGGCCCCGGGCTCGGGGCGGTTGGCGGCGGAGAGGGTCAGGACGAGGGCGTCCACGACGTCGGTACGGTCCTCGCCGTACCTGCCGAGGTGCTCGGCGGCGTGGACCCGTCGGCTGGCGGCGCGCTCGCGCCACAGCGCCAGCAGCCAGTGGCCGAGCGCCACCTCGCCATCGAGTGCATGGAGCGCTTCCGCCGAGGCCAGCCGGGCTTCGGCGGCGTCGTCGGCCAGGCTGTGGTCGAGCAGGACGTTGGCGAGTGCTCGTTCACGTTCGTGGGCGCCGATACGGGCTGCTGCCCAGCGCAGCAGCGGGTCGCGGTCGCGCAGGGCCCGCCGCAGGTCGGCGAGGGAGACGCGGCGCGATGGATCGCCGGCCGAAGCCTCGCCGATCTCGGTCTCGAGGCGGCCGCAGAGCAGGGCGCGCCGCGCCGCGTCGTCCTCCTCGCGGAGTCGTCGCCACAGCTCCTCGACGCGCTCGGCCCGCGGCAGGTCGTGCGGCAGCGGGTCGATCTCACGGCCGATGTCGGCGAGGAGGTCGAGCCACAGCGCCCGCAGTTCGCCGGCTTCGGGTTCGGCCGCGATCAGCGCGTTCAGGTAGCCCCGCTCGGCGAGGCGGCGCAGCCAGGAGGCCGGATCGAGCTCGCGCAGGGCCTCGAGGCTCTGGAGGTGGCGGCGCTGGACGGCGGCAGCCTCGACCCGGACCACCGGGTCGGCGACGTCCTCCCAGGTGCCGACCGCGGTGCGCACGGTGCGGGCGCCGGGGCGAGGCTCCTCGACGCACTCCAAGCGGTCTCCGGAGGCGCGCACTGCGACCTGGGGAGCGACTGCGAGGAAGAGGAGGACGCCGACGGTGGACACGGACTCGGGTCAGGGGCTGGTGGCGGCCGGCTGGGCGGTGGTGGAGGCCTCGTCGGCAGGACGGCCGCGGTACCACGCGATCCAGGTCTGGGCGTCGCGGCCGGTCTCTTCCCCGGCCGCCTCGTCGAGCGCCTCCAGGATGGCGTCGCGGAGCTCGCCGCCGTAGGTGGTCACGAGCAGGTGGCTGCCGAGTTCGAGGAAGGGGCGGTCCACGATGGTCCGCCCGAGGAAGGAGACGGTGGCGTTGCAGTCGGAGCCGCTCGCCGGCGTGATGCCGGGCTCTTCGAAGCTGCGCAGGCGGGAGAGCGGTTCGGCCACGACCTTGATCTTGCGCCCCTGGAACTCGAAGGTGCGGTTGACCGGTTTCTCGAAGGCCGCGAGGACGTGGATCAGCATGTCGGTGCCCGGGCGACCGGCCTGGCGGCCGAGCGCGGCGGCGGCGGCGGCGCGGTAGGGGCGGGGGCCGCGGGCCAGGGTCTGGCTCCACGAGAACAGGGCCGCGTCCCGGTCGATGCGCCACGCCGCCCAGGCCGCGGCGTCGCGGACCAGGTCCTCGGCGGCGGTCAGGCTGGCCTCCAGGGCCGGGCCGCGCAGCAGGTACTCGCGGCGCGCGCCGGCGACGAAGGCCGCGGCGCGGCGGGCCCAAGGCTCGCCGCGTTCCAGGGTGCGCCGCAGCTCGCCGAGCGGCACCACGCGCTCGCGGTCGGGGACATGGCCCTGCGGCACCTCCTCGCGCAGCCGCGCCGCCGCGGCGAGGGCGCGGGCGGGCTCGCCGCGCTGGGTGGCGAGGTCCCACAGCTCGGCCGTCCTCCGCTCCAGCGGCAGGTCGGCGGGGAGGGGGTCGAGGCGGCGTCCCCAGTCCTCCCAGAGGCGGACGGTGGCGAGCACCGTCTCCTCGTCGGCCGTGAGGCGGCCCTCCACCAGGGCGTCCACCAGCCCGGCGAGCTCGGTCAGGAGCCCGGCGCGGGACAGGTCCCGGGCCAGGGACAGCGTGTCCAGGTCGCCGGCCTCGTGCCAGGCGAGGAGGCGGTCGCGCAGGGAGGCCAGGTCGAGGACACCCACCACGGGGTCGGTGGGGGTCGCGAAGCGGCCGAACGGGGTGACCACCGAGAGGTCGCCGGGACGGGCGGCGGGGGCCTCGACCCGGAGGCCGGAGGCGGTCATGGCGACGCGGAGCTCCTCGCCCGGGGCCGCCTGGGGCGGCGCCGGGAGGGCGGGGAGAGCGGTCAGGGCGAGGGCGGAGAGGAACATGGTGCGTCCGGGGCGTGCAAGTCGTGTGCCGCCCGCAGGATGCGTACGGCCGAGACGGCCGCGCCGAAGCCGTTGTCCAGGTTGACCACCGAGATTCCCGGGGCGCAGGCGTTGAGCATGGCCAGGAGGGCCGCCAGACCCCCGAAGGAGGCCCCGTAGCCGATGCTGGTCGGCACCGCGACCACCGGGGCCTGGACCAGGCCGGCGACCACGCTGGGCAGCGCCCCCTCCATGCCGGCGGCGACGACGAGCACGTCGGCCGTGCGCAATCGCTCGACCTCCGCGAGCAACCGGGGCAGCCCGGCGACGCCGACGTCGGTCAGGGTCTCGGCCGTCGCGCCGAGGAACCGCGCCGTGACCGTCGCCTCCGCTGCGACCGGCAGGTCCGAGGCGCCGGCGGACACCACCAGGATGCGCCCGGGCAGGGGCGGGGCGGGGCGCTCGACCCAGGTCACGGTGCGGGCTGCGGCATCGTGCTCGGCCTCCGGCAGGGCGGAGCGGACCGCCGCTGCCGCTTCGGGGTCGAGTCGGGTCACCAGCACGCGCCCCTGCGCC
>JALUVI010000085.1 GCA_027020785.1 Planctomycetota bacterium | reverse complement strand
CCACACGAAAGACAACATAATATACATTATCGGACCCTACGGGGGCCGAGGAGAGGCTGGGTAGGCCGCCCCCGCCGCCTCGGAAACTGGCCATCCAGACTGTGCCGACGGTGGAAACCCGTGACCGAGGCGGTCCCGGCGCGTCTCCTCCGGTGTCGCAGCACCCGGATCAGCGTCTCTCGGCGCCGAGATCGGCCCCGAGAGGGTCTGCATCGCCTCGAGCGAGGTCGGGAAGGCCCCGTCACGGAAGAGGTGCGTCCTCGCAGCACGGCTCCTCAAGGCGCAACGCCCTCGCACCTGCCCAGCACAGTCTGGATGGCCAGTTTCCGTTTCGGGCCGCGGCGGTCAGCCGCCGCGTCCGGTCCCGGCCTGGGGGTCGCCCGCCGCTCCGTCCTCCGGGAACAGCTCGCCGGGCAGGAAACGGTCGGCCAGGAAACCGCCCTCACGCCAGCGGCCGGCCAGGCGGTCGCCCACCCGGACCACGGACTCGACCTCGGGCGTCAGGCCGGAGACCGTGACCTCCGCGTCCTCGCCGCCGCCGACGCGGACCGGTGCGATCGCGACCACCCGCTCCACCGCCGGGGTTCCGGGGCCCTCGGCGGCAGCCTCCGGGCTCGTCCGCAGCGCCGCCCCGACGCGGAGCGGGACCTCGCGGTCCCATTCGGACAGCAACCCCTCCAGCGGCGCCTGCTGCTCGCGGGCCATCCATCCCAGGAAGCGGCGCAGGTCGGCGAGTCGGGCGCGCAGCGTCTCCGGGTCGGGACTGGCCATCAAGTGGGCGAACACCTCGTGCGGGGCGAGTTCGAACGGCTCGACCCGCCCCCGGCGCAGCCCCTCGACGAAGCCGACCAGTTCCTCGACGGCGCGCCATTCCGACGCGGTCGGCGGCCGTCCGGCGCGGTCCTCCTCCCAACGCCAGGCCTCCAACGCCGGAGTCAGGCCGAGGGCCTCGGTCGGCCCGAAGTCCTCGCGCTCGGCGTCCCACGGCATCGGCTCCGGCGGCAGGCCGAGCGACTCGGCCATCCGCTCGGCGGCCAGGTTCGCCGGCACCCCGGCCTCGCGGTCCTCCTCGAAGACGCGCAGCGCCCGCGCGACCGCCTCCGGATCCACCGCGTCCTCGTCCACCGCGGTGAGGGGCTGCGGTCGGTGCGCCGGCGCCTCGGGCGATTCCCAGGCGCCCGCGTGCTCGGCGAACAGCCGCCGCAGGGTCTCGAGGTCGGCCTCGGTGTCGAAGGCGAGCCGGTCGAGGGCCTCGCCCGGACCGTGGCGGCGCAACAGTTCCACCACGCGATCCGCGTCCCACCCCGGGGCGCCGAGCAGGGCGCGCTCCAGTGCGGCACGGAACGCGGTGAAGGACTCGGCCGCCCCACCGTGGTCGTCACCCCCTCCGTCGTCGGCCGGCCGAGACGCGCCGTCACCTGCCGCGACCTCCATCGGCCCCCCACCGAGGGCCTGCAGCCAGCGTTCGGCGGCCTCCTGCGAGGGGCGCGCCCCGGGCTGTCTGCGGCGCGCTGCGGCCAGGTCCTCTCGCAACGCATCGCGCAGGCGCGGCTCGTGGACGAACCAGGCCCCGGGCAGGAAGCGCCCGACGTCGCCCGCGTCCTCGGGCGCCAGGCGGCCGACGACCATCCCCCCCACCGGGAGCGCGCTCGGCGCCGTCGGCACCTCGGCCTCGGCCCCGGTTGCGAGGTCACGAAAGCGCACGCCGTGGGCGGCGCCCTCGGTGCTGGGCCCGAGCACCTCCCAGAAGCCGAAGCGGGATCCGAGGAGCGAGGCCCAGGGGTCGGTCCCCAGCGGACCGACCTCGGCAGGCGCCCAGGCCACCGCCGGCGGCGCCCCGAGGGCCTCGGACGGGCGCTCGAACAGGAACCACTGCGCGAAACGCCGGCCGGAATCGGGGTCGGACAGCTCCCCCGGCCATGCCCGCGCCGCGGCGGTCCATTCGTCGGCGAGGACCGCGTCCTCGGAGAGGCGCGCGAACAGGGAAGCGAGCAGGGCGCTGACGTCGTCGGTCGGCGGCATCGTCTCCCCTCCTAGGCTTCCCTCGCCCTCTCCTGGAGGGAGGAATCGAGGCACGGGAAACGAAGCTCGCCCCCGCGGAGGTTGGCCGCGAGCGCCGGGAAGGCGCGGCGCCAGGCCTCGGGCGGCGGCGGCGGATCGGGCGCGACCCGAACCGACCCGACGCCCGGTGCGACCCGTTCCACGCGCAGCGAAGGGGCGCGCTCGGGCGGCGCCACGGCCTGCAGCCACAGGGCGCACCCCAGTCGGGTCGTGTCGTCGGCGGGACACGGCAGCGACTCGGCCATCTCCTCGGGAGTGGTGCCGAGGGCGGCGGCGAACAGGACCTCCGGAGCCGCCCCGCGCCGGACCCGCTCCAACGTCGGTCCCGCGGTGAGGAAGAGGCGCAGCCAGTCCAGGCGGGCGAACAGGACCTCCATCTCCTCGCGTCGGGCCATCAATCGCGCCCGCTCGTCGGCGCCGAGCCCGATCTCGGCCCAACCGACGAGCACGCCGGCGATGCCGCGCAACCGATGCAGCGTCGCTCGGTGGGCGCGGTCCACCAGCGCGACCAGGAGGGGCTCCAACAGGGTCTCGTCGGGAGGTCGGACCTGCACGGCCTCACGGTAGGGAATGGCCGAAGACGATTCCAGTCCGAGCCCGCGCGGGAACCGTACCCGGAACGCGAGGCGGGAAGTGCCGGAGGGGGGACTCGAACCCCCACGCCCTTGCGGGCAACGGATTTTGAATCCGTCGCGTCTGCCGATTCCGCCACTCCGGCGTGGTCGCGGTCCGACATCGTCGCACCCCCTTC
>JALUVI010000084.1 GCA_027020785.1 Planctomycetota bacterium | reverse complement strand
ACGGCGGGCTCCTCTTCCAGGCCCTGGATGCTGCGGTCGTAGCGGCGGGTCCATACCACGAAGAACCAGCCGCCACCCACAGCGATTGCGTCGGGGCGCTCGCACTTGACGGCATTGGCGTTGTAAGAGAGAACATCCCAGAATACATCCCCTAGAAGCCGAGACTCCGAGAGAGTCCAACGCTCCGGGGAAGAGTCGTAACGGAGATAGCCAATCTCAACCTGCCTCAGGTCATAGCCATACTGCACCTCCAGGTCCTTTCTCAGGCCATGCCAAGCCACGAGGACATCAAGGGTCGGTAGGATGGCTATCGTAGCGTGATCGACTTGGCGATCGTCTGGTCCCCAAGACGCTCCGGTGCCTACGGGGAGTTCCAGTACCTGCTGACGGGAGAGCGACTGCTGGAAGACGAGGAGACAAAGCGCCAAGGGGCCGATCATGGTAGCCATGGTAAGCTAGGGGCTGAAAGATCTGCAAGACAGCACCATGGCTTTCTTCCTCACACTGTTGCTCGGGCTGACTCCGGCCCAGGCCATCGTAGGCATCGATTCGCTCACCGGGGACTACATCGAGATCGACCCAGTCTCCGGGCAGGGGCACATCGCTGGTCACACTGGCTTGTCCGGGGTCCTGTGGCATTCCCTGGCCGTGACCTCATACGGGCAGCTCTACGCCGCGGCTGGTGGATTGGGTCAAACCTACGATCTCTACACCATAGATACGCGGACTGGGGCCTCGACCTTCGTCGTTGCTACTCCGCTCTTATCATTGCTGGGTCTGGCCTTTGGCCCCAATGGCGAACTCTATGCCATCGGCAACCGCGTTCCCCAGCAAGCCAGCAGCCCTGATGACCTCTTCCGCATCGACCTGGCCACAGGGAATGCAACCCTCGTTGGTGGCCTCGGCACGATTTCGATGACGAGCATCGCCTCCTGGGGGGGTATTCTATGGGGCTACGACAAGGAGGTCGGCCTCGTGCGCATCGATCCCCAGACCGCCCAGGTCACCGACGTGCGGCCCGGCTTCGGCGGGCCCTACGACCTCGGCGAGTCCATCTGCTTCCGACCCGACGGCATGGGCTACCAGGTCGACTACTGGCTCTGGACCTTCGACCCCGCCGACGGCGTCCCCGCCCGCATCGGCGAGACCGGATGGCGCGGTGTCCTCGGCTGCGCCGAGTACCTCGAGGACCCGAACGGCCCCGAGCCCTTCGCCCTCACCATCCAGGGCGAGCGCGGCGACGTCATGCGCGCCTCCGTCGCCGGCGCCACGCCCTGGAGCCCCGTCGTCGTGGTCTGGGGGCGGCGACCGTATCGGTCCTGGCCGATTCCCTCCGCCTGGGGCTGCGCCGGCACCGTGATGGACGTCCGCTTCCCGCCGCGGCTCGCCTGGACCGGGCTCGCCGACGGCACCGGCCGCGTCCGCACCGACGCGCGGCTCACGCCATGGTTCCGCAAGGAACGCTTCCGCGCCCAGGCCGTGGACCTCGCCACCTGCGCCGCCAGCAACGTCGCTGAAGTGGTGTTCTGACCGAACGCACCCGTCAGCGGTCGCCGATGCGCAGGCCCTTGGCCTCGGTCTGGAGTTGCTGCTGGAGCTGGGCGCGCCGCGCCTTCTGGCGAAGCGCGTTCGACTGGATGACGTTCGAGAAGTAGTCCTCCGCCTGTAGCGAGGGGCGGGCGCCGCCCTGCTCGAGCAATTGGCGCTTGTCGCGCTCCTGCTGCTCCCTCAGGTCGTAGAGCTCGACCGCACCACGGTGGAAGGCGTAGTGGCGGTCCTGCCAGCGTGCGACCACGGTCGCCCGACCCTGGACGCCGTCCACCACCGCGACCCCGCGCGGGTCGGTCTCGGCGCGGAACACGCGCTCGCCTTCGCTGCCGACCACGCGCACCTCGACACCGCGCAGGAAGCGCCCGTCCTCGCGGTCGTAGACCTGGACGCGCACCCGACCCAGCTCGTCGTACTCCTGCACCTCCATGCCGAGGTCGCTCACCAACACGAACCCGCTGGCGCGGCGGTCGCCGCCGCGGGCGATGACCAGCCAGGCTCCGGGTTCGAGCTCGCCGAGCCGCAGCTCGCCCTCCTGGGTCAACCGCGTCGGGTCGGCCGACAACGACACCGTCTTCGTCAGCGCCGGGGGGATGCCAGCGAGGTCCACGTCGGTGACGTCCGCGAGGTCGCGGTCGCGCAGATAGAGCGTCATCAGGTCCACCGGCCACGCCGCGACCTCGACCTCGGCGATGCGGTTCCAGCGCATCGGCAGGACCGCTTCCTCACCCGGTCGCACCTCGACGACCTCGTCGAGCTCGAGGAGACGGCTCCGGAAGATGCGCAGCGACTCGGCGGCGTCCTCGAACAGGCCGGCGACCCGTTCGTAGTACTCGGCGGCCCCGGCGAAGTCGCGGCGCGCATGGTGGATCTGGCCGAGGATGTAGAGGGCGAGGTCGCGGTTGCTCGCCCGTCCCGGCGCCGCGGGCCGGTCGCCGCCCTCTTCGACCAGCCGCGCCAGCCGCGCCTCGGCGCGCTCCTCGTCGCCGGCGTACCAGGCCGCGACCGCCTCGGTGTAGAGGAAGTTCTCGCGGCGCTCGCGGTCGGCGAAGCGCCCCGCCATCTCGGCGGCGAGATCGGCAGCGCGGCGGTACTCCTCGAGGTCCAGGAACACTTGGACCAGGTCGAGCCCGGCATCCGGCGCCGCCGGGTCGTCCGGGTGCAGCGCCAGGAAGACGCGGAAGACGCGCGCGGCGGCCACGGTCAACGCGGCGCGGTCCAACCCGACGCGGCGCATCGCCTCGTCACGGTGCGCGCCGGGCGCGCG
>JALUVI010000083.1 GCA_027020785.1 Planctomycetota bacterium | reverse complement strand
GCCACCCTCGACGCCTTCGGGGTCGCCGACCTCGACGCCGCGCTCGCCGCCTGCGGCGGGCTGATGGAGTTCCTGCGCGAGACCCAGCGGCACGCCCTGTCCCAGGTGCGCGACCTGCGGGTGGACCGCGAGCAGCGCGCCCTCGGGCTCGACCCGACCACCCTGCGCACGCTCGAGGTCGTCGCCAACCAACGCGACGGCGGGCGCGAGGGCACGCTCCTGTGGGCGGTGGACCGCACCGCCACCCCGATGGGGGCGCGGCTGCTGCGCGAGTGGCTGCTCGAGCCGCTGCTCGACCCCGACGCCATCCGCGAGCGGCACGACGCGGTGGGCCGGCTGGTGGACGACCCGGCGCTGCGGCGCGGGCTGGCCGGCGAGCTCGACGGCCTCGGCGACCTCGAGCGGCTCGGCGGGCGGCTGGCCGGCGGGCGCGCCCATCCGCGCGACCTGGCCGCGCTGGCCAAGGCGCTGGGGCGGGTGCCGGCGATGCGGGCCCTCCTCGACGAGGCCGCGAGCGGCGGGCTCGGCGGCGGCCTGCCGGACCGCCTGGCCGCGCTCCGCGACGCGCTCGACCCCTGCGAGGGGCTGCGCGAGCGCATCGTCCAGACCCTCGTCGAGACGCCGCCGCTGGCGTGGACCGAGGGAGGCATCGTCCGCGACGGCTTCTCGGCCGAGCTCGACGAGCTGCGCGCGCTGGCCCGCGGCGGCAAGGAGTGGCTGGTCGAGCTCGAGCGCCGCGAGCAGGAGCGCACCGGGCTCGCGGTCAAGGTCGGCTTCAACCGCGTCTTCGGCTACTACCTCGAGGTGTCGCGCGCCCAGCTCGCCTCGGCGCCGGACGCGGTGCCGGTCGAGTGGGCGCGGCGCCAGTCGCTGAAGAACGCCGAGCGCTTCATCACGCCCGAGCTGAAGGAGTACGAGCAGAAGGTGCTCGGCGCCGAGGAGCGGGCCCGCGAGCTCGAGGTCGCGGTGTTCGAGGAGCTGCGCACGGCCGCCGAGGCCGAGGTGGGGCGCGTGCTCCGGACCGCGCGGGCGCTGGCCGAGCTCGACGTCCTCCAAGGCCTGGCGCGGCTCGCCGCCGAGCGCGACTGGGTGCGCCCCGAGCTCCTCGACCCCGACGACCCGCCCGGGGGTGAGGGCTGCGGCGTCCTCGAGGTCCGCGACGGTCGCCACCCGGTGGTCGAGCAGACCCTCGGCGCCGAGCCCTTCGTGCCGAACGACACCCTCCTCGGACCGGATCGGCGGCTGGCGGTGCTGACCGGGCCGAACATGAGCGGCAAGTCCACCTACCTGCGCCAGACCGCGCTGGTGGTGCTGCTGGCGCAGGCCGGCTCCTTCGTGCCGGCGTCGTCGGCGCGACTGCATCCGGTGGACCGCGTGTTCACCCGGCTCGGCGGGGGGGACGACATCGCGCGCGGGCGCTCGACCTTCATGGTCGAGATGCTCGAGACCGCTGAGATCCTGCGGCATGCGACCGCGCGGAGCCTGGTCCTGCTCGACGAGGTGGGGCGCGGCACCAGCACCTTCGACGGGCTGGCCATCGCGTGGTCGGTGTGCGAGCACCTGCATGACCGGACCCAGGCGCGGACGCTCTTCGCGACCCACTACCACCAGCTCACCGACCTCGCCGACGCGCTGCCCAGCGCCGTGAACCTGAACGTCGCGGTGCGCGAGCACGGCCACGAGATCGTCTTCCTGCACCGCATCGAGGAGGGCGGCACCGACCGCTCCTACGGCATCCACGTGGCCCAACTCGCCGGCCTGCCCGCCGATGTCCTGGCCCGAGCCCGCGAGGTCCTGGCCCGCCTGGAGCGCGAGGAGGAGGACCTCTCCCGCCGCGTCCTCGCCGCCCCGTCCGCCTCCGAACCGCCCCCGGCCCCCGAGCCCAGCCAGCCGACCCTCTTCGACCTCCTCGAGGCCGAGGCCCCCGACCTCCTCACCCGCCTCCGCACCCTCGACCTCGACCAGACCACCCCCCGCGCCGCCTGGGACCTCCTCGCCGAGGTCCTCCGGGTGCTGGATGCACGAGAAGAGGGGAGGTGATCCAATGGGCGGCGATGGAGCCGCTCCTGATCACCCTGGACGAGTTGCGCGACCGCGTCGAGCACGACTTGCGCGGCTTGCTGCGCGAATTGAAGGAACGGACGGGGCGTGGGGGGCGCGAGGAGGAGGAAGCATGGCGTTCCTCCCTGCCGGCCCTGGCGCGGACCCTGTCCGCGAGCGACCTCGGCGGCGTCCACGTGCTGCTGGCCGGACCGGAGCACCTGGCCCTCGAGTATCAGCTACCCGCGGCCTCGGCCTGGTGCGACGCGGTCCTGCTCGGCGAGGGAGACGAAGGGCCATCGGTCGTCGTCGTCGAGCTCAAGCACTGGGCGACCTGGGGCGACCGGCCGGGCCCGCGGGAAGGCCTCATCGTGCGACATGGAAGGGAGGAGCTCCATCCTTCTGACCAAGTGCGTGGCTACGTGGAGTATTGCCGGCGATTCCATTCGGTCGTCCAGGAGCGGAACGCGGGAGTCGCAGGCTGCGTGCTGTTCACCAGGGGCGGGTTCTTCCATGCCTACCTCGAGCCGCCCAACGATCGTCTCGTGCGTGATTATCCCTGCCTTTCGGTGATTCCCGAGAAGGTCGAGGAGGCGTTGCCGGTCTGGCTGGAGCGACGTCTGGTTCGTGGAGACGAGGGCTTCGCCCAAGCTTTCGTTCGGGGGAGCTACCGCCAGGACCGCGGCTTCGTCCGGCAGATCGGCGAGCAGATCCTGCACCCTGAGGAGAGCCCGTTCGTCCTCCTGGACCACCAGCGCCGCGCCATGGCCATCGTTCGCTTCGCGCTCGACCGTGCCTTTTCGCTGAGCCCGTCACCGCAGGAAAGAAGGTGATCGTCATCAAGGGGCCGCCGGGGTCGGGCAAGTCGGTGCTCGCGGCCCGTATCTGGGCTGAGCTTGTGAGGGACGAACGGCTCCCCGACGGAGCCGTCGTTCTGACGACTACGTCCGCAAGTCAGGAGTCCAACTGGAAGGAGCTGTTTCGCAAGGTCGGGAAGAGCGTGGCAGCGCGTGGCGTGGTCAAGAAGGCGACGAGCTACGTACCGCTCACCACGCAGGAGTTCTCGCTGATACGCAAGACCTTCGGTGAGGACGTGTTCGGTGCGCCGATCCGGTGGCGCGAGAATCTCCAACTCCTGAAGAGCACGGGCAAGGTATTCCGCAGTGGAGCGCGTGATGACGAGTACCTCGTGTCTATCGTGGACGAGGCGCATGCTCTCATCGACCCTGAGAAACCCGAGGGGCGTGGGCAGTTTGGTTTCGCCACGGGCCTGGGACCACTCGGTTACCATGTCATCCGGTCTTCGCGTGTCGCCGTCTTCCTCCTGGACCCCGGCCAGGGCTTCCGGGACCGTGAAAACACGACCATCGACGACTTGCGGCGTTGGGCGAAAGAGCTTGGCGCAGAGTTCGTGGAGCCCATCGACTTGTCGGGGGCCCAATTCCGATGCGCCGGTTCCACCGAGTTCGTGACTTGGTTGGAGGGCCTGTTGGAGGGAAGGGCTCCAGACGAGCTGCGTCCGATTGCTGAAAAATGGTTACGAGTCTTGGACTTTGGGATCGCCAGCAGCCCATGCGACTTGGAGGCTCGGTTGCGGCAGCGGATGCAGAGCGGCGGGAGTGCAAGGCTGCTTGCCGGATTCGCCCGCAAGGGCAAGACCTACAAGGTGGGGAGCCCACATTCCCTTCCGCCCGAGGCGCAGGACTTCGTCTTCGTCTGCGAGGACGAAGATGGGGAGCGCCTTTGGGCCAAGCCATGGAATCACGCTCCAAACAATCAGGACTACACTTTGTTCGTCCAGCCTCCTGACGGTGTGCCCATGCATGACGACCCGCTTTGTGAAGTCGGATGCCCCTACGCGGTGCGAGGGTTCGATTTCGACCACGTGGGCGTGCTTTGGCTGGGCGACCTGCGATGGCGCGATGGAGGCTGGGACGTGGACTTGGAGCAGGTCCACGAGTCTGGGCTCATGAAGACCTTGAGGAGAGCCCGCAAGGACGGGCCTGGGAGCGCTGCCTGGCTCGCGCTGCGTCGCGGCCTCGCGCAGGCCTATCGCATCCTGCTCACGCGGGGTCTGAAGAGCGTCCACGTCTGGTTCGAGGACGAGGAGACGCGGCGGCATGTGGAGGATTGTCTTGGGTGATGCCGGTGATGACCGCATGAGGGACGGAGTGCCTCGGGAGCTGACCGAGGGCGAGAGGCACGTCCTCGAGGTGATTCGTGAACACTACGGGCCCTCGAACGGGCCGGAAGGGGTGGACTGGATCGAGGGGCAGGGGGCTTGCCTGTGGGTGAGGAATCGGTCGGGGGCGCACGTGCTCTTCGCCAACCTGACCACCCTGGCTTGGATGCTGCAGGAGGGCGACATCGCGAGCGACGACGAACTCCGGCGCGAGTGGCTGCGGATCGAGGACGACGCTTCCGGGCGATAGGTGCCTGGGGCCGGCGTGATCACGGGGACCGTCGTGACCACGGGTCGCTGAAAGCACCATGGGCCGCTGAACGAGTCGGGGGCTCGGGCATGGGGTGGAGCGGGCCCAGGGGATGGAGCCCGGCCCGTTCCATGCGTCAGGGGACGATGGGGGCCGAACGGGTGTTGGTGGTCAGGTAGTCGAGGGCACCCGTGATGGTCGCCGCGACGGCCTGGACGTGCAGGGTGGTTCCAGGTGGGGCCGTCGGGACGTCGCGAAGCAGGATGGCGTTGCCGGCCATGTCGGCGGTGACGGTCCCAAGAGTGAGGATCGGCGGCAGCAGCTCCAGGCAGACGTCGCCGTGGGCGGGCGAACAGGGGCCCGGGCCGAGCCCGCTGGTCGAGGCCAGGAAGGTGACCGGGGCGCCGGGGCCGGCGCCCTGGACCTCCCACCAGGCCTCGGCCCCCGTGAGGAGCGGGCCCTGGAACAGGTACGGAGGATGGAAACCGAGGTCGCGGATGTAGCCGTCGTCGAACGCCATGGGCGCATCCGGGTCGAGGTTGCTGGCCTTGGAGACGAAGAGGGCATAGCGCCCGTCACCGGAGAGGAATCCGCCACGGGAATAGCGATTGGCCGCACCCCCGTCCCACGCGATGGTCACCAACTCGTAGGTGCCATGCTGGCGGTCGCGCAGGAAGAGGTCCTCCACCATGTGATTGCGGTCTTCGGGAGCGAATCGGTTTTCCTGGGTCCTGAACAGGATGTACCGACCATCGTCGTCGATGTCCTGCGGATGCATGGGGCGCGCAGAGGGGGTGCCATCGGGAAGAGGTGATTCCCAGGTGGTGAGCCCGGTCAGGAGGTCGTGCACGTATACCTGATCCGTGCCGTTCCAGCCCAGGAGGCCGGGGGCACTGGAATAGAAGAGGACGTACCGACCGTTTCCGGAGAGGGTGACGGGGAAGCAATCGCCACCGGGGTCCCCGCCGGCGCTCACGACGCTGGCGCGGGTCGTCGTCCCCGCGCTGACGTCACGGACGAAGATGTCCAGGTTGCCGTTCGCGTCCCCGGGAACGATTCCGTCCTCCCAAGAGTAGAACAGGATGCGATTGCCGTCGTTGCTGATGGCGGGTCTTGGGCTGTCTCGGATCGAGGCGATCTCATTGCCGTTGGAATCCAGGGAACACCGAATGGTCTGGCCCGTCAGCAGGTCGTGCCGGAACACGTCGATGCTCCCGTTCGTGTCGCCCGCCACGAGGTTGTCGGCCTCGGAGTAGAAGGCCACGTAGCGGCCGTCGGCGCTGATGGCGGGGGAGGTGCTGTCTCCGTTGCCTTGCATGCCGAGGCTGGACACGCTCACCCGCCTGGTCACCCCGGCCGAACGGTCGCGCACGAAGACGTCGGCCACTCCGTTGGTGTCGCGGGGGACGAGGTCCGAGGCGTACGAATGGAAGGCGACGAAGCGGCCGTCCTGGGAGATGTCGCCCTCCCAGGAGTCCCCGTTGCCGGTCACCCCCAGCGGCCCCACCGACACCGGTTCGTAGGTGTTCGTCTGCCAATCGCGCAAATAGACGTCGTAGTTGGCGTTGGTGTCGTTGGGAGCGAGCGTTCGGCCCGTGCCGAACACGAAGACCGATCCGTCGAGGCTGATCCCGCCCAGGATGGGGTAGAGCCACTGGATGTAGTTGTTCGGATCCACCGAAGCGATCCACGTCCGCGGGGTAGGCAGTTCGGTGCCCGGGGGTGGGAAAGCGGGGAAGCCGTGGGCGAGAAAGCCGGTCTCGATCTCGTCCTGATGCGGCGTGCCGTTCAGCAGGTCGCCATCGTCGTCGTCGAGCAGGAGCCAGTGGTCTCGGATCGGCGTGCCGATGCGGCCGTCGTCGAAGGCACGCTGCCAGGCCAGGAACAGGGCGTCGGCCATGGCATCACCCTGGTCGCCGTAGGCGGAGACGAAGGCCTCGCGCGTCTTCCACAGCGCTCCGAACAGCACCTCGCCGTCGGCGTAGGGGTCGCCGTGGCAGCCGTCGGCTCCGTCGCCACAGAAGGGACGTGCATTCCGGGAGTCCCCGGTACGCAGGTACGTTCCGGGCCCCTGGATGCCCTCGCCGATCAGCGGCGTCTCGAGGACGTACGCCGCCCAGGCATCGGCCAGACCCTCGTCGAATCCAGGATCGGCCCCATCGACGCCATAGCGGCGGGTGGCCCAGTGCCCCGCCTCGTGCACGACGATCGTACCGTAGGCCAGGTTCGGCAGGTTGCCGTTGGCCCGGTCGAAATGGATGGACGGCCGACGGGGGCCCTCCTCGAACCAAGCGCGGCGCGGGTCCCTCTCGTTGACGACCGCCAGCAATCGGGCGTCCAAGGTGTCGTCGCCCGGGGCGTTTCGACGCACCCAGTGGTGCAGCCGGTTCACGAGCAGGAAGGCATTGGCCTGGGCGACCGCGTACTCATTGCCGGGGGCGCCGAGGACGACTGCTTCGGGAACGCCAACCGACAGTGTACGTGCGTCCACCAATGGTGCCCCGAAGGCGGTGCGGACCTCGACCCACGCGCCGTAGGGGGCGAATCCGGCGCGGGTTCGGGTTGCAGAACCTGCCGAGAGGACGAACGTCCCGTTCGCGTCCGTCAGCGCCGTGCCCACGCTCGTGACCACCTCGAGCTGGGGCATGGGTTGGAGGGTGGGTGGGTTGGCTGGTGAGTCGGGCAGGTAGCCGGCGCTCGGGTCGCCCGGGGTGGCCCAGGCGCCGACACGCCCGCCGAAGTCTGCTGTTCGGTGCGCATCCCTGGTATCGCCGAGCCCACAGCCTCGATCGAGTCGTCTGCGGGCGAGGACCTCGCCATCCTCGGCATCGACGAAGACGCGGAGCCCGCGGCCGTCGGCGGTCCACAGCGAGACCGCTCGCGCCCATCGGACCCTGGGCGAGGCCGGATCCGGGCGGAGAGCCACGAGTCCGCTGTGCAGGACGGTCACCGGCGCCTCCCCGAGCTGGCTCTCGACCTCGGCCCGCGCCGTGAGCTCGGCTTCGCCCGGGCCGACGAGGTCGGTCGCTTCGGACGGCGGCGTCCCGACGAAGGCGCTCGAGACGATGGCCCTCGATGCGCCTCGAGGGTCCATCAGGACGGTGACCTGCGCTCCACGCGCGGGCGCTCCACCCCATGTCTGGTCGAAGACGACGGCGACCTTGTCCGTCAGGCCCACCCGAGCGAGGTCGAGGTGGACGACCTCGCGCGGGACGAGGGTCGCAGGGTCGACTCCGAGAAGAGGCCGTCCCTCTCCGACCAGCTCCAGGGCGCGGGCCAGCCAGGCGCGATCGTCGGCAGGGGGGCGCGCTGGGGCCTGGCCCGGCCCGGCCACGAGGCGGGCGGCTCCGGTGACGGAGTCGCGGAGGACGAGCCGGTCATGCGTGGGGTGCAGCGGGGCTCGAGGGCCGGAAGCCTGGAGGGGTACCAGGACGGGCAGCAGGATCAGGAGACTCGAAACCATGGTGAAGTGAATACCCGGGAGAGGAGAGGGTTACGCCCCGGCCGGGACCAGGAACGTCCGGGGCTGGGGCGCGGTCAGCCGATGGTCAGGCGCAGGCCGTTCGAGGCGGCGTCGCGGGTGTCCATCCAGGCCTGGAACCAGGCGGAGCTGCCGACCGGGGTGGTCGGGGGCACGGTGAGGTTCCAGGCGCCGGCACCCTGGGCGTCGAGCGGCAGCGGCGGCAGGACGAAGTCGGGGCGGGGGACGAGGACACCGCCCGAGAACGGGAGGTCCCGGCGCGCCCGGCCGACCACCAGCACGGCGTTCCCGCCGGCCGCGCCGTGCTCGAGGTCGAGCCGAACGCTTCCGCCGGGCTGGGTGGCGCCCGACCCCCGCAGCAGGGGCAGGTCGCCGCTCGGCCCCTCCAGACCCAGGCCGAGGTGGCGCCAGGCCTCGGGGGGCGAGACGTCGTCGAGCACCGACACCGTGGCGTCGGCCCCATGGACCCGGTTGGCCGTCACCAGGTCGGGGTCGCCGTCGCCGTCGAAGTCTCCGGACGCGACGACCTGCGGCGCGACGTCGGTGGCGAAGGTCTGGGCCGTGTGGAAGGTGCCGTCGCCGTGGCCGGTGACCACCGCGACCTGCCCCGGCCAGGACAGCACGCCGACCAGGTCGGCGAGCCCGTCGCCGTTGAGGTCGGCGGCGTGCAGCCCGGTGACGTCGGCCGAGAACGCGACCGACCCGATGAGCCGGCCGCCGCCGGCGCCGTCGCCGCGGATGACGTCCACCACGTTCGAGTACAGCGCAGAGGTCGCGAAGTCGAGGATGCCGTCCTGGTCGAAGTCGGCGACGGCGAGGCCGACGTGGCCGGACGCGCCGACGTGGTTGCGGACCGGGAAGTGCCCGGTGCCGTCGTTCGGGAACACCCAGAGCCCGTAGGCGGTGAGCACGACGTCGAGGTCGCCGTCGCCGTCCACGTCGGCGAGTTCGAGCTTGCGGCAGGCCATGCTCGCCGTCGAGGGCAGTTGCTCGGCGGTACCGAAGACGCCGCCGCCGAGGTTGCGGAACAGCATCACCCCGCCGGAGACGTCGTTGGCGACTACCAGGTCGTCGTCGCCGTCGCCGTCCACGTCGCCGCCGCGCAACGCGATGGGGAAGCTGCCGGCGGCGAGGACCGCGCCGAGCACCGGCCGCGCCGGGTCGGCGGGGTTGCCGAACCACACCTCGACGTCGGAGCCCCCGTACCAGCCGTCGCCGAAGGCGAGGTCGGGCCAGCCGTTGCCGTCGAAGTCGCCGACGCCGACGCCCCAGCTCGGGAACGCCGTGATGATGCTCTCCTCGTCGTCGAAGACGCCGGTTCCGTCGTTCCACTTCAGCGTCTGGTCCGGGTCGCCGGACGAGGACACCACGAGGTCGAGGTCGCCGTCGCGGTCGAAGTCCACCACGGCGACTTCCTGCGGCTGGGAACCCGTGAGCGGCCAGTCCACGTGCGGGGCGAGGGAGACGCCGGTGGACTGCGCCGGGACGAGGGCGAAGAACAGGAGCGGGATGGGCATGGTTCCAGCATAGGCCATGGAGCGCCGTCCGGGGGCTCGCAACGCCACCCTGGTCTTCGGGCATCGCCTACCATGTCCGTGATGTGGGTCTCCCTGGTCCTCGCCGCCGCACCCGCTGCCGCCCAGCTCGGTCTCACCCCGGGTGAGCAACGGGTGATGACCAACGCGCTCGAGGCCGCGGCGCGCGCGAACCAGGGCTTCGGGGGCGCCGTCCTGCGCATGAGCTGGCCGGGCGGCGCCTTCGAGGCCGCAGCGGGGGCCCTCCAGCCCGGCGGCCCCGCCATCACCCCCGACGCCTCCTTCGAGGTCGCGAGCGTCTCCAAGTCGGTCCTGGCCGCGACCACCCTGGTCCTGGTCGAGGAAGGACTGCTCGACCTCGACGCGCCGGTCGCGTCCTACCTGCCCCCGGGAACCCTGCCGCCGAACCTGATCGTCGTCGGCGGTCACGACTACGGCCCGGAGGTCACCCTGCGCCAGTGCCTCTCCCACACCTCGGGCCTCCCCGACTACTGGAAGGACCCGCCCTTCGTCGCTCCCGGCATCAATGCCTTCGTCGCCGACTACCTCGCCCGGCCGCAACGCGCCTGGACCCCCGACGAGGTGCTCGCCTACGTCCCCGGGCTCACGCCGGCGTTCGCGCCGGGCGGCGGCTGGCACTACTCCGACACCGGCTTCCTCCTCGTCGGCATGGCCGTCGAGGCGGTGACCGGACGCCCCCTCGCCGACGCGTTGCGTTCGCGCGTCTTCACTCCGCTCGGGATGCACGATTCCTGGCTCCGCTGGCACGAACCCGACCCCGCCGGCGCGCCTCCCCTGGCCCACCGCTTCCGCTGGAGTTGGGACCTGACCACCTGCCGCGGCAACAGCGCCGCATGGGCCGGCGGCGGCGTGGCCTCCACGACGCGCGACCTCGACCGCTTCCTGCGCGGCGTCTTCGAAGGCGGCCTGTTCCGCGACCCGGCCTCCCTCGCCGCGATGACCACCTGGACGCCGACCGGCACGCCCGGGGTCTCCTACGGGCTCGGGCTGTTCCGCATCGAACTCCTCTCCGCCCCCGGCTTCGTCGTCGGCCACGACGGCTTCGTCTCGTCCTGGGCGTACTGGTGGCCGCGCCACCGCGTCTGCTTCACGGGCACCCTCGACCAGAGCGAGAGCTCCTGGTGGTGGCTGCTCGAACTCGGCGCCTCCCTCCTCGAACCCTGACCGTCCGCCTCCCCGCCGCATGCTCCTCACCCTCGCCGCCGCCCTGCCCCTGGCCGCGCCCCAGTTGCAGCTCACCCCGGGTGAGCAGCGTCTGCTGACCGGCGCCCTCCAGACCGCGGTTCGTCGCAACGACGGCTGGGGCGGCGGCGTCCTGCGCATGAGCTGGCCGGGCGGCGCCTTCGAGACCACCGCCGGGTCGTTGCGCCGCGGCGGGCCGGCCATGCCGCCGGACGCCGCGTTCGAGATCGCGTCCACCTCGAAGGCCGTCACCGCCGCCGCCGCCCTGGTCCTGGTCGAGGAGGGGCTGCTCGACCTCGACGCGCCGGTCGCGTCCTACCTGCCGCCGGGCACGCTGCCGCCGAACTTCCTCGTCATCGGCGGGCACGACTACGGCCCCGAGGTCACGGTGCGCCAGTGCCTGTCGCACACCGCCGGACTGCCTGACTACTGGACCGACCCGCCCTACCTCTTCGACGAAGTCAACGCCTTCCTGTTCGACTACCTGCTACGGCCTCGGCGGCTCTGGGACCCGCACCAAATCCTCGACTACGTGCCGGGGCTGACCCCGCGCTTCGTCCCCGGCACCGGCTGGCACTACTCCGACACCGGTTTCGTCCTGGTCGGGCTCGCCATGGAAGAGGTCACCGGGCTGCCGCTCCAGGAGGTCCTGCGCACCCGCGTCTTCCAGCCGCTCGGCATGACCGACACCTGGTTGCGCTGGCACGAGCCGGACCCGCCCGGCGCCGTCCTCGCCCACCGCTACGACGGGCGTTGGGACATGACCACGCGTCGTCACAACAGCGCCGACTGGGCCGGCGGCGGGCTGGCCTCGGACACCCGCGACCTCGAGCGTTTCCTGCGCGGCACGTTCGAGGGGCGGCTGTTCCGGCGGCCGTCCTCGCTCGCCGCCATGACGAGCTGGACGCCCACCGGCGAGCCCGGCGTCTCCTACGGCCTCGGCCTGTTCCGCGTCGAGCTGACCGCCGCCCCCGGTTTCGTCGTCGGCCACGACGGCTACGGCAATTCGTGGGCCTACTGGTGGCCGCGCCATCGGGTCTGCTTCACCGGCACCCTCGACCAGAGCGAGAACCAATGGTGGTGGCTGCTCGAGGTCGGCGCCTTCCTGCTCGAGCGGTGAACGCGGCCCGGTCGCCGACGGGGCGGAGGGCGCAACCCACGACCCCGTCGGCGGATACGCACGTGCTGCGGAGGCGCTGCGCAGGGTGCGGGCGCCGACCCTGGAACGGGGCGGCACGGCTATACTCCACGCCGTTTCCCTCCGTCTTCCCCCCCGTCCGAGGGGGCGGCGAGGGAGACGGCTCCCAGGGCAGTGTCGGGGCCGATCGGGCCTCGCCCTTCCGCCCGACTCCCGTCGCGCTCCCGGCTCGTCCGTTGCGACGCCCTACTCCCAACTTCCCAAGGAAATGACCCTCCAACGCAGACTCCTCCTGGGTGCGGCCGCGGCCGCGCTCGTCGGCGCTTCGTGCGCCATCCCCCGTTCCGACGCCGATGGTTCGGCGAACTACTCCGGTGGTCCGGCCGAACTCACGCTCGAGCAGGCGGCCACCGTGGTCGCCCCCGGCGGCCGCGCCGTCCTCCACGCCAAGGTCACCGACGAAGACGGTGACCCGGTCCGCGGCGCCCGCGTCGAGTGGCTGCTCTCCGAGGGCAGCGTCGGCACCATCCTCGACATCGACGAGGAAGGCGGCATCGGCGACGACGCCGAGCGTGAATCGTCCTCGTACGCCTACACCGAGACCGATTCCGACGGCACCACCTGGATCTCGGTGACCTCGCCGATGGTCGGCGCCAGCCACGTCGTGGCCTACTGCCCCGACGTCGCCGACTGGGACCGCCAGACCGCGTTCACCTCGGTGAACTGGGAGGACGTGGCCATCACCGTGTCCGAGGGTGGCTCCGCCCGCACCGGCTCCAGCCAGCCGGTCTCGGTGCACGTGGTCCGTGCTTCGGACGGTCGCCCGCTCGAGGGCTACCAGGTCTCGTTCGAGATCGTCAGCGGCCCCGCCGCCACGCTCGGCAAGAGCGGCAAGACCTCGCTCGCGACCGAGACCGACGCCCAGGGCTGGGCCAAGACCACCGTCGTCCAGAAGGCTCCGGCCAAGGGCGAGAACGTGGTCCTGACCCGCGTCGTCAAGCCGGCCGACGAGGAGTGCTGCAAGCCGCCCGTCCTGCTGGGCGAGTGGAAGACCCCGCTGCGTTGGGTCTCGCCGGCCATCGGCATCGCCAAGTCGGCCCCGGCCACCGCGGTCGTGGGCGAGACCTTCCGCTACGACATCGTGGTCCAGGCCGGAGGCGACACCACGTCGCGCGGCGTGACGGTCACCGACACCCTGCCGAAGGGGCTGGCCTACGTGTCCAGCGCGCCCGCGGCCAAGGTCAGCGGTCGCAGCCTGTCCTGGTCGCTCGGCGACATGGCCGCCGGCACCCGCAAGACCATCACCGTGGACGTCCGGGCCGAGCGCACCGGTACGTTCCACAACTGCGCCCAGGTCGCGGCCGAGAAGGGTTCGCTGAAGGCCGAGGATTGCGCCGACACCGTGGTGACGGCTCCGAACCTCGCCCTCAAGAAGACGGCGACCCCGAAGGTGCTCAAGTGCGAGCCCATCGAGTACACCTTCACGGTGACCAACTCGGGTGACGCGGCCGCCAAGGACGTGCGCATCGTGGACCAGCTGCCGAAGGGGCTGCGCACCAAGGACGGCAAGGACAGCCTGTCCTTCCGCATCGCCGAGCTCGGCCCGGGCCAGAGCCGCACCTTCCGCGCCACCGTCGAGGCCGACCGCAAGGGCCGCTTCGAGAACACGGCGACGGCGACCGCGGCCGGCGGACTGAAGGCCCAGGCCAAGGCCCAGACCGTGGTCGTGGAGCCCGCCCTGAAGGTGGTCAAGACCGGTCCGGAGCGTCGCTTCATCGGTCGTCCCATCACCTGGGACATCACGGTCACCAACACCGGTGACGGTGAGGCCCGCGACACCGTCCTGGTGGACGACCTGCCGGCCGGCGTCGAGTTCCGCTCGGCCACCGGCGGCGGTCAGGCCTCGGGTCGCACCGTGACCTGGAAGCTCGGCACCCTGGCGCCGGGGGCCAGCCGCAAGGTCAGCGTGACCGTCATGCCCACTGCGGCGGGTCGTCTCCGCAACGTCGCCACCGCCCAGGCGTTCTGCGCCGGTGCGGTCGCCGACACGCACGAGACGCTGGTCGAGGGCATCCCGGCCATCCTCCTCGAGGTGGTGGACCTGGACGACCCGGTCGAGGTCGGCGGGAACATCCGCTACACCATCACCGTGACCAACCAGGGCTCGGCCGACGCCAACGACATCGTGATCACGGCGATGCTGCCGGCCGAGGTCCAGTACGTCGCCGGCAACGGTCCGACCCAGGCGTCGGCCGCCGGTCAGACGGTGCGCTTCGCCCCGCTGGCGCGGCTCGCCCCCAAGGCCAAGGCCACCTACCAGGTGACGGTCAAGGCGGTGAAGGCCAAGGACATCCGCTTCAAGGTGTCCATGGTCAGCGCCCAGTCGAAGGAGCCGGTCGAGGAGACCGAGAGCACCTACATCTACGAGTAGGGCTGCGGCCCCTCGCCCCACGGCGGGCGCCGGCCTTCGGGTCGGCGCCCGCTTTCCTTGGGCGGCGCCTTCTGGGGGTAGACTGGGTGCATGCCTGCGGGGGCCAGGAGTGAAGGGGTGGGGGTGCGAGGAGGCCCAGCGGGACGGAGCGGGCGCCGACTTGCCGAGCGCGTTCCGTGGAACCGGTTTCCGGCCGTCCTCCTCGTCTGTGCGGCCGCGCTCCAGAGCGGGGCGGCGGCGGGCGCCGGGGGCGACGGACCGGAGTCGCCTCCCGCGGTCGGGCGCCGCGGCGAGGTGGTCACCTTGATGCCCTTGCGCGACCTCGACTTCGGCGAGGGGCCCCGCCTGGAGACGCGGGACGGCGTCGTCGTCCTGGTCGCGGGCGAGCGGCGGGAGGCGCCGGGGCCGGAGGTCCTGGCGCGGCTCCGCTCCGCAGACGCGGGCTTCGTCGTCGTCGCCCCCGGCCCGCCGAGCGAGGCCGAGCGGGTGGTCCTTGCCGCCGACGACCTGCGGCCGCTGGTGTGGCTCGACGCGGGCGAAGACGGAGCGCCGCTGCGGTGGTGCGACGGAGTGCCGGTGGTCGTCGTGGCCGGCGACTCCGGCGCGACCGAGTTGGACCCGACGGCGGGCGAGGTGCGCGGGCCGGGGCTCCGCGCGGCGCTGCCGCCGGCCGATGCCCGCCGCTGGCACACCCGCCGGGTGCGCGGTTGGGACGTCCACCTCGAGCGCGCGTTGGAAGCCGACGAGGAACTCCGCGACGCCGTCCTCGCCCTGCTCGACACGAAACTCTGGGAGGTCGAGACCGCCCTGCCTGCGACCGCGGTCGCGCGGCTTCGCGAGGTGCCGCTGTGGTTCCTGCGCGACCACGCCGACGCGCCCGGCGGCGTCTACCACCCCTCGCTCGACTGGTTGCGCGAACACGAGGGCTTCGATCCGCGTTGGGCCGGCGGCGTCGAGTTCGGGGTGGCGGCGAACTTCCTCGGTTGGACGCGGGTCCAACCTTCCATGGTCCTCCACGAACTCGCCCATGCGTGGCATCACCAGGTGCTCGGCTGGGACGACCCGACCTGGGTCCGTCTGCACGGTGAGGCGGTCGCGTCCGGTCGGTGGGACGACGTCCTCCACGTGGAGGGCGGGCGGAGCCGTCACTACGCGCTGTCCAACCCGCAGGAGTTCTTCGCCGAGCTCACCGAAGCGCGCTTTGGCGTGAACGACTTCCATCCCTTCGTGCGCGGCGAGCTCGCCGAGTTCGCGCCCGACGCCTACGCGGCCCTGGACGCGGCCTGGGCCGCCGAGCCCGTCCGGCCGCGCTGAAGGAAGGAGGTCCCCTCGCGTCCCGAGCGCGCGGGCCGCGGCGTGGCGCGCACGTCGAAGGGCGTATCAGCTCTCCGTACGCCTGGTTTCAAACGACGTTCGCGCAGTGGGCTCCGCTTGTTATCATGCGGGGCTTCCGAAGGGACGGGAAACCCCCGGAAGCCGCCTCTCCACTTCGTTCTCGCCCCTGCATGAACCCACCGACCGAACTCGCCCGGCTCCAGGCCGCTTCCGCTCCGGCGGCGCGGCGCTTCCAGGTCTTCACCGTCCGTGACCTCGACCGCTTCCCCCAGCTGGCGCGTCTCTCCGAGGAGGAGCGCTTCGCGATGCGGGTCGTGGCCCACGTGTTGCCCTTCCGGGTCAACGCGTACGTCCTGGAGGAGCTGATCGACTGGACGGCGGCGCCGGACGACCCCATCTTCCGGCTGGTCTTCCCGGCCACCGACGCGCTCGAACCGGCCCACTTCGAGCGGATGGCGGCGGTGCTGCGCTCCGGGGCTCCGCGGGAGGAGGTGGACCGGGTGGCCTGGTCCATCCGGCACGAGCTCAATCCGCACCCGGCGGGTCAGCTCGACCTGAACGTGCCGCGTCTCGACGGCGAGGCCCTGCCGGGCATGCAGCACAAGTACCGCGAGACGGTGCTGTTCTTCCCGGCCCGGGGGCAGACGTGCCACAGCTACTGCAGCTTCTGCTTCCGCTGGGCCCAGTTCGTGGGCGACCCCGACCTGCGCTTCGCGTCGCGCGAGAGCGGTCTGCTGCAGGAGTACCTCCGGCGGCACCGTGAGGTCACCGACCTGCTCGTCACCGGCGGCGACCCGATGGTGATGAAGAGCGCGCACGTGGCCGAGATCCTCGAGCCGCTGGCGGCGCCCGAGTTCGAGCACGTCCAGAGCCTGCGCATCGGCACCAAGGCGTTGAGCTTCTGGCCTTACCGGTTCGTCACCGACCCGGACGCCGACGACCTGTTGCGGCTGTTCGAGCGCATGGTGGCGTCCGGCAAGCACGTCGCGGTGATGGCGCACTACGACCATCCGCGCGAGCTCGAGCCCGCCATTGCGCGGCAGGCCATCCGCCGGCTGCGGGACGCCGGAGTCGAGATCCGCTCGCAGGGGCCGCTGCTCCGCGGCATCAACGACGACGCCGAGGCCTGGGCCGAGGCCTGGCGCGAACAGGTGCGGCTCGGCATCGTGCCCTACTACATGTTCGTCGAGCGCGACACCGGCGCGAAGAACCAGTTCGAGGTGCCGCTGGCCCGGGCCTGGGAGGTCTACCGCGAGGCGATGAAGCGGGTCTCCGGCCTCGGCCGCACCGCGCGCGGACCGTCCATGAGCGCCGCCCCGGGCAAGGTTGAGGTCCAGGGGGTGGCCGAGATCCGCGGCGAGAAGGTCTTCGTGCTGCGCTTCATCCAGGGCCGCAACCCCGAGTGGGTGCAGCGCCCGTTCTTCGCCGCCTACGACGAGGAGGCGACCTGGCTCGACCAGTTGCGCCCGGCCTTCGGCGAGGAGCGCTTCTTCTGGGAGCCCGAGTTCGAGGCGATGCAACGCGTCGCCCGCGAGGGCGTCCTCCGCGTCTGATCGGCCTGCGGGGCCTTCCCCGTCGGGCGCTTCGCCACCTGCCTGGAGCGGGATCGCACGCTTCCGCGCGTCTCGGCGGGCGGTCGCCCACCGGGTTCCGTTTGGAACGGCATTTGCAAGGGCTGGAGGCCGCAGGCGTGCGGCCTCCCTTCCCAACCCATCGGCCTCGCGGCCTCCCCGTCATGACCCTGCTCCTCCCGTTCCTGCTCCTCCTGCCACAGGGCCCGAACTGGCTCCCGGACCTTCGCATCTCGGGCACCTCCACCGGGGCCAACTTCGCCCGCTTCGGCCACTCGGTCACCTTCTTCACGGACCTCGACGGCGACGGGGTCGAGGAGCTGCTGGTCTCCGCGCCTTGGGACGGCCGAGGCTCGGTCGAGGCGAGGTCCCCGCTCACCGGGGCCACGATCTACCGCGTCGCGCCCGCCGACCAGTGGTCCTACGAGTTCGGCGCCTCCGTGGCGAACATCGGCGACTACACGCGCGACGGCGTCCCCGACTTCTGTGTCGGCTTCCCCGGTTACTACTCCAGCAGGGGACAGGTGAGGATCCATTCCGGAGCCACGGGCGCCTGGGTGCAGAGCCTGCGGCGGCACTCCTGGGAAACCGACTTCGGCGCCTCCGTGGCCAACGCCGGCGACGTGAACGGCGACGGCTTCCCGGACATCGTCGTCGGCATCCCGGGCTATTACGCTGGGCGTGGCGCCGCGACGATCTTCTCCGGCGCCAACGGCGCCCGGCTCCGCCGTCTGCGGGATCCCCTCTCCGGGGGCATCAACAGCCGTTTCGGCAGCGGGGTCTTCGGTGGCAAGGATCTCGACGGCGACGGCCTCGCCGACGTCGTCGTCGGAGGCCACGAGGCGTTCGGGCGGCGTGGCGTCCTCGTCGCCTACAGCGGCGCCACCGGCGCCGTCCTCTTCCGCTATGCGCCCACCGACGACTACTCCATCGGGCAGTCCTTCTGTTGGGCCGGCGACGTGGACGGCGACGGAGTCGAGGACCTGGCCGCGCTGGGAAGCGGTCCCTACCCCACGCCCCTCGTCCTCTTCAGCGGCGCCACCGGACAGGTCCTGGACCTGTGGCTCGAGGTGGACGGCCGCGTGATCACCGCAGGCGCGGTCGCCAACGTCGGCGACCTCGACGGGGACGGTTCCGACGACCTCCTCTTCCCCGCGGGGAGTGGCGTCGGCTTCCTCTCGCCGGCGACCGGCGCCGCGTTGGGCTGGACCGACCTCGGGGCGACCTGGGACGACGGGCTGGCGAGCACCCCGGAATCCGTCGCCTTCGGCGCCGACCTCGACGGCGACGGGTTCTCCGACCTGGCGATCGGCGCCCGCCAGTACTGGAGCGGCTTGTCGCGTCCCGGCTACGTGATCACCGCCCTGCAGGACCCCGACGAGGACGGTGACGGGCTGTTCCGTTCCGAGGAGCTGGCCTACGGCGCCGACCCGTGGGACCAGGACACCGACGACGACGGCCTGTCCGACGGCGAGGAGATCGCCGCCGTCTCGCCGCGCATGACCGGCCCGACCGACCCGGCGCAGGCCGACAGCGACGGTGACGGACTCCAGGACGGGACCGAGCTCGGCCTGGACTCCATCCGCTGGCCCGGCGACCCGGGGGCCGGCATCCTCGGCACCGACCCCCTGGTCTTCCAGCCCGACGCGGACCCCGGGACCTGGACCGACCCGCTGGCCGCCGACACCGACGGCGGGGGCGTGAGCGACGGCGAAGAGGACACCGACCGCGACGGCCGCCGGAACGGTTACGAGACCTCCCCGGAGGACCCGCGCGACGACCGGGTGCCCGGCGTGCTGACGCTCACCCCGGCCGAGCTGGCGACCTCGCTCGGCGGGCACGTCACCTTCCAGGCCGACTTCGAGGAGCGCTTCGCCGGTCGCGACTACTTCCTGCTCGCCTCGACCACCGGTACTTCTCCCGGCTTCGACTACCGCGGGGTGAACGTGCCCCTGGTCCTCGACCCGCTGACCCGACTCCTCGCCCTCGGTGGGGCGCCGCCCTTCCTCTACGGTGCGCAGGGTGTCCTGGACGCAGCCGGGGATGCGACCGCCTTCCTGGCGACGCGCCCCGGCGAACTCGCGGCCTGGGCGGGCTCCACCGTGTGGTGGTCCGTGGTCGTCCAGGACCCGGCGTCCGGGTGGGTCGTGTCCGTGAGCAACGCGGTGGGCCTGGACCTGTTGCCGTGAGCCGCGGGCGCCGTGCGCAGGAGACGGCGGCCGGTCAGGGCAGCAGCGGAACCGCTCGGGCCTCGCTCGTGAGGGGCGGCAGGGTCGGCCCCGGCGCCGGTACGAACGCCTGGAGGTGGACGACGTCGGCTCCGGAGAATCCGGGGACGCGGGCGACGATGCGCGCGACACCGTTGGTGTCGGCGACCGCGCTGCCCAGGACGACGATTGGGGCGCCGAGGTCCACGGTGCCGCCCCCAAGCGCAGCAGGGGCCGGACTCCTGCCGGCCGAGGGGCCGGCGAGGACGTAGGCGGTCATCCCCGGTTCGAGGCCGCCCACCTCCCACCAGCCGAGGGCGTCACGCACCATCGGGCCGTGCACGAGGTAGGGGAACACCGTGCCGCGGTCGCGAATCCAGAACGTGTTCCACAGGAAAGGGAAACTCGGATCGAGGCCCATGTCGAGGCTGAAGAAGATCGCGAAACGACCGTTTCCCGCGATCCTTCCTCCGTACGGGCGGGTATAGGTCTGCCGACCGTCCCAGTAGAGATTGACGATCTCGGTCGTGCCGCGCCAGCGGTCGCGCAGGAAGACGTCCAGCCTGCCATTGGTGTCGTGCGGAGCGAGATCCCCGGCGTCGGAAGAGAACGAGGCGAATCGGCCGTCGGCGGAGATGTAGCTCACATTGATGTTGTGTTGGGTTGGCGTGCCGCTGAGCGTCTGCCCCAGCCATTCCGTGATCCCGGAGTCCAGATCATGTACGTAGGGTTGATCGCTTCCTGAATGGCCCGGCAGGGACGGATCATGACTCTGGAACAGGACGAAGCGTCCGTCGTCGGAGATGCCCCCGCTGTAGCGATTGGCCCCGGCGGTCAGCTCCACGCCTCCGGATCCCACGCTCACGCGACGGGTCGTCCCCAGGACCACGTCGCGGACGAACAGATCGGTCAGGCCGTTCGTGTCACCGGCGACCAGATCGTCGGCGTCGCTCGAGAACAGGACGAAACGACCGTCCCAGGAAAGGTCCAGCAATTCGATCTGTCCAGTGCTTTCGTTGCCTTGCACGTCGAGGTTGCAGCGCGTCGTGGTCCCGGCGACCAGGTCGCGCACGAAGAGATCCTCGGCGCCGTTGGTGTCGTTGGGCACCAAGTCGGAAGCAGCGCTGGTGAACGCGGCATGGCGTCCGTTGCCGCTGACGAGGAGGCGTTTGGTGGCGGCGTTACCGGAGTTCCCCGAGAGCGAGACCGAGACGAGTCGGGTGGTTCCCGTCTCCAGGTCGCGCACGAAGACGTCCTCGACGCCGTTGTGGTCGTTCGGAACCAGGTCGCGAGCATAGGAAACGAAACCGATGACGCGTCCGTCCGCTGACATCGAGGGCATGTAGCCGCCGGCGGCGACCGAGTTGCCGTTGACGTCCACCGACACCAGGACGAGGTCCCCGGTCTGTCGGTCGAGCCGATAGACGTCTGCTCCGTGATTGCGGTCGTCTGCGACCAAGGAGTAGTCCGACTCCAGGGCGAGCCAACGCCCGTCTGCGGAGAGGTCCGGCAGGGGCCCGCCGCCGCCGAACTGGGAACCATCAGGATTGCCTGCGAACACCGTCGTGGGAGCGGGCAAGCGGTTGGTGGAGAAGGCCGGGAACCCGTGCGCCAGGAAACCGGCTTCGATCGCGTCCTGGTGCGGCGTCCCGTCGAGCAGGTTGCCGTCGTCGTCGTCGAGCAGCAGCCAGTGGTCGCGGATCAGGCTGCTCGTCCAGCGATCCCCGAAGGTCTGCAGCCAGCCGAGGAACAAGGCGTTGGCGAGGTCGTCGCCGGCGGGGTCGCCCAGGCTGGCGGCCAGCGCCTCCCGTGTCTTCCACAGCGCGCCCGACAGGACCTGGCCGTCCACGTAGGGGTCGCCGTGGCAGCCGGGGGCGTCGTCGCCGCAGAACTGGACCTGATTGCCGTCGCCGCCCTCCCGCAGCCACGTCCCCGGGCCGAAGAAGTCCATGCCGACGTAGGGGGTGTCGTAGACGTACATCGCCCAGGCGTCGGCGAGTCCTTCACCGAATCCGCTCGCCTCGTCGTTGCCGACGCCGTAGAGCTCGTTGGCCCAATGTCCCAGTTCGTGGGCGACCAGCGTCGAATAGGCCGCGTTCGGTCGCGTCGCGGTCGCCCGCGAGAAGTGGATGGACCAGCGCTGCGGCCCCTGCTCGAACCACGCGATCCTCGGGGCGTCCTCGTTCACGTAGGCCAGGACCTGGACGTCCATGGTGGCGTCCTCGGGGTCCACCGAACGGACCCAGTCGCGGAAGCGGCCGATCTGCAGGAACGCGTTGGCTTGCGCCGTGACCTCCTCCGTGAGCGTCGGGTTCAGGACGACGGCGTTCGCGGCGCCGGGGACGAGCAGGGCGTCTTCCACGTAGCTCGCGCCGCCGGCGTCGTGCACCGCGGCGAAGGGGCCGAGGAACTGGAACGACGCGGGGAAGGGGAACGGTGGAGCGTTCGTGAGTCCGAAGTTGCCGTTGGCGTTGGTCACGGTCGCGCCGAAGGGAGTGAGGACCGCGAGGGAGGGCGCGGCCTGGAGCACGGGCGGGTGGAGGGGGCCGTCCGGCCCGAGGTCGTTGGGCGCCGCCGCGGGCGTGGCCCACACGCTCACGCTCCCGGTGGCCGTGGCCGTCCGCTCGCCGCCGCAGGCGTGGACCAGCGCATCGAAGCCGAGCAGCGCGCCGTCGTCTCCGATCAGGACCCGGGCGCCGTCCCGCCCGTCGCGCCAGGCCTCGACCTGCCATGCGAGGACGACGCGTCCGCGCTCCTCTCCCCGTCCGCGCACCCAGACCGGCTGGGGGCTCGTGCTGTGGTCGGGCTCCACGCCGCGGCGTTCGAGGAAGGCGGATCGGGCCCGGCTCGGCGCCCAGCTCGGTGCCCGGCTCGGGACGGCAGCCGCGGGGCCGAGCCCGGGGGCGGCGGAGGAGGTGACGAAGCGGAAGGAGCCGTCCGCGGCGAAGGCCACGGCCACCGTGGCGCCCAGGACGGGGACGCCCGACGAGGCCTGCCCGAAGACGACCACGACCTTGTCGGTCCCGCCGAATCGGGAGAGGTCGAGGCGGCGCACCGAGCGGAGCGTCAGCGTGTCGGGGTCCACGCCCAGGTGCGTGCGCCAGTGCTCGACCATGGTGCGGGCCCGCTCTTCCCATTCTCGTTCCGTGGCGGGAACGAGGCCGGGACGGCGTCCGGGACCGGCGAGCCAGAAAGCGGCGCCCGTGGCCGGGTCGCTCCGCAGCGTCCACTCGGAAACGTGGGGAGCGGGAGCAGCCGTCGGGGCCTGGAGCAGGACGAGGAGCAGGGAGAGCATCGTCGGAAGGCGAATGGAGCCCTCTCTCCCTGCAAGAATCGGGCCGGTCCGGAATCAGGCGCCGAGCACGGTGACGAGCAGGGTCCGCCGGTGGGGGTGGGCGCGGTGTTCCCACAGGTAGATGCCCTGCCAGGTGCCGAGCGCGAGGCGGCCGTTGCGGACGGGGAGGGTCAGCGAGGCGCCGGTGAGGACCGAGCGCACGTGGGCCGGCATGTCGTCCGGGCCCTCGGCGACGTGGCGGAAGAGCGGGTCGCCGTCCGGGACCGCCCGCTCCATCCACGCCTCGAGGTCGCGCAGGACCTGCGGGTCGGCGTTCTCGCACAGGATCAGCCCGGCGCTGGTGTGCCGCAGGAACACGTGGGCGAGACCGCTGTCCACTCCCGTGTCGGTGACCACCTCGGCCACGGGGGCGGTGACGTCCACGAAACCCCGGCCGGGAGTGGGGATGGTCAAGGCATGCGTCGGCATCGGCTCGCTGCGCCCCGATCGCTCCATCGGGGCGGGGCCGATGATACTCCCGGGCTCGCGGTCCTCACGGAGCAGGCGTCGCGTCCGGCGTCGCGTCGGGGACGGTGAGGTCGTCGAGCCGGGCGAGCACGGCGAGGGCCTGGTCCTCGGGGGGCGCGGAGGCGGCGTCCACGACCAGCCGGGCGTCGGGGGCGACCTCGTCGGCGGGTTCCCAGTCCCGGCGCAGGCGTTCCAGCACCGCGGCGTCGGCCTCGCTCGGGTCGGCGCCCTCGCGGGCGCGCCGCTCCAGTCGTTCGCGGAGCACCGCCGGGTCGGCGCGCGTCTCGACCAGCAGGAGCGGGACGCCGCGGCGGCGTGCGAGCTCCACGAAGGGGGCGCGCCAGGCGCGTCGCTGGAAGGTGGCGTCCACGACCGCCGAACGCCCGGCGGCGAGCGCGTCCTCGGCGCGGGCGAGCAGCCGCGCATAGACGGCGCTGCGGCCGGCTTCGGAGTAGCGCTCGCCCGCGGTGTCGGCGTGCTCGAGCCGGACCGCGTCGCTGCGCAACCACTCGGCGCACAGCGCGCGGGACAGTTCGCGCGCCAGGGTGCTCTTCCCCGAAGCGGGGAGCCCGTGGGTCAGGACCAGCGCCGGCGGCAGCAGCGCGCCGAGGGCGAGCAGCCCGTAGCGGTGGGAGCGCCGGGCGAGCGTCGCCCGTTCGTCCGGCGGCACGCCCGCGTCGCGTGCGGCGAGCCCGTCCACCTTGGCGCGCACCGCGGCGTAGTGCGCCATCCACGGCGGAACCAGACCGCCGAGCCCGGCGTCGCCGCTCCGCTCGGCGTAGGCGGTGACGAAGGCGCGCCCGAGGTCGGCGCGTTCGCGGTGGGCCAGGTCCATGGCGAGGAACGCGACGTCGGCGGCGACGTCGTTGCAGCGGAACGCCCGCGAGAACTCGATGCGGTCGAAGACGACGACGCGCTCGGGCAGACAGCACACGTTGGCGGCGTGCAGGTCGCCGTGGCCGTCGCGGATGCGGTCGTCGGCGAGTCGGCGCTCCAGGGTCGGCCGCGCCGAGGCCAGCCACGCCTCCAGGCGTCGCCGCAGGCGCGGGGCGAGCTCCGGCGCGAGCAGGGGTTCGGCTTCGCGGAGGTTGTCGCCGATGCGCCGCGCCACCGCCTCGGGGGTGCCGAAGGCGCGGACCTCGGGGCCGTGGTCGGCGTCGCGGTGGAAGGGGACGAGCACGGCGGCGACGTGGTCCATCAGGGCGGCGTCGGCCTCGCCGCGGGCGAGCAGCGCGTCGAGCATGCGTTCGGCCGGCAGCCGCACCATCTCGACCGCCCAGTCCACGGCTGCGGCTTCGCGTCCCGGCGCCGCCGCCAGCCGCCCCGCGGCGTCCGGGGCGAGCGGCAGGACCCGCAGGTAGACGCCGGGGGCCAGGGCGGCGTTCAGCGCGACCTCGGCGGCACAGGCCTCGCGTCGCCTCTCGGGCGTCGAGAAGTCCAGGAAGGGGAAGCGGACCGGCTTCTTGACCTTGTAGACCCGCTCGCCGACGAAGAACAGCCAAGAGACGTGGGTCTGGAGCAGCTGCACCGCGGCGACCGCGCCGCCCGCGGGCCATGCCTCGGGGCGAAGCAGGTCGTCGGGGAGACGAGGGGGCATCGTGGCGCATCCTAGACCGCGGTTCCGCCGCCGGTTCGGAAACTGGCCCCGAAGACTGGGCGTCGAGGGAGCGCGGGGGCAGCGCGACGTGGAGCCCTTCGGCGAGGACGCACCGCTCCCGCAGCGAGGCCCTCCCGGCCTCGCCCGGGGCGGAGCGCCGGCGTGCCGCCCCCCCTTCCGCCTCCAGGGGCGCCGTGCCGACGCTGCGCCATCGGAGAAGACGCGCCGGGCGGGCCGAGGTCGCAGGTCTTCTTCGAGAGCCCACCCATCGGAGCCAGTTTCCGTCGGGGGCGCCGCGGCATCCTGGGGCCGTGGAGCTTCCCGACCCCCTCCACCCGTGGGACGTGACGCCGCGGGAGGCGGCGCGCATCCAGGACGCGCTGCGTCCGCGGCTGGTGGCCGAGTGGCGGCCGCGCGGGCCCATCCGCCGCGTCGCCGGGGTGGACGTCGCCTTTCCCGGGGGCGACACCGCGCGCGCCGCCGTCGTCGTCCTGGACGCGCGGACGTTGGAGACGCTCGAAGAGGTCGTGGCCGAGCTTCCGCTCGCCTTCCCCTACGTTCCCGGCCTGCTGACCTTCCGCGAGGGCCCGGCCGTGCTCGCAGCCTGGCGCGAGCTGCGCACCGAACCCGACCTGCTCCTCTTCGACGGCGCCGGAGTCGCGCATCCCCGCGGCATGGGGATCGCCGCCCACCTCGGGCTGTGGTTGGATCGACCCGCCATCGGGGTCGCCAAGTCGCGGCTCTGCGGCGTCGCCGCCGAGCCCGGGCCGGAACGCGGCGCGCGCACGCCCATCCGCGACACGGCCGACCGCCGTCGCGTGCTGGGCACGCTCCTGCGCACCCGCGACCGCGTGAAGCCGCTCTGGGTCTCGCCGGGCCATCGCGTGGACCGCCGGCGCGCCGTGGAGTGGGTGCTGCGCTCCGGCGGCGGTTACCGTCTGCCGGAACCCACCCGCCGCGCCGACCGGCTGTCCAAGGCCGGCTCCCGGCGCACCGACCCGTCGTCCGAGTCCGGCGGCCCGCGCCGGCGCAATCCGTGACCTTCCTCCTCGAGCTCCTCTTCCTCGGCGGCGCCGCCCTCGTGCTGGGCGCCGCCTTCGCCCGCATCGGGCAGAGCCCGCTGGTCGGTTACCTCCTGGCGGGCATGCTGATCGGCCCCGGCGGCTTCGGCATGGTGCACGCCGAGGAGGACATCCACGCCCTCGGCGAGCTCGGCGTCGCCGCCCTGCTCTTCGGCCTGGGCCTCGAGTTCTCCTGGACGCGCCTGCGCGACTACGGTCGCGTCCGCTTCCGGCTCGGCGCGCTCCAGGTCGCGGCCACCCTGGCCCTCGCCGCCCTCGCCGCCCGCGCGGTCGGAAGCTCCTGGCCGACGGCCCTCACGGTCGGGGCCATGCTCGCCTTGTCGAGCACCGCGCTCGTCCTGCGCGTCCTCCTCGACCGCGGCGAGGAGGATGCCGTCGCCGGGCGCAACGCGGTCGCCGTCCTCCTCGTCCAGGACGCCGCGGTCGTGCCGCTGGCCCTGCTCGTCACGCTGCTGGCCGAGGGCGGCGACGCGGCCTCGTTCGCGGTCGCCGCCGCCCGCACCCTCGGTGTCGCAGCCCTCTTCCTGGTGGGCCTGTGGACGCTGTTGCGCACGCTCGGCGTCGCCTTCCTGCGCAGCCGCGCCCTGCAGCGCAATCGTGAGCTCGCCACGCTCCTGGCCGTCCTGGTCGCCCTGGGCTCGGCGTGGGGCGCCCAGGCGGTCGGCACCTCGCCCGCCCTCGGCGCCTTCGTGGCCGGCATGACCCTCGCCGCATCCCCCTTCGCGGTGCAGGTGCGCGCCGACGTCGCCTCGATCCGCGACCTCCTGCTGGTCCTCTTCTTCGCCGCCGCCGGCATGGCCGCCGATCCGTCGTGGATCGGCGCCCACCTCCCGCTGCTCCTCGGGCTCACCGCCCTCGTCCTCGCCGGCAAGACCTTCGTCGTCTGGGCGCTGGTGCGCATGCTCGGCGGCTCCCACGCGCTCGGCGTCGCGACCGGCCTGCTCCTCGCCCAGATCGGTGAGTTCGCCTTCGTGATCGGCGAGATCGGACAACGCGGCGGCCTCCTGTCGGACCCGGTCCACCAGGCCCTGACCTCGACCGTGCTCCTCTCCCTTCTCGCCGCGCCGTACGTCATCGCCCTGGCGCCGCGGCTCGCGGCGCGGATCCAGGACCGCTTCGGCGAGGGCCCCGCCGCCGCCGATGCGGGGTGGAACGCCGGCGCTCCTTCCGAGCCGCCTGACGTGGTGGTGATCGGTTTCGGCCCGGCGGGGCGCCGCGTCGTCTCCTCGCTGGCCGGCGACGTCCGCGGGGTGGTGGTCGAGCTCAACCCCGAGGTGGTCCGCGACGCCGCCGAGTACGGCTTCCGGGTCGTCGTAGGCGACGCGACCAGCCCGGAGGTCCTCGAGGAGGCCGGAGCGCCGCGTGCGCGGCTGGTCGTGATCACGCTGCCGGCGACCTCGGTGGCGCTGCGGGTCCTGGAGCTCGTGCGGCGGATGGCCCCGGATGCGACGGTGGTGGTGCGCTCGCGCTACCGTCTGCACCGCGGCGCCTTCGAGCGCGCCGGCGCCCACCGCATCGTGGACGAGGAGGGCGAGGTGGGGGGCGTGCTGGCGGGCGAGGTACGCGCCGTCCTCCACGGAGAGGAAACGCGCGGCATCGGCGACTAACATCGCCGGAGATGGAATCCGAGCCCGTCCCTCCGCCGGCCCGCACCTGGACGCGCGGTGAGGTGTACGGCGCGCTGCGCGGCAAGTTCGGGCTCGCAGCGTTCCGCCCCGGGCAGGCCGAAGCCATCCGCGCCATCCTCGCCGGGCGGCCGACCCTGGCGGTGCTGCCGACCGGCGCCGGCAAGTCGCTCTGCTATCAGTTGCCCGCGGTGCTGCTCGAGGGCACGACGGTCGTCGTCTCGCCGCTCATCGCGTTGATGGAGGACCAGGTCCAGGCGCTCGAGCGCCGCGGCGTCTCGGCGGCGTGCCTCCACGGCAACCAGGACCTCGCGGCGCGCAGCGATGCGCTGACCCGGCTCGGCCAGGGCGTCCTCGACCTGGTGTACGTGGCGCCGGAGCGGCTGGAGCACGAGGGTTTCCGCGAGTGCGTGTCACGGATCGAGGTCCCCTTCGTCGCGGTGGACGAGGCGCACTGTGTCCACCAGTGGGGGCACGACTTCCGGCCGGCCTACCTCGGCATCCGCGACTTCGCGGCCGCGGTCGCGCCCGGTCACTTCGCTGCGTTCACCGCGACCGCGACTCCGGAGGTGCGCGCCCACGTCGCCGAGGCGCTCGGCATGGGCCATCCGGAGGTCGTGGTGCGCGGCTTCCGGCGCCCGAACCTCACCCTCACCGTGCACCGCTGCGCCGGCGAGGACGACCGGCGCGCACGCCTGCTCGCCCTGCTCGGCGAGCGCCACGGCGCCGGGCCGACGCTGGTCTATGCGCGCACGCGCAAACAGACCGAGGAGACGGCGGCTGCGCTGGCGGAGCAAGGAATGCGGGCCCGACCCTACCACGCCGGGCTCGACGCCGAGACCCGCGCTGCGGCCCAGGACGCCTTCCGCGGCGGCGGGCTGGACGCGCTGGTCGCGACCAACGCCTTCGGCATGGGCATCGACAAGGCCGACCTGCGCACCGTGGTCCACGTCAGCCTGCCGATGTCGCTGGAGGACTGGTACCAGGAGCTCGGCCGGGCCGGACGCGACGGGGAGCCGGCCGAGAACGTGGTGCTGTGGTGCGGCAAGGACGCGCGCACCGCCGAGTTCCTGATCCAGCGCGGCGAGGCCGGCGACGACGCCGACCCGGAGCGGGTCGCCGCCTTCCGCGCCGCGGCGCTGCGTCGGCTGGCGCGGGTGCGCTCGGCCTTCCACGGCGACGGTTGCCTGTGGCGCACCCTGCTCGAGTACTTCGGCGACCCCGACGCCGCCGAGCTGGCCGAGGAGGGGTGCGGCGCGTGCACGCCGTGCCTCGACCCGCGCGAGGCGCCGGTGGCGGTCGCCGGCGAGGACGACGCCTTCCTGCGCACCGTGTTGCAGGGGTGCATCGCGCTCGGCGGACGCTTCGGGCGGCGCAAGGTCGCCGCCATCCTCGCCGGCAGCCGCGCCCAGGGCGTGCCGACCTTCCACGAGGTCCACGGGCTGCTCCAGGGGCACGCGGCCGATCGCGTCGCCGCGGCGGTGGACGCCCTGCTCGAGGCCGGCTACCTGGCCCGCGAGGGCGACGAGTACCCGCTGGTGGCCGCCACCGGCAAGGGGCGCCGGGCCTTCCTGGAGGAGGGCGAGCTGGTGGTGCGCTGGCCGCCGCCCGAGTCGGCGGCGGCGCCTCGGAGCGGACGCGCCGCGCCGGCGGCCGCCGACGAGCCGCCGCTCGGGCCCGACGAGGTCGAGCGCTTCGAGCGCCTCCGCGCCTGGCGCCGCGACCGCGCCGCTGCCGACGGGGTCCCGCCCTACGTGGTCGCCCCCGACCGCACCCTCCGCGCCCTGGCCCGGGAGCGCCCCCGCGACGCCGCGGGCCTGCTCGCGGTCCACGGCCTCGGCCCGGCGCGGGTGGAGCGGTACGGGGAGGGACTGCTCGCGGCGCTGGAAGGGGGAGGCGCCGACTAGGAAGACGCAAACCGGCCCATGTGGTGGGGCCGAGCCCGCCCGGGCCCATGGCGGCCTGGGGCGGATGGCTTTCCGGTCCTCCGGGCGCGGTCGGACGAGGACGGAAGCGGTCGGGTGGGCGGTCGTCCGGTAGCCGCGCCGGGATCCTGGGGGCGTTCGCGCCCCCGGCCCACTCGACGGGGCCAGTTTCCGGAGAAGGTCGCCAATGCGGGCGGAAGTCATCCGTAAGCCCATGCGCCCCAACGGGTTGAGGAATGGAGGGCCCGTCGGGGCAGCCGTTTCGGCGAAAAGTTCGTGTCACCTCTTCCCCGGATCGGCTAATACTAAACGAACGTTCGTTCCATTCAAACGTAGGTTCCAGTACCATACCCATCCCGCCACCATGTCTCGTCCCTCCCGCCGCCTCGTGACCCTCCAGGAGCTCCTGGAGCGGGTCCCGGTCGAGTCCTTCGACCGGGAGGTCGGGCGCCTCGTGGACGAGCTGGTGCAGGACGATGCCCGAATCGTCTTCGACCTCCCGGCCCGGGCGGCGCCGAACCCCCTGGCGCGCGACCGCTTCCGGGCCGAGGTCGGGACCATCCCGGTCATGGACCGCGACGAGGAGCAGCGCTACCACCGAGTGCTCGAGCTCCTGCGGCGCCGCTTCCTGGTCCTGGCCGAGGAGGCCCGGCTCTCCGAGGACGAGGCACTGGAGCTCCTGGCCCGCGGCGCCGACGCCGAGCTGCCGCTCGAGGTCCGCGGCGAGGCGCGGCGCGAGCGCCTCGGGCGGGCGCTCCGCGACTGGGCGACCCTGCGCAACGAGATCGTCGAGCGCAACCTCCACCTCGTGTTCTTCCTGGTCGAGCGCTACCGCCACGTCGGCGTCCCGATGGAGGACCTGATCCAGGAGGCCGGCCTCGCCCTGTTCAAGGCGGTCGAGCGGTTCGACTTCCGCCGCGGGGTCCGCTTCAAGACCTACGCCGCCTACTGGATCAACCAGGCCTTCCTCAACGCCATCTACGACCAGAGCCGGACCGTGCGCGTGCCGGCCTACGTCCAGAAGGCGATGAAGAAGCTGCGCGACGCCGAGGACCAGGTGACCGACGGTCTGCGCGACGTCGAGGCGGTGGCCGAGGCGGCGGCGATGGACCCCGAGCTGGCGCGCACCGCGTTGCGCGGCAACCGCTACACCTCGTCGCTCAACCGCCCGGCCTCGGCCGACCAGGAGGGCGAGCTGGTGGACCTGCTGCCCGACTCGGAGGGCGAGGAGGAGACCCCCATCTCGCCCGAGGAGCTCGAGGCCCTGCACGAGCACCTGTTCGAGGCCATCGCCCAGCTGCCGCAGCGCGAGCAGGTGGTCCTGCAGATGCGCTTCGGCCTCGACGGCCGGGCCATGGCCACCCTGGCCGAGGTCGGCGAGGAGCTCGGGGTCAGCCTGGAGCGCGTCCGCCAGATCCAGGCCGCCGCCCTCGACCGCATCCGCCGCGGCCGCAAGGGCGAGACCCTCGAGCAGTACGCCTGATCGGCGCGCCCTCCGAGGGCGCGCCGCGACTCCTACACTGGCGGGCGGATGTTCCCGATCCAGACCTCGGTCGTGCGCCGCCACCCGCCCGTGGTGACGTGGTATCTCATCGGGCTCAACGTCGCCTTCTTCCTGATGGAGCTGGCGATGCCGCCCGCGGCGCGCGAGCAGCTCGTCCACGTGCTCGGCATCGTGCCGCAGTGGTTCACCGACCCCGAGGCCGCCCGCGCCGCCGGTCTCCCCGGCCCGCCCTGGTGGGGGCTCCTCACCTCGACCTTCCTCCACGGCGGCTTCCTCCACGTCTTCGGCAACATGTGGACCCTCTGGCTCTTCGGCCAGTACGTCGAGGACCGCATGGGGCCGCTCCGCTTCCTCCTCTTCTATCTCGTCTGCGGCGTCGGCGCCGGCATCGTCCACGTCTCGGTGATGGCCGACAGCACCGTCCCCGCCATCGGCGCCTCGGGGGCCATCGCCGGCGTGATGGCGGCCTACTACCTGATGTTCCCGCTGTCGCGCATCGTCGTGATGGTGCCGATCCTCTTCTTCCCCTTCTTCTTCGAGATGCCCGCCTGGTACTTCCTCGGCTTCTGGTTCCTGATCCAGCTCTTCAGCGGCGCCTTCTCGCTGGCCGCGATGCCGGACGCCGGCGGCATCGCCTTCTGGGCCCACGTCGGCGGTTTCCTCGTCGGCCTGGCCCTGACCCGGCCCTTCCTCCACGCTCCGCGACACCCCCGCGCCCTCCAGGGCGACGAGGGCGTCCACTTCAGCGCCTGGCAACGATGACCCCGCTCCACGCACTCCTTCCGCTCGCCCAGGGCGCCGCCGGCGGCCCGGCCTACTTCGACCCGATGAGCCTGTTCTGGCTGATCTTCCTGCTGATGGCGTTCCAGCCCGCGCTCAAGCGCAAGATGCTCGACGCCGCGCGGCAGCGCCAGATCGCGAAGATCGAGCAGGAGCGCAACTCGCGGGTCATCCTGCTGGTCCACCGCCAGGAGACGATGAGCCTGCTCGGCTTCCCGCTGATGCGCTACATCGACATCCAGGACAGCGAGGAGATCCTGCGGGCCATCCAGATGACCGACCCGAAGCTGCCGATCGACCTGGTGCTGCACACGCCGGGCGGCCTGGTCCTCGCCTCGATGCAGATCGCGCGGGCCATCCACGACCACCCCGGCAAGGTCACCGTGTTCGTTCCGCACTACGCGATGTCCGGCGGCACCCTGATCGCCCTCGCCGCCGACGAGATCGTGATGAGCCGCCACGCCGTCCTCGGGCCGGTGGACCCGCAGCTCGGCCAGTGGCCGGCGGCGTCCATCCTGAAGGTGGTGGAGGAGAAGCCGGTCAAGGACGTGGACGACGAGACCCTCATCCTCGCCGACCAGGCCAGGAAGGCGATTCCGCAGGTGCGCGAAGGGGTCCTCGAGCTGCTCCACGGCAAGTGCGAGCCGTCCAAGGCCGAGGAACTCGCGACCACCCTGTCCGAGGGGCGGTGGACGCACGACCACGCCATCACCTTCGAGGAGGCGAAGTCCTTCGGGCTCTGCGTCAGCGACGAGATGCCCGAGTCGGTGCTGAAGCTGATGACCCTCTACCCGCAGCCGGTGCGGCAGCAGCCGTCGGTGGAGTACCTGCCGATCCCGCGTCGGGGGCCGGGGCCGCCCACGTCGCCGAAGAACGGAAATTCGGCAAAATAACCGAATTTCAGCCCTGGGATCGGCTTCCGGGGCGGCCCTGCTATCATCCCCGGCCTGCGTCCGTCTCGGACGCCCTTCTCGCCCGTGAGCCGATTCTCGCCCAAGCCGTCCTGGATCCGCATGCGCCTGCCTGCGGGCGAGACGGTGGCGGCGCTGCGCTCGTCGCTGCGTGAGCGGGGGCTGGCCACGGTCTGCGAGGAGGCGCGCTGCCCCAACCTCGGCGAGTGCTGGGCCGGCGGCACCGCCACCATCATGCTGATGGGCGAGGTCTGCACGCGGGGCTGCCGGTTCTGTGCGGTCCGGAGCGGCGACCCCGGGGGGTGGCTCGACCCCGACGAGCCCGAGAAGGTGGCCCGCTACGCCGAGGTCCCGGGGCTCCGCTACCTGGTCCTGACCAGCGTGGACCGCGACGACCTGCCCGACCTCGGCGCCGGACACTACGCCGCCACCATCCGCGCCCTCAAGGCGCGGCGGGCGAGCCTGGTGGTCGAGGCCCTGGTGCCCGACTTCCAGGGGCGCGCCGACTGCGTGCACGAGCTCTGCGACTCCGGGGTGGACGTCTTCGGCCACAACCTCGAGACGGTCGAGCGCCTGCACCGTCGGGTGCGCGACGTCCGCGCCGGCTACGAGCAGTCGCTCGGCGTCCTGGCCGAAGCCAGGCGGCGCCGCCCCGACGTCATCACCAAGTCGTCGCTGATGCTCGGCCTCGGCGAGACCGACGACGAGGTCCGCCGCGCGCTCCGCGACCTGCGGGCCGCCGGCGTCGAGATCGTCACCCTGGGCCAGTACCTGCAGCCGACCCGGAAACACCTGCCGGTCGAGCGCTGGGTCGAGCCCGCCGAGTTCGAGGCGTGGAAGCGCTTCGCCGAGGAAGAGGTCGGCTTCGCCCACTGCGCCTCCGGGCCACTGGTCCGCTCGAGCTACCGCGCCGCCGAGCACTTCGTGATGTCGCGGCTCGGCCTGGCCGAGGAACTCGCTCCCGCTGCGGCTCCGCCCGCCGACTTCTCCCGCATGGTCGTCTGACCCGTTCCCCATGAGCCACGACCTCCTCCAGATCCTCGACGCCAAGGGCCGCAAGGTCGGTCGCGCGCCTCGCGTCAAGAAGGACCTCCTGCTGCGGATGTTCCGCGCGATGGTCGAGACCCGCGCCTTCGACGAGCGCTGCATGAACCTCCAGCGCACCGGCAAGATCGGGTTCTCGGTGCCGAACCGCGGCGTCGAGGCCACCAGCGTCGGCGCCGCCGCCGCCCTCGACCCGGCCAGCGACTGGATCGCGCCGCACTACCGCGACTTCGGCATGCTGTTCTTCCACGGCATGTCGCTGGAGCGGATGTTCGACAACATGTTCGGCAACCGCGACGACGTGGCCAAGGGGCGGCAGATGCCGGTGCACTTCAGCTTCCGCGAGCCGATTCCCTACCTGTCCATCAGCTCGCCGCTCGGCACCCAGATCCCGCACGCCGTCGGCATCGCCATGGCGATGAAGAAGCGCGGCGAGAAGGGGATCGCCCTGACCAGTTTCGGCGACGGCAGCACCTCGACCCCGGGCTTCCACAGCGGGATGAACTTCGCCGGGGTGTTCGGGGCGCCGGTCGTGTTCCTGTGCCAGAACAACCAGTGGGCCATCTCGTGTCCGGTCGAGAAGCAGACCGCCAGCGAGGACTTCGCGGTCAAGGGCGAGGCCTACGGCGTGCCGGGCGTGCGGGTGGACGGCAACGACGTCCTCGCGGTGTACCGCGCCGTGTCGCAGGCGGTGAAGCGCGCCCGCGCCGGCGAGGGCCCGACCCTGGTCGAGGCCGTCACCTTCCGCATGGGGGGGCACTCGACCAGCGACGACCCCAGCCGCTACGTGCCGCCGGAGCTCTTCGCCGAGTGGGAGGAGCGCGACCCGATCCAGCGCTTCGAGGCCTGGCTGTGCTCCGAGGGTCTGCTCGAGGAGGGCGAGGCCGAGCGCATCCGAGAGGAAGCCGAGCGCAAGATGATGGAAGTCAGCAAGGTGTCCGAGGCCAAACCGCGGCCGCCGCTGGCGACCATCTTCACCGACGTCTACGCCGAGATGCCGCGCCACCTGGAGCGGCAGATGGAGGAGTGCATCCACCACCACGCCACCCGCGGCGAGGGGGTGGACGAGAAAGGAGAGTTCCCGCTGTGAGCACCACCACCGCGAAACGGGCGGGCGCGAAGGCCCGCGAACTGACCCTGGTCCAGGCCGTCAACGACGCGTTGCGGACCATCATGCGCGAGGACCCGTCGGTCCTGGTGATGGGGGAGGACGTCGGCCCCAAGGGCGGCGTGTTCCTCGCCACCGAGGGGCTGACCGAGGAGTTCGGCGAGGAGCGCTGCTTCGACACGCCGTTGAGCGAGGACGGCATCGTCGGTTGCGGCGTCGGGCTCGCACTGAACGGCATGAAGCCGGTGTGCGAGATCCAGTTCCAGGACTTCATCTTCCCGGCCTTCGACCAGATCGTCAGCGAGGCCGCGAAGATGCGGTACCGCTCCGGTGGTCAGTACACGGTGCCGATGGTCATCCGCACGCCGTACGGCGGCGGCATCCGCGGCGGGCTGTACCACTCGCAGAGCGGCGAGGCCTACTTCTGCCACACGCCGGGGCTCAAGGTGGTGGTGCCGTCCACGCCGCGCGACGCCAAGGGGCTCCTGATCGCGAGCATCCTCGACCCGGACCCGGTGATCTTCCTCGAGCCGAAGGCGCTGTACCGCAGCTTCCGCGAGGAGGTGCCCGAGGGGCTCTACACCGAGCCCTTGAGCACCACGCGCGAGGTGCGCCCCGGCGACGCCGCGGTGGTGTTCTGCTACGGCGCGATGGTGCCGGTGTGCAAGCAGGCCGCCGACCGCGTCTCCGAGGCGCGCGGCGTCGAGGTCCGCGTGGTGGACCTGCGCACCTTGCTGCCGCTCGACGAGGACGCCGTCCTCGACGCGGCGCGCGACAGCGGCCGGGTGGTCGTGGTCCACGAGGCGCCGCGCTTCTGCGGCTTCGGCGGCGAGATCAGCGCGCTGATCGCCGAACACGCGGTCGAGCGCATGGAGGCGCCGGTGGTGCGCGTCACCGGCTTCGACACGCCGTTCCCGAACACGCTGGAACACTACTACCTGCCCGACGCGCGGCGCGTCGTGGACGCCATCGAGAAAGTGCTGGACTTCTAGGGACATGAGCCGAATCGAATTCAAGCTGCCGGACATCGGCGAGGGCGTGCACGAGGGTGAGATCGTGCGCTGGATCAAGGGGGTCGGCGACGAGGTCGCCGAGGACGAGCCGGTGGTCGAGGTGATGACCGACAAGGCGACGGTCGAGATCCCGTCGCCGGCGTCCGGGAAGATCCTCGAGACGCGCTACCAGGAGGGCGACGTCGCCAACGTCGGCGACGTGCTGTTCGTGCTCGAGACCGCGGACCAGGCCGCTGCCGGCGGCGCCGCGGCGGCTGCTCCGGCCGCCGAGCCGGTCCCGGCGCCCGAGCCCGCCGAGCCCGCCGCGGAGCCCGCGGCGGCGACGGCGACCGCCACCGCCCCGCCGCCGAGCGGGGGCGGCGGGCGTCTCGAGTTCCGGCTGCCGGACATCGGTGAGGGGGTGCACGAGGGCGAGATCGTGCGCTGGATCAAGGAGGTCGGCGACGAGGTCGCCGAGGACGAGCCGGTGGTCGAGGTGATGACCGACAAGGCGACGGTCGAGATCCCGTCGCCAGCGTCGGGGAAGGTGGTCGAGACCCGCTTCCAGGAGGGTGACGTCGCCAACGTCGGCGACGTGCTGTTCGTGCTCGAGACCGCCGACGGCGGGGGCGGGGCGGTCGCCGCTGCGGCCGCGGCCCCGGCGGCCGCACCCGAGTCGTCCGCGCCCGCTGCGCCCGCCGCTCCGGCGGCGGCTCCGTCCCAGCCCGCCGGCCCGCCGCCGCCGGCCGATCCGGGCCGCAAGGTGCTGGCCGCTCCGGCGACGCGGATGCTCGCCCGGGAGCTCGGCGTGGACCTGACCGCGGTGCGCGGCAGCGGCCCGAACGGCCGCATCCGGCCCGAGGACGTGCGCGCCGCCGCCGCGGCCCAGGCCGCTCCGGCGGCCCCGGCTCCGGCCGCTCCGGCGCCGGCCCCGAGCGCTCCTCCGCCCGCGGCGCCCGCCGCGGGGGCGGCGCCGAGCGCCCCGCCGCCGTCGTTCCCGGCGGTGGCCGGCAGCCGCGAAGTCGAGCGCATCCCCTTCCGCGGCATCCGTCGCAAGACCGCCGAGGCGATGGCGCGCTCGAAGCGCACCGCCGCCCACTTCACCGTGGTCGAGGAGGTGGACTGCGCCAACCTGGTCGCGGCGCGTCGCAAGGCCAAGGAGGTCGGCCTGCGTCACGGCGTGAACGTCACCTACATGCCCTTCATCATGAAGGCGACGGCGATCGCGCTGCAGGAGCTGCCGCAGCTGAACGCCGAGCTCGACGAGGAGAAGCAGGAGGTCCTGGTCAAGAAGTACGTCAACCTCGGCATCGCGGTGGACACGCCGCGCGGGCTGGTGGTGCCGGTGGTGCACGACGTCCACCTCAAGGGGTTGCTCCAGCTCGCCGCCGACCTCAAGGACGTGGCCGAGCGCGCCCGCGACGGGAAGCTCAAGCCCGAGGACTTCCGCGACGGGACGTTCTCCATCACCAACGCCGGCAACATCGGGGGCACCCTGGCGACGCCGGTCATCAACTTCCCCGAGGTCGCCATCCTCGGCGTGCACCGCATGCGCGAGCTGCCGCGAGTGGTGGACGGCGAGGTCGTGGTGCGGCCGGTGATGAACCTGTCGTGCAGCATCGACCACCGCTTGGTGGACGGCGCCGACGGCGCCCGCTTCCTGGTGCGGATGCGGGAGCTGCTCGAGGACCCGACGCTGATGCTGCTCTAGGCCCGGGAAGACGGCCTTGCGCACCCTCGAGATCCCCGGCGTCCCCCTCGTCCAGGCCCTGGAGGAGGACGGGAGCGGGTTGCGCGCCGACTGGAGCGGGCCGACGCCCGACGACGCCACCCTGCTCGAGGTGTTCCGCGCGATGCTGACGACGCGGCTCCTCGACGACCGCATGCTCAAGCTGCAGCGGCAGGGGCGGGTCGCCTTCGTCGGCACCGCGACCGGACTGGAGGCCGCCATCCACGGCTCGGCCGCGGCCCTGGAACCCGAGGACTGGGTCTTCAGCGGACTGCGCGAGGGCGGCGCCGCGGTGCAGCGCGGCATGCCGATCGCCGAGTACGTCGCCCACATGTTCGGCAACGCCGAGGACACCGCGAAGGGGCGCCAGATGCCGAACCACTTCCAGTGCAAGGAGGTGAACTTCGTGTCGTGGTCCAGCGTCATCGGCACCCAGTTGCCGCACGCCGCCGGGGCCGCGATGGCGTTCCGCCGCCGCGGCGAGCCGCGGGTGGTCGCCGGCTACTGCGGCGACGGGGCCACCTCGTCCACCGGCTTCCACTCGGCGCTGAACTTCGCCGGGGTCGAGAAGGCGCCGGTGGTCTTCGTGGTGGTGGACAACGGCTGGGCCATCTCGGTTCCCGCGGCGCGCCAGACCGCGGCGCGCAGCCTGGCCGCCAAGGCGCGCGCCTACGGCATGCCCGGGGTGGACGTGGACGGCAACGACGCCGTCGCCTGTTGGGCCGCGACCCGGGAGGCGGTGGAGCGGGCGCGCCGCGGCGAGGGGCCGTCGCTGGTCGTGTTGCGCAGTTATCGGCTCCTCGGGCACTCCTCCTCCGACGACCCGACCCGCTATCGCGACCCCGAAGAGGTCGCCTGGTGGGAGGGGCGCGACCCCCTGCCCCGGCTGGAGGCCTTCCTCCGCGCCCGCGGCCTCCTCGACGACGCGGCCCTGCAGGCCCTCCGGGACGAGATCGCGGCCGCGGTGGCGGCGGCCGTGGACCATGCCGAGGCGGTCGGCCCGCCTCCGCTCGAGACCCTGGTCGAGGACGTCTACGCCGAGCCGCCGCGCCACCTGACCCGCCAGGTGGTCGAGGCGCTGCGCGTACGTGACGAGCACGGCGAGGCCGCCGACCTCGAGGGGCGCTTCCCCCTCTAGGGGCCGGAAGGCGTTCCAAACGGCACCGTCCTGGCGGAGGAGGGCAGCATTCCGCCTTCCCTGGTGCGCGTTCGTGGACCGTTCGGGTGGAGCAGGGTGATCCGGGGCGGACGCCGACGCGAGCGCCGCCGTCGTACGGCCGCGCTTTCCTGCAGGAATCGGGGTTCCCGGCGCCGTGCCCCTTCCCGCTGCGGCGGGGCATCGCTATCCTCTTGCGACTTCGCGCGCGGGGTGCCTTCCGGTCCGAGGGAAGGGACGCCGTGCAGGCCCGTCCCGGCGCCCTGTTCCCCCCTCCCATGAAGCTGTTCCAGTTTCCCAGGTGGACGGACCGCCTCCGTCCGCTCCTCGGTCTCGCCCTCGTCCTGACGCCCGTCTACCTGACGGTGCTGTTCGCGTATGGGGCGTCTGCGGAGAACCTCAACGTCGGCTACGAGCCGGAGCAACCCGTTCCGTTCAGCCATGCGCTGCACGCCGGTGAACTCGGCCTCGACTGCCTCTATTGCCACAACACGGTCGAGGTCGCCGACCACGCCGCGATTCCGCCGGCGAGCACCTGCATGAACTGCCACGAGCGGATCCGGCCGGAGTCGCCGAAGCTGGCCCCGGTGCGCGCCGCCGCCGAGGGTGGCCTGCCGGTCGAGTGGATCAAGGTCCACGACCTGCCGGAGTACGTCTACTTCTCGCATGCGCCGCACGTCGCCGCCGGCGTGAGCTGTGTCGAGTGCCACGGGCGCGTGGACTGGATGGAGCGCGTCCGCACCGTCGAGCCGCTGTCCATGTCTTGGTGCCTCGATTGCCACCGCGCACCCGAGAAGCACCTGCGTCCGCGCGACCTGGTCACCGATCTCGATTGGAAGCCGGAGGGCGATCCGGTCGAGTTGGGCCGCCGCCTGATGGCCGAGAACGGCATCCACCCCCGTACCGACTGCTCGACCTGTCACCGATGAAGCGTTCCCCGAGTACCCAGCGCTACTGGCGCAGCCTGAAGGAGCTGGAAGGCACCGAGGAGTTCCAGGAACTTCTCGCCGCCGAGTTCCCCGCCGGCCCCGAGGAGGACTGGACCGAGACCTCGCGGCGCCGCTTCCTCCAGGTCATGGGCGCCTCGCTGGCGCTCGGGGCGGCGGCGAGCTGCCGCTTCTCCGAGGAGCGCCTGGTGCCCAAGGCGTCGCGCGACGCCGACGAGGTCCCGGGCAAGCCGACCTTCTTCTCGAGCGCCTTCGAGCTCGGCGGGTTCGCCCAGCCGGTGGTCCTGACCTGCTACGAAGGGCGCCCCGTCAAGGTCGAAGGCAACCCCGACCACCCGGACAGCCTGGGTGCGACCTCGATCTTCGCCCAGGCCGCGGTCCTCGACCTCTACGACCCCGACCGCAGCCGTGAGCCGGTGCGCTACGACGGCGGCGTCGAGAGGTTGCTCGGCTACGAGGGCTGGAAGCAGTGGGAGGCCTGGGCCGGTCCGCACTTCGATGCGCTCGCCGCGAAGGGGGGCGAGGGCTTGGTGGTGTGGGCCCCGGTGAGCCGCAGCCGCGTCCTCGCCCGGCAGCGCGAGGAGTTCCGGCGGCGTTTCCCCAAGGCGCGTTGGCTGGCCTGGGACGCGACCGTCTCCACCGCCGAGCGCGACGGCTGCCGGATGGCCTTCGGCGAGCCGCTGCGCCCGCGCTACCGCCTGGACAAGGCGCGGGTCGTGTTGACGCTCGCCGACGACCTGCTGGACGGCCGTCCCGACTCGCTGCGGTTGGCGCGTGAGTTCGCTGCGCACCGCCGCCCCGAGGAGGGGTGGGTCAGCCGCCTCTACGCGGTGGAGGGCGGCTTCAGCGTGACCGGGGGCAACGCCGACCATCGCCTGCCGCTGCGCAACGAGCAGATCGAGGCCTTCCTCGCCGTGCTCGAGGCGAAGCTGGTGGCCGGCGGCCTGGAGCACCCCCAGCCGGTGGAGGTCGAGGACGCCGAGCCGGCCTTGCACGCTGCAGGGCTGGAAGAGTTCGTGGACGCCCTCGCCGGCGACCTGCTGCGTCATCCGGGGCAGTGCGTCGTCACCGTGGGGCCGCAGCTGCCGGCCGCGGTGCACGCGCGGGCGCAGCGGCTCAACGTCCTGCTCGGGGCGGTCGGCGAGACCGTGGACTACCTGCCCGAGTCGCGGGAGCTCCGCGCCGACGACGAGTCCCTGCTCGCGTTCGCGCGCGAGGCCGCGGCAGGGAAGGTCGACACCCTGGTGGTGCTCGGCGGGAACCCGGCCTACGACACGCCCGGTGAGCTCGGTTTCGCCGAGCTGATGGGGGCGATCGCGAACAAGGTCCACCTCGGGGCTTACCGCGACGAGACCGCGCTGCTGTCGGACTGGCACCTGCCGATCGCCCACCCGTTCGAGAGCTGGACCGACGGCCAGGCCGCCGACGGCTCGCACGTCATCGGGCAGCCCGCCATCGATCCGATCTGGGCGGGCCGTACCGTGAGCGAGATCGTCTCCGTGATGCTCGGCGAGAAGAAGTCGGCGATGGAGCTGGTCCGCGAGGCGACCGGACTCGGTGAGACCGCCTGGCGCAAGGCGGTCCAGGACGGGTTCGTCGCCGGGAGTGCGCCGCGGCCGGTGAAGGTGCAAGCCGGGCGGCTGGCGCCGCCGAAGTTCGAGCCCGAACTCCTGGCCGAGGAGCGGGACAACGGCGAGCTCGAGGTGGCGTTCCGCCTCGGAACCGTGCTCGACGGGCGGTTCGCCAACAACGGTTGGCTCCAGGAGCTGCCCGATCCCATCACCAAGCTGACCTGGGACAACGCAGCGGTGATGGGCTTCGCGACTGCCGAGGCGCTCGGGGTCACCGACTTCGAGAAGATCCGGCTGTCGCTCGGCGGGGGTAGCGTCGAACTCCCCGTCCTGCGCGTGCCCGGGGTCGCCCGTGGCGTGGTCCAGGTCGAGCTCGGCTACGGTCGGACCGCCGCCGGACACGTGGCCGGCCTCAACGACGATGCGGTCGAGCCGGTCGGCGTGGACGTCAACCCGCTGCGCTCTCTGGCTTCGCCCTGGTTCGTGGTCGGCGGCGAGGTCACCCGCCTCGGCGGCCACTACCCGCTGGCCACCACGCAGGACCACCACGCCATCGATGCGGTCGGTTACGCAGAGCGCGAGGGCCGGGTACCGGAGCTCGTTCGCGAGGCCACGGTCCAGGAGTACCACGAGAACCCGCTCTTCGCCAAGCGCGCTCCGGACGGGTGGGGGCCCGAGGCTTCGATCTTCGAGGAGCTGCCGCTGGAGGGCGAGTATCGCTGGGGCATGGCGATCGACTTGAGCGTCTGCACTGGCTGTTCCGCCTGCACCATCGCCTGCCAGGCCGAGAACAACATCCCGGTGGTGGGCAAGGAACAGGTGCTGAAGGGGCGCGAGATGCACTGGATCCGGATGGACCGGTACTTCACCGGCGACCTGGAGAACCCGCGGGCCGCGCACCAGCCGCTGACCTGTCAGCAGTGCGAGCTCGCTCCGTGCGAGAGCGTGTGTCCGGTGGCGGCGACCGTCCACAGCAGCGAAGGCCTGAACGACATGGTCTACAACCGCTGCATCGGAACGCGGTACTGCTCGAACAACTGTCCCTACAAGGTGCGGCGGTTCAACTACCTGAACTTCCGCAAGGACCTGTGGAAGAAGGGCAACGAGATCCTCCGAATGGTCAACAACCCGGAGGTCACGGTGCGCAGTCGAGGCGTCATGGAGAAGTGCACCTTCTGCGTGCAGCGCATCCAGGCTGCGAGGCGCGATGCCGCCGTGGAGCAGCGCAACATCCGCGAGGGCGAGGTCCAGACGGCATGCCAGCAGGTCTGCCCGACCGGAGCCATCGTCTTCGGGGACCTGAACGATTCCGAGAGCGCGGTGAGCAAGGCCCACGCCAACACGCGTGCCTACCGTCTGCTCGGTGAACTGAACGACAAGCCGCGCAACCGCTTCCTGGCGCGGATCCGCAACCCCCACCCCGCCCTGCTGGCGCTCGAAGAGGCTGCCCGCGGGCAGGAGGCCGTCCACCATGGCTGAAGAATGCGTCGCTCCGGCGCTCGAATCCGAACGGATCGAGCGCGCTGAACGGGAAGGGCTGTACCCGCCGCCTCTGGTGACGGGGAACACCGACATCAAAGCGGTCACCGAGATCGTCAGTCGGGTCGCCGAACTCCCCCGCCCCCCCAAGATCTGGTACGTCCTGTTCGCGATCGCGGTCGCCCTCCTCGGCACCCTGGGCACCATGATCGTGTATTTGATCGCGACTGGCGTCGGGGTCTGGGGCAACAACCAGCCGGTGGCCTGGGGCTGGCCCATCGTGAACTTCGTGTTCTGGGTCGGTATCGGTCACGCCGGAACCCTGATCTCGGCCATCCTGTTCCTGTTGCGGCAGGGATGGCGGACCGGCATCAACCGTTTCGCCGAGGCCATGACCATCTTCGCGGTCATCTGCGCCGGCATGTTCCCGGCGATCCACGTCGGCCGGATCTGGGTCATCTACTGGGTGTTCCCGATTCCCAACCAGATGGCCATGTGGCCGAACTTCCGCAGCCCGCTGCTGTGGGACGTGTTCGCGGTGAGCACCTACTTCTCGGTGTCGCTGCTGTTCTGGTACATGGGCCTGGTCCCCGACCTGGCGACGCTGCGCGACCGAGCGGTGTCCAAGGCCCGGCGATTCTGGTACGGCCTGTTCGCCCTGGGCTGGAATGGCTCCAACCGGCACTGGCACCGCTACGAGAAGGCCTACTTGATCCTTGCGGCACTGGCGACTCCGCTGGTGCTGTCGGTGCACTCGGTGGTGTCCTTCGACTTCGCCGTAGCCCAGCTCCCCGGTTGGCACACCACCATCTTCCCGCCCTACTTCGTGGCTGGAGCCATCTTCTCGGGGTTCGCTATGGTGCTCTCGCTGGCCATCCCGGCGCGGAAGGTGTTCAAGCTCGAGCACCTGATCACCGAGCGTCACGTGGACCTGATGTGCCGGGTCATCCTGGCCACTGGCACGATGGTGGGCTACGCCTACGCCATGGAGTTCTTCATGGCTTGGTACAGCGGCAACCGCTACGAGGGCTTCACCTTCATCAACCGGGCCACCGGCCCGTACTGGTGGGCCTACCTGATCATGGTCAGCTGCAACGTGATCTCGCCACAGCTGTTCTGGTCCAAGCGCATTCGGACCAACATGGTGTTGGTGTTCATCATCTCCATCTTCGTGAACATCGGCATGTGGTTCGAGCGCTTCGTCATCACGGTGACGTCCTTGAGTCGGGACTTCCTCCCGTCGAGCTGGGGCTACTTCAGTCCGACGATCGTGGACGTCCTGACTCTCTTGGGCAGCTTCGGCCTCTTCTTCACCCTGTTCCTGTTGTTCTGCCGCTACCTGCCACAGGTCGCGATCTCGGAGGTGAAGAACGTGATGCCCGAGGCTCATCCGCACGTCCACCCGGAGGACCACTAGGGAGGTGCCTTCGATGAACCAACAGACACAAGGCAAGAAGCAGTTCTACGGAGCGTACGCCGAGTTCGCCGACGTGGACTCCCTGATGGCGGCGGCCCAGAAGGTCCGCAAGGCGGGTTTCCAGCGCTGGGACTGCCATACGCCGTTCCCCGTCCACGGTCTGGACAAGGCGATGGGCATCCGGCCCACCCGCCTGCCATGGATCGTCCTGGCGTTCGGGGCGACCGGCGTGGCGGCTGCGCTGGCGATGCAGTACTGGATGAACGGCATCGACTATCCGTTCGACATCAGCGGCAAGCCGCTGTTCTCGTGGCCGGCCTTCATCCCGGTGACCTTCGAGATGATGGTCCTGTTCTCGGCGTTCTCCGCGTTCTTCGCGATGTGGATCATCAACGGCTTGCCGAAGTGGTTCCATCCGCTGTTCCGCAAGCCGGAGTTCGCTCGGGTGACCGACGACCGGTTCTTCGTCGCCATCGAGGCGCGCGACCCGCAGTTCCATCCCGAGCGGACGGTGGAGTTCCTCCGCGGGCTCGGCGCCGTTTCCGTGGACGTGGTCGAGGAACCGGCCGAGTCGGGTGGGATGCCGCGGAAGCTGGTCTACGGACTGGTCGTCCTCTCGGCGGCCGCGATCGTGCCGCCGGCGATGATGTTCGAGGCCCGGCACGGCACCACGACGAAGCCGCCGGTGAACCTGGTTCCCGACATGGACGATCAGGCCAAGTTCCGGCCGCAGGGCTTCACGCCCTTGTTCCCGGACGGCCGGATGAGCCGACCGCAGCCCGCCGGTACCGTTGCCCGCGGCACGTTGGCCTTCGGCGACGACGTGCGGCAGGGGATGGACGGCGATCGCTTCCTGGAGAGTCCGCCGGCGGAGGTGACCGTGGACCGCGCCCTGCTGGACCGCGGCGAGAAGCGCTTCGACATCTACTGTGCGGTGTGCCACGGGATGGACGGCAGGGGCGAAGGTCCGGTCGCGGTCCGCGCCCGTGACCTCGCCGCCCTCGGCCAAGCGACCTGGGTCCAGCCGACCGACCTGACCGACGACCGCATCCGCGCGATGCCGATCGGAGAGATCGTGCACACGATCGCCAACGGCAAGAACACCATGCCGTCCTACGGCGGCCAGATCCCGCCGCGGGACCGCTGGGCGATCGCCCTCTACGTCCGCGCCCTCCAGAAGGCCCAGACCCGATAGTCGAGACGATGAGCGATTCCCAACCCATCCTCCGAGACTGCAAGGCGGGCGACCTCGCCCCCAAGATGGCCCGCTTCGGCTTGGTCGTCGGCGTTCTCGGCCTGTTGCTCGGCGTGGTGCTGGGTTACGGAGTAGGGGGCGAAGAGGTGCGGGAGCACTTCTGGTTCGCCTACCTCGCTTCCTACAGCTGGCTGCTGACGCTGGTGCTCGGCACCCTGCTGTTCAGCATCCTGATGCACCTGTTCGGGGCGTACTGGAGCGTCACCGTCCGACGCCTGGCCGAGATCACCCACGCCGGACTGCCCCTGGTCCTGTTGCTCGGTCTGCCCTTGCTCTACCCGTTGGTGAGTCACGAGGTCACGGTCTGGCAGTGGACCGAGTTCTCGCACGACGGCGCAGCGGCAGAGGCCTTCGAGGGTGGGGCCCTCGACGACTACGCCGGCGGCGACGAGGAGGACTACTACGAGGTCCTCGAGAAGGAGGAGCACCACCACCTGGTGTCCCACAAGTTGAGCTACCTCAACGTGCCGTTCCTCCTGGGGCGCATCGTCCTCTACGTCGTCGTGTGGCTGTTCCTTTCCCGGTTCTTCTTCAGGAAGTCCCTGGCCCAGGACGATGCCCCCGACTTCGAGCCGACGCGTAGCCTGCGTCGCTTCAGCGCCCCGGCCGTCATCCTCTGGGCCCTGACGCTGACCTTCTTCGCCTTCGACTTCCTGATGTCGCTGGACGAGACCTGGTTCAGCACGATGTTCGGGGTCTACGTGTTCGCCGGGGCCTTCATGGCGAACTTCGCCTGGCTCATCGTGGTGGCGCGCTTCCTCCAGTCGCGGGGCAAGCTGGTCGGGCTGATCACTCCCGAGCACTACCACGACCTCGGCAAACTGATGTTCGCCTTCGTGTGCTTCTGGGCCTACGTCGGGTTCAGCCAGTTCATGCTGATCTGGTACGCCAACATGCCGGAAGAGACCCACTGGTTCCAGAATCGCCTCGTCCCGGCGTGGTCGAACTGGTCGGTGGCCCTGATGCTGGGGCACTTCATCCTGCCCTTCGTCGGCATCCTGTCGCGACACGTGAAGCGCAATCCGACCCTGCTCGCTGCTTGGGCGGGCTTCCTCCTCGTGATGCACTTCGTAGACCACTACTGGATCGTGGTCCCGAACCTGACCCGCGGCATGGAGTCGGCCGGCAACCCCTTCGGATGGATGGACCTGGCCCTGGTCGTGGGCATGGCCGGAATGCTGGTCTTCGCCACGGCGAGGCGCGCGGCCGGCCTGCCGCTGGTCCCCATCGGTGATCCCAACCTGAAGAAGGCGCTGGCCTTCGAGAACGCCTAGAGCCATGAGCTACGAGGAAGATCGCATCGACATCCCGTTGCTGGTGACCCTGATCCTCTCCGGCGCATTGCTGGTGGTGGCCGGGGCCTACTACGCCGCCGGGCTGTACCACCGCTACCAGCACGAGGTCATGGAGCCCATGCGGAGCGTCGAGCCCATGGTCCAGGAGCGCCGGCAGGCGCAGGCGGCGCAGAAGGCCAACCTCTCCGGCTTGGATGCCGCCAAGGAGGAAGTCGTTCGCGAGTACGGCGGACGTTGACGACTCGTTCGGTCATGTTCGAATGCGCGCGCTTCGTCTCGCTCACCGCCTTGGCGGTGGGGGTCGGGGCCGTATCGCCCGCACAGGGACCGCCGGCCCAGTGGTCGGGGCCGCGGGCAGGGGTGGACCTGCCCCAGACCGATGGGATCACGGTGATCGAGCGCCTCGAGGCGGAAGTGCCGAAGGACCTGGTGCTGCGGGACCACCTCGGTCGCGAACACCGCATCGGGGAGTACTTCGACGGGGAGCATCCGGTCATCCTCACCTTCAACTACGAGGACTGCCCGATGCTCTGCTCGCTGCAGCTGGCAGGGTTCGTGAAGGGCATCGACGGCATCGAGGGCTGGGAGGTCGGCGACGAGTTCCGCGTCCTCACCGTGAGCCTCGACGAGAACGAGAGCGACGAACAGGCGGCGCGTTTCCGCGACAAGATCCTCGAGAGCTACCGCGGGGGAGCTTCTCCGACCGCCGATAGAGGTTGGGCCTTCCTGCGCGGCAGCGCCGACGACGTGCGCGCGCTGGCCGACTCGGTCGGGTTCCAGTACCGCTGGATCGACGAGAAGGACCAGTACGCCCACCCTGCGGTGGTCATGGTGCTGTCGCCCGAGGGCAAGGTGTCGCGCTACCTCTACGGGCTCCAGTTCAGCCCCAAGAACCTCCGTCTCTCGCTGGCCGACGCCTCCGATGGGCGTTTCGCCAGCACGCTGGATCGGATCATCCTGACCTGTTTCGTCTTCGATCCGGACAGCAACAGCTACACCCTGGCTTCGTGGACGGTGACCCGCATCGTGTTGAGCGTCATCGCCCTCATCACCCTCGCCTTCCTCTGGTGGCTGTTCCGATACGTGCGACCAGAGCACTCCAGCCGAACGGAATGAACCCCTTCGCCGCCATCATGGCCTTCCTCCCGCCCCAGCAGAGCGGGAGAGGGAGCGACCCGTTGGACATGTTCCCGCCCGAGGCGTCGGTCAACGCCGCCAACAGCGACTGGGTCTACTACTTCATCTTCTGGGTGTCGGCGGCTTCCCTGCTGCTGATCTGCCTGGCCACCATCTACTTCATGTGGCGCTACCGTCGCTCTCGCGTCGGGCTGCATCCGGAGGACTCGCCTCACCACTCGACCAAGCTCGAGGTGGTCTGGTCGGTGATCCCTGCGTTCTTCCTGGTGGCGTTCTTCTGGTACGGCTTCGAGGACTACGTGGATCGCCGAACCATTCCACAAGACGCCTACGAGATCAAGGCGCAGGCGCGGAAATGGAGCTGGACCTTCATCTACCCGAACGGGCACAAGGAGAACCACCTGCGGGTCCCGGCCGGGAAGAACGTCAAGGTTCGCCTGGAGTCCGCGGACGTATTGCACTCCTTCTACGTGCCAGCCTTCCGGGTCAAGATGGACGTGGTCCCAGGCCGCTACGTTTGGACCTGGTTCCGCAGCGACTCCCCCGGTGAGTACCCGCTGTTCTGCGCGGAGTACTGCGGTGATCAGCATTCCCAGATGGATGCCCGGGTGATCGTCCTGCCGGAGGCCGAATTCGAGAAGTGGCTTGCCGAGAGCGGCGACCTCTCGAGCCTGCCCCCGGAGAAGGCCGGCGAGAAGATCTACCAGACCGCGGGTTGTCTCGCCTGTCACACGACCAATGGCGTGCGGACGGTGGGGCCTGGCTTCGGGGACATCCCCTGGGGCGCCCCGCGGAAGCTGGCCGACGGCAGCACCGTGCCCTTCGACGAGAACTACATCCGGGAGTCCATCCTCGACCCCAATGCGCAGATCGCGGAAGGGTTCACTCCCAACGTGATGCCTGCCAACTTCGCCGAACAGCTGAACGACGAACAGGTCGATTGGCTGATCGCCTACATCGAGTCCATCAGTCAAGCCGACTAGCCGGCCGCCCTTCGAGATGACACCTGCCACCAACGCGCTGGGCAAGACCAACTACCTGAACGCCACCAAGGGCTTCTGGTCCTGGTTCTGGACGATCGACCACAAGCGTCTGGGACTGATGTACCTGTGGAGCGTATTCGCGATGTTCGCCCTCGGCGGCTACTTCGCGATGCGGATCCGCATGGAGCTGATGTACCCCAACAGCACCTCGTGGAACCCCGACGAGCTGACCGGGGCGGCGGAGGCGATGCGGGCCTACAACAACTGGTTCACGGTCCACGGGGCGGTGATGATCTTCCTGGTCATCATTCCCGGCATCCCGGCGGCCTTGGGCAACTTCGTGATCCCGATCATGCTGGGGGCCAAGGACGTGGCGTTCCCGAGGCTCAACCGATTCAGCTATCACCTGTGGCTGATCGGCGCCCTGTTCTTCGCCTCGACCTTCCTGGTCGGCAACCTGGACACCGGCTGGACCTTCTATCCGACCTACAGCACCAGCAGCGCCGACAACTCGGTGATCCTGGCCACGCTCGGCGCCTTCATCCTCGGTTTCAGCTCCATCTTCACCGGGCTCAACTTCGTGGTCACCATCCACAAACTGCGGCCGCCGGGGATGAGCTGGTTCAAGAT
>JALUVI010000082.1 GCA_027020785.1 Planctomycetota bacterium | reverse complement strand
TGCGCCTGCCGCGCGAGCCTACGACGGAGGCGGAGCCGCCGTCGTACCCGATGGCGGAGGGCGTGGCCTTCCTGCCGCGCGCCTTCGTCGCGGAGCTCGCCGCCGGCCGTGACCCGGAGTCGCTGGTGCTGGAGGAAGCCGCCGGCGGGGCCGCGCCGTGCATCGGCGTCGAGGAGCTCTCCCGCGACCTCTACGCGCTCGACTTCCCGCGCGAAGTGGTCCTCGAGTTCCACGTGACCGACCTCCGCGGCGAGCCCATCGAGGGTGCCGAGGTGACGGTGCTGGGCGAGGGAGCGCTCGACCTCGCTGCGGGCCTGCCGCCGACCGACGCCGCCGGTCGGCTCGTGGCACGGGTGCGTTGCGACCGGGCGGTCCTGGGCTGTCGCGTGGGCCGGGTCGGCTACGTCGAGGAACGTCGCCTGCTCCGCGACCTCGGCCAGCGCCCTCGGGAGGTCGCGGTCGTCCTGCGGCGCCTCTTCGTAGCGGCCTTCGCGCAGGACCTGCGTTTCCCGGTCGGTGGAACGATCCTGGTGGACGACCCCGAGCAGAGGGGAGCGGCGATGGGGTCGGTCCGCGCGCTCATGGGGCGCAGCTGCCGTTGGAGCGAGAGCCTGGAGGGCCTCGACTCCGGAGCGGTCGCCACACAGACCGTCGTCACGGCCGAGTACGCCCGGTATTGGGAAGAGGAGACGGTGCCCGGCCGTTTCCTCTACGCGTACCACCCGCCCCATCGGGGCGCCGGCCGGTTGGATCTCACGCTGGTTCCGCTGGTCGAGGTGGCGGACCGGGATGCCGAGGTCGTGTCCTTGCCGCCCCCCGACGGCGACCCGCTCGAACCGGGGGAGGTGTTGCTCACCGGCTTCGAGGAACTCGCCCCACGCCCCGAGTTCCTGCCGGACCGGTTCCCCTGTGAGTTCGACCCCCAGGATTGGGTCTATCGGGTCCGCCACCCTGCGCTCGGAGAACGCACGACCATCGGCCAAGCCGGCCGGCGCACCGAGGGCGGCTACCTGGTGTACCTCCCCCTCGGCCACTACCGGATGGTCCCGCCCTCCGGGCCGGGGGCTCTCGACCCCTGCCCCTACCTGGAGAGCGAGGTCTTCACCGTCCTGCCCGGTCAACGGACGCGCCTCGAGGTGCACTTCCTCCCGGGGGCGCGCCTTGTGCGCTTCGAGGTCCGCGACCCGAGCGGCCGCGCCCTGCGCCTGCCCTGGACCGTCCGCCCCGACGTCGCCCGGCCCGAGGGCGAGTTCTGGTGGCCGAGCCTCATGGAGCCGCTCGCCGAGCGCATCCTCCTGCCCGGGGCGTATCGGACCTATGTGTTCTCGCGGAGTCTCGAGAGCGAGCACGGGTTCACGCCCCGCCCGGTCGGCCCGCTGCTCCGCGTGCCGGAGGACGTCCCGCCGGATGGGCGGGTTCGCATCGTCTTGCGGCGCAGCGAGTTGGCCGAGCGAGACGTGGTCCTGTGGTGAACGCGACCGAGGGCGGGGTGCGCCGCCGAATCAGGGGGTGAAGTCGCCCCCGTGGGCCCTAGAATGGCGCGTGGGAGCCGGCCCTCTGGTCCCACGGGAGAAACCCCCATGAGCAACGCCCTCGTCACCGAGACCACCGACGACACCTTCCAGAAGGAAGTCCTCGAGAGCCCGACCCCGGTGCTCGTCGACTTCTGGGCCCCCTGGTGCGGGCCCTGCCGGGCCATGGCGCCGGCCGTGGACCAGCTGGCCCAGGACCTGGACGGCAAGCTGAAGGTCGTCAAGCACAACACCCAGGACCACCCGAACACCGCCGCCCAGTACGGGGTGATGGCCATCCCCTGCTTCGTCCTCTTCGAGGGCGGCAAGGAAAAGGCCCGGATCACCGGCGGGATGCCCTATCCGAAGTTCAAGGAGGCGGTCGAGAACTACCTCTCCTGACCGCGACCCCGGGCGAGCGGCCCGGTTGCGACCCTGGCGCTCCGCCTCGTCTTCCTGGGAAGCCCTCCCTTCGCCGTGCCGTCGTTGGAAGCGGCGGCGGCCGGCCCGCACGCGTTGGTCGGTGTCGCCACCGCGCCGCCGCGGCGCGCGGGGCGTGGTCGGCGCGAGGCTCCGAACGCGGTGGCCGAGTTCGCCCGGTCCCGTGACCTGCCGCTGGCGCGGCCGGAGCGGGCGCGCGACCCCGACTTCGTGGCCTGGCTCCGCGACCTCGCCCCCGACCTCGCCGTGGTGGTGAGCTACGGACACCTCCTGCCGAAGGAGGTGCTCGAGGCCCCGCGCTTCGGTTGCGTCAACGTCCACGCCTCGCTCCTGCCCCGCTGGCGCGGGGCGAGCCCCATCCAGGCCGCGCTGCTCGCCGGCGACGCCGAGACCGGGGTGACCATCCAGCGCATGGTCGAGGCGCTCGACGCCGGGCCGGTGCTTGCCGCCGCGGCGACGCCCATCGGTCGCGACGAGGACGCGGCCGAGCTCGCGCCGCGGCTGGCGCGCCTCGGCGGCGAACTGCTCGAGGGGTTCCTGGCCGGGCTGGACGCGAGCGGGCCGCCGCCGGGCGAGCCGCAGGACGAGTCGAGGGTCACGGTGTGCCGCAAGGTGAAGCCCGCGGACGCCGTGCTCGACTGGGCGCGGCCCGCCGCCGAGGTGGCGCGCCACGTCCGGGCCTACGCCGGCTGGCCGGTGGCGCGGACGACGCTCCCCGGCGGCGAGCCGCTCCTCGTCCACCGCGGCGAGGTCGCCGAGGGCGCTTCCGCGGCTGCCGAGCCGGGCGCCGTCCTCGCCGCCGCGGACGACTTCGTCGTGGCCTGCGGCGAGGGCGCCTACCGCATCCAGGTCGCCCAGCGGCCGGGGCGCGCCGTCCTGCCCGCGGA
>JALUVI010000081.1 GCA_027020785.1 Planctomycetota bacterium | reverse complement strand
CGATCGCGCCGTGGTCGCGGTCGTCCTCGCCCTACTATATGCAGACCCTCGACAGCCTCGCCCGCCATTACGGCTTCTCGACCGCGACGCCGTGGCGCGACCTCGACCCCGAGGTGCGCAAGGTGATCCTGTTCGGGTCGGGCGGCGAGGTCGTGCCCATGCGCTATGACGACGGCGAACGCACCTACACCACTGAGCGGCCCTTCGAGGGCGTGATCCCCAACATGGAGCGGCGCTGGCGCGAGACCGATTCTTCGTGGGTGCGCGACGAGCTCGGCCGGTTCCAGAACGTCACCGTCTGCGAGACCTGCGCCGGCTTCCGGCTCAAGCCCGAAGCGCTCGCCGTCAAGATCGACGGGCGGCACATCGGCGAGGTCGCCGAGATGTCGATCCGCGAGGCCGCGGCGTGGTTCGACCGCCTCGACGGCACGCTCACCGACAAGCAGCGCGAGATCGCCGAACGCGTCCTCAAGGAGCTCAAGGAACGACTAGGGTTCCTCGACAATGTCGGGCTCGACTACCTGACGCTCTCGCGCAGCTCGGGCACGCTCTCGGGCGGCGAGAGCCAGCGCATCCGCCTCGCCTCGCAGATCGGCTCGGGCCTGACCGGCGTGCTCTACGTGCTCGACGAGCCCTCGATCGGGCTCCATCAACGCGACAACGCCCGTTTGCTCGCCACCCTCGAGCGGCTTCGCGACCTCGGTAACACGGTGCTGGTGGTGGAGCACGACGAAGAGGCGATCCGGGCCGCCGATCACGTCGTCGATCTCGGTCCCGGAGCCGGCGAGCACGGCGGCCAGCTCGTCGCCCAGGGAACGCCCGACGACATCATGCGCTCGCCGCACAGCCTCACGGGACAGTACCTGACCGGCATACGGCAGATCCCGGTGCCCGAGGTCCGCCGCCCGCCCCGCGAGGACCTGTGGCTGGTCGTGACCGGCGCCCGCGAGCACAATCTGAAGGACGTCACCGCCGCCATACCCCTCGGCACCTTCACCTGCGTGACCGGGGTCTCGGGCAGCGGCAAATCGACGCTGATCATCGAGACCGTCTACAAGGCCCTGGCCCGCCGCCTCAACGGCGCGCGGACGCACCCCGGCGCCCACGGCGGCATCGAGGGGCTTGAATGGCTCGACAAGGTGATCGACATCGACCAGTCGCCGATCGGCCGCACGCCGCGCTCCAACCCCGCGACCTACACGGGCGCCTTCACGCCGATCCGCGACTGGTTCGCCGGGCTCCCCGAGTCGGGGGCGCGCGGCTACAAGCCCGGCCGCTTCTCGTTCAACGTCAAGGGCGGGCGGTGCGAGGCCTGCCGGGGCGACGGGCTGATCAAGATCGAGATGCACTTCCTGCCGGACGTCTACGTCCAGTGCGACGTCTGCCACGGCCGCCGCTACAACCGCGAGACCCTGGAGGTCACCTTCAAGGGCAAGTCGATCGCCGACGTGCTCGACATGACGGTCGACGAGGCGGCCGAGTTCTTCAAGGCGGTGCCGGCGGTGCGCGACAAGCTCGTCACCCTCCAGCGCGTCGGTCTCGGCTATATCAAGGTCGGCCAGCAGGCGACGACGCTTTCCGGCGGCGAGGCGCAGCGCGTCAAGCTGGCCAAGGAACTGAGCCGGCGGGCCACCGGTCGCACCCTCTACATCCTCGACGAGCCGACGACCGGGCTCCATTACGAGGACGTGCGCAAGCTGCTCGAAGTACTGCACGCGCTGGTCGATACCGGCAACACGGTGGTCGTCATCGAGCACAACCTGGAGGTCGTCAAGACCGCCGACTGGATCATCGACCTCGGTCCCGAAGGCGGCGACGCGGGCGGCCGCATCGTCGCCGCCGGCACACCCGAGGACGTCGCGCGGTCCGAGGAAAGCTACACCGCCGCCTATCTCCGCCACGCCCTTGGCCGGGCCGGGCGGGCGGCGAAGCCCGGCGCCGGGCGCAAGCCCCGACGCCTGCCGCGGCGGACGCAAAGGCGCAAGGCCCAGGCCGCCGCGGCGGCCCGGACCGGCTCGGACTAACTTCGAACTCCGGTCCGATCGGCGAAGGGGTCGCCGTCGTCCTCGGGATCGAACCCGAAGAACGCCCAGGTCATTCGCATGTGCGCGGGCAGCGGCGCGCTGACCCTCAGCGTTCCCCCGGCCGGATGGGGCAAGCGGATGGCGCGGGCGTGGAGATGCAGCCCCCGGCCGACCGCGTCGCCGGGAAATGCCGCCGCCCCGCCGTACTTGGCGTCGCCGATGATCGGCACCCCGAGGGCCGCGCAATGGGCCCTGATCTGATGAGTGCGGCCGGTGAGCGGCACGAGCGCGAGCCAGGCGGCGCGGCGGCCGGCCGCCTCGACCGTGTGGTAGAGGGTGACGGCGCGCTTGCCGGTCTCGGCCGCGCCTACCTTCTCGCCGCCGCTTCCGGCACGTTTCGCGAGCGCGAGATCGACGCGCCCGTGACGAGGCCTCGGGAGACCGACGACCGCGGCCCAATAGAGCTTGTCCACCGCCTTGCGCCGGAACGCCTCGGCCGCGAACGCCGCCGCCCGCGACGAGCGCGCGAGGACGAGGACCCCGGACGTGTCCTTGTCAAGGCGATGCACCAGGCGCGGGCGCTCGGCGGCCCCGAACCTGAGGGCGTCGAGCAGGGCATCGAGGTGACGCACGGTCCTGCTGCCGCCCTGGACGGCGAGGCCCGGCGGCTTGTCGATGACCAACAGGTGGTCGTCGCGATGAAGCACGCGGCCACGCACCATCGCCTCGTCCTCGGGCGCGACGGCCCGAGGGGGCGGCCGGAAGGGCGGGGACGCGCCCGCCGCCGCGTCGCCGAGCGGCGGCACGCGCACGCTC
>JALUVI010000080.1 GCA_027020785.1 Planctomycetota bacterium | reverse complement strand
GACCAGGCGGGCGCCGGCGCCGGCGGGGGCGACGGTGACGAGGAGGGCATGGCTCCCATCCGACCTTTCGACCTCCACGGTGCGCCGCAGGGTGGCGCCGTCCTCGGCCTCGTCGAGGAGGCGCGCCAGGAAGTCGGCGGCGACGGGACGCCCCTCCTCCAGGCCGAGGAGGGCCTGGGCAGCGGGGTTGGCGAGGGCGACCGCGCCGGAAGCCTCCACCAGGGCCACCCCCTCCATGAGGTGCTCGAGGGAGCGGCGCATGGCCTCGCCGCGGCGGCGCTCGGCGGCGGCCTGCCGCCGCGCCCGCTGGCTCCGGCGGCGCTCGCGGACCGCCCAGGCCGCGGCTGCGACCGCCGCGACCGCTACGGCGACGAGGGCGCCGGTCGTCGTCACGCCGACCCGCCCTCGGTGCGGTCGCCGAGGCGGTAGCCGACCCCGCGCACCGTCTCGACGAGGTCGCCGTAAGCGCCGAGCTTGCGCCGCACCGCCTTGACGTGCGCATCGATGGTGCGTTCGGTCACGACGGCGTCGCGACCGATGGCGCGGTCGATGAGTTCGCTGCGCCGATAGACGCGGCCCGGATGGCGGGCCAGGGCGTGCAACACGGCGAACTCGGTCCGGGTCAGGCGGAACACCGAGCCTGCGTCGTCGCGGACCTCGAAGCGGACGGGGTCCACGACCAGCGGGCCGACGCGGATCGCTTCGGCGTCCCCGCCCGCGTCGTCGCCGGCGCCGCGCTCGGCCCGGGCCCGGCGCAGCAGCGCGTGGATGCGCGCCACCAACTCGCGCGGCCGCGCCGGCTTCGCCAGGTAGTCGTCGGCGCCGACGCCGAGCCCGATGACGACGTCGGTCTCCTCGCCCTTCGCGGTCAACATCAGGACCGGGATGCGCCGCAGCGCGGGGTCGGCGCGCAGCCGGCGGCACACCTCGAGACCGTCCATCTCCGGCAGCATCAGGTCGAGGACGACGACGTCGGGGACCGCGGCGCGTGCGTACTCCAGCGCCCGCGCGCCGCCCTCGGCCTGGACCACCCGGAAGCCCTCGCGTTCGAACGTGAGGCGCAGGACCTCCTGGAGGTCGGGGTCGTCCTCGACGACCAACACCGTCTTCGCGGTCATCGGCGCGAGGATAGCAGGCGCTCCGTGAAGACCCCGGGAAGAGCGCGTGGAGGTCCGGCGCCCTCTTCCACCTGCTCCCGGCCGGGGCCTGCCGGAAGGACGCCGACCTGCGCGCCGCCGCCTCGCTCCCGGTCGCCTGCCTCGGCCCGTGGGCCTGGGACGTCCTCACCTTCCCGTTCGGCCCCCTCGCCCTGGCCCTCTACCGCGCCGGCCACGACAACACCCTGGTCGGCGGCTTCCCCCAGGTCCAGGCCCAGGCCACCCCCGCCCCACTGACCGCGGCCTACGGCCGGCGGGGCGGGGGCATAATGGCGGCGTGGGCCTGGCCTTCGACCCCGACGTCCTGCTGCCGCTCCTGCGGTGCCCGAAGACGCGCGCCGAACTCGTGCTGGTCGGCGAGGAGTGGTTGGTGAGCACCGACCCGGAGTCGCGGCTGCGCTACCGCATCGAGGACGGCATCCCGGTGCTGCTCGTGGAGGAGGCGGAGGCGCTGCCCGAAGACGAGTGGAAGCGACTGGTCGCGGAGGGACGCAAGGCGTGAGCGACACCATCTTCGGCAGGATCCTGCGCGGCGAGGTGCCCGCCGACTTCGTCCACCAGGACGAGCACTGCATCGTCATCCGCGACGTGAACCCGCAGGCGCCGGTGCACCTCCTGGTCATCCCGCGCAAGCCGCTGGTCTCGCTCGCCGACGCGGCCGAGGACGACCGCGAACTGCTCGGCCACCTGCTGCTGGTCGCGAAACGCGTCGCCGAGGCCGAAGGGCTGGCCGACGGCTGGCGCCTCGTCGCCAACGTCGGACCGGAGGGCGGACAGGAGGTCCCCCACCTCCACCTCCACGTCCTCGGCGGACGCCGGATGACCTGGCCGCCGGGCTAGGCCCGCGCCGCGACGCACCAGTCCTCGGGACTCGCCCCGACGACCGCAGGACCGGGTCAGCCCAGGGAGTAGGGGCCGGAGCGCAGGGGGGCGCCGCCGCGGCTCGACCAGCGGCGCGGCGCCGTGGCGCTGCGGCGGTCGGCGACGAAGTGGGCCTCGGGGCCGGCCAGGAAGGCGTTCAGCTCGAGCAGGTCGAGGTCGAGCAGCTCGGCGATGCGAACCGGGTGGAGACCGAAGACGCGATGCAGCAGCACGGCCTCGCGCTCGGGGCTCGGGAGGTCCTCGAGCCGGCGCAGGAACTCGAGGCCGAGCTCGTGCGGCGGCCAGACGGCGGGCGAATCGGTGCGCGGACGGACCATGTCGGACAGGCGTTCCAAACGAAGGGGGGAACGCCCGAGGCCGGCAGTATGGACCCGGCCGGCCTCCGAGGCAAGCGCCCGCGCCTCCGTAGTGGAGAACGCCGTTTCAGCCGCCGGTCAGCCCTCGCTGGGCACCAGGAGCCCCATCGTCGCGGTCAGGCCGTGGAGACCGGGCCGGCCGGCCTGGGGCCCGAGCTCGCCGTCCACGAAGGCCCCGGCCACCGGAAGGCCGGGCCAGAACTCGCGCATCGTCGCGACGTCGTGGTCGGGGGTCCGAAAGAGGTTGCGACCGCGCGCACCGCAACAGAAGAGCAGGGCGCCGTGGACTTCGTCGTGATAGGAATTGGCCATCCCGAGGAGGTTGCGCATCTGCTCGTCGGCGGCGCGGTGGTCGCACATCTGGAAGCGCAGCAGGGCGCCGGTCTCGATCTGTTCCGAGAGCGCGATGGCGCCGTCCTCGGGGTCCACCCCCATCACGCCGCGGACCAGGAAGTCGCCCGCTTCGAGCGGCGAGCCGGCGGGGCGGACGCCGACGTGGGGGGCGCGCATGAAGCTGCGGCGACTGGAGTCGTCCAGCTCGGCCAGGAGTTCGCTCAACCCCTCGAAGGCGGGACGACCGCCGAGCTCGTAGACCAGGTTGTGCTCGCTGCGGGTGACGCGCAGGGCCGGCCCGAAGGGGCGGCATCCCGCCGCGACCAGCGGCTGCAGCCGGCACCCGCCCTGGAGCACCAGTCCGACCGCGCCGCTGTCGTGGAGGCCATCCTCGGTGAAGAGGAGGTTGCCGCCGGCGCGGTCGGCGCCGGACAACATGCCGCCGACGATGGACGGGAGGTCGGGGCGGCGCTCGTGGATCGAATCGAGGAAGGGCTCGACCGGGAACGAGTACGAGTCCGGCAGCAGGACCACGCTGGCGGTGTGGTCCACGTCGGGCCAGCCGCGGACCACGCTGCCCCCGCCGCCCAGCGCGAGGTGGAAGGACTGGAGCCGCGTCCCCGGAAGGTGGACGCCCCAGACCGCGAGGCCCGGTTCGCGCTCGACTTCCCGACCGCCGCCGATCACCCCGGAGAAGGTGCCGCCGACCACGGCGTCCGGGGACAGCCGGCGCTGCAACCGACGCAACACCAGGCCCCCCGCACCGTGGTGGTGCGGCGTCATGAAGACCAACAGGGCGTCCGGGTGCCGTCCCAGCCTCTCGAGCAGGACGTCGGCGACCTCGGCCACGGCCTCGCCGGCGTCGGGGCGCGTGGACAGCGCCTCGGCGACGCGCACTCCGCGGGCGTCTCCCATCAGAACTCCACGTCGGTGCCGACGAACTCGCCGAGCTTCCGGCGCTCTTCGGGACTGACCGAGGCCGGCGCCAGCGGGTCGTCGAAGCCGAGTTCGACCGCACGGTCGGCGTCGAGCCGGTAGAGGTCGTCCAGCAATCCGTCGGTCATCTCGAACACGACGTGGAACGTCCCTTCCACTTCCAGGGTCTGGTAGGTGTAGTCGATGCCGTCGCCCTCGACCAGGGTGACCCGCACCACTTCGTTGGGGCCGGGGGGCGCGCCGAAGCAGCAGGCCCACAGGCTGCGCACCAGGTGGAAGGTGCGGATGTTCTCGAAGTCCACGTCGGGCAGCATGAAACCCCGCAGCACCACCCGCCGCCCGTCCAGGGCGAGGACGTACTCGGGGAAGGGCTGCTCCGCGTTCTCGTCGAACTCCCAGCCGCCGAGGTCGTGGATGTCGAGGTGGACGGGTCCGTCGCCGGCCGCCGCGAGGGCGCGGCGGACGTTGGCGGCACGCTCCTCGAGGGTGGAAGCCTGGGACCAGAAACCGTCGCCCGAGGTCGCCCCTTCCGCCGCCGCGCCGGACGTGCCATCCTCGGCGCTCGCCGCTCCGTCGGGAGCCGCGACCGGGACGGCGCGGGGGTCCGCCTCGGCGGGCGACGACGCGACGACGGCCGCCGACGCTGCATCGCCGGACGACGCAGGGGACGGAGGAGCCCCATCGTCGCAGGCGAACGCGCCGAGCCCGAGGGTCAGCAACGGGACGACGAAGGGGACGGGGCAGGCGGTGCGGTCGGCCAACTCGGCCCCAAGGTAGCAACGGGGCCGACGGCGTGGGGCGTTGCGCGCGACGCGGTTCAGAGCTGCGAGGCGAGCACCCGGGCCGGCTCGGTGCGGTAGGCCCGCACCGCGGGCAGGAGCCCCGCGAGCGCCCCGGCCAGGGTCACGGCGCCGACCAGGGCGAGGTCGGCGGGGCGCGGCAGGACCGAGAGGGCCACCCCCGTGTTGCGGCGCACGTACTCGGAGGCGACGGCGGCGAGGACGCCCGCCAGGACCAGCCCGAGGACGCCGCCGAGGAAGGCGATGGCGGCGGACTCGGCGGTGACCAGGCCGAGCAGGGTGCGGCGCCGCGCGCCGAGCGCGCGCAGCACGGCGAACTCGCGACGGCGCGCCGCCATCGTGTTGGTCAGCGCGGCCACGACCCCGGCCACCGCGACCACCACGACCAACGCCGAGATGGCGCGCAGGGCGAGGTCGAGCCCGCCGACCAGCCGGAACAGCTTGCGCACCTCGTCCACGGGGCGGGCCGACTGCGCGTCCAGCCGGTCGTTGAGCCGCCGCCAGATCCGGATCTGGTACATGCCCGGCACGGTGCGCAGGTAGATGGCCGAGAGTCCGCGCGGATCGCGTGCGCCCCCGGTCGCGGTCTCGGCGGTCGGCCGGTGTCCGGCGAGCAGGTGGTAGAGCCCGACCGGCACGAAGACGGCGCGGTCGATGGGCGTGCCGGTCGGCTCCAGCACCCCCACCACCTCGACCTCGGCCTCGGCGTGCCGCTCGGCCGCAGCGCCCCCCTCCAGCCCGTGGGCCGGGGCGAAGCGCGCGCCCACCCGCAGCCCGGCCCCGGCCGCGGCCTCGGCGCCGACCACGGCGCGCAGCACTTCGGGATGGTCCTCCAGGTGCGCGTCGCCGCCCGCGTCCAGCTCCGCGGCGAGCGCCTCGAAGCGCTCCGGCGGGTAGTCGAAGACCCGGCCCTCGGCGAGGCGCAGCGGGTCGCCCTCGCCGCCGTTCGGCAGCCGCACGCGCGAGAAGAACTCGTCGCTGACGCCGACCACGCGGTAGCCGCGATGGGTGTCGCCGATGGCGACCGGCACCGCCCAGCGCACGCCCTTCCAGGTGCGCAGCTCGCGCCAGAGGTCCCAGGAGACGTTGCCCGGACTCGCCCCCAGGTAGTAGATGGACGAGAGCACGAGCTGGAGCGGCGAGCCCTTCGCTCCGACCACCTGGTCGCAGATGCCGGCCGAGCGCTGGAAGCCGTGCTCGGCGGCGTGGCGCAGGGCGCCGACCGCGGCGAACAGGGCGACGCCGAGCGCCACCGAGACGCTCGTCAGCCCCGTCGCCAACGGGCGGCGGCGCAGGTTGCGGAGGACCATGCGGGCGGGGTGCACGACGCGGATGGTAGTGCGTCGCCGGACCGCGCCGGACCGTCGGTCGCCGAGCGCAGCTCGCGCCCGGCTCCGACCGTTTCACGAACCGGAGCGGCTCGGTGGGGGACCTGCCGCGCCGAGGTGGACGGTGCGGTCGAAGGCGGCGGCGACCTCGGGGTCGTGGGTGGCGCAGAGCACGGTGGCGCCGACCTCGGCGGCCGAGTCCAGGACGAGCTCGAGGACGACGGCGGCGCTGGCTTCGTCGAGGGCGCCGGTCGGCTCGTCGGCGAGCAGGACGGCGGGGTGGTCCACCAGGGCGCGGGCCAGGGCGACCCGCGCCTGCTGGCCGATGGAGAGTCGGCTCGGCGGATGGTGGAGCCGCTCGCCGAGCCCGAGGCGGCGCAGCAGGGCCTCGGCGCGTTCGCGCGCGCCCCGGCGCAGTCGCCGGGTGAAGGCGGCGCCGAGCTCGACGTTCTCGAGCGCGGTGTAGCCGTCCAGCAGGTGGAAGGTCTGGAACAGGTAGCCGACGTGCTCGGCGCGGAAGCGGTCGCGGGCGGCCTCGCCGAGGGCCGTCACCTCGACCCCGGCGACGACGACGCGTCCGGCGTCGGGGGTCAGGAGACCGCCGACGAGGTTGAGCAACGTCGTCTTCCCCGAACCGCTCGCCCCCATCAGGGCGACGCGCTCGCCGGGGGCGACCTCCAACCGCGGCAGGCGCAGCTCGTGGACCTCACCGCCGCTGCGCCAGCGTTTGACGGCGTCCTCGACCAGGATCGCGGGTTCGGGCACGGGCGTAGAATACGGGGTCCCCGCACTGGAACCACGCCATGTCACGCTACCGCCTCGAAACCTTCGCCGTCGTCGGAGCCGGCAACATGGGCTCCGGCATCGCCCAGAAGATCGCCACCGAGGGCTTCCCGGTCCTGCTCCTCGACCTCGACCAGGAGAAGGTCGAGCGCGGCATCGGCATCGTCCGGCGCATGCTCGACGAGGGCGTCGAGCGCAAGGTGTTCCGCCCCGAGCAGGCCGAGGCCATCCTCGGACGCATCCGCGGCACCACCGACTGGAACGACCTCGCCGAGGCCGACCTGGTGGTGGAAGCGGTGTTCGAGGACCTCGACGTGAAGCGCGACGTGTTCCGGCGGCTCGGCGAGGTGTGCAGGCCCGAAGCGCTGCTCGCCACCAACACCTCCAGCTTCCGCGTCGCCGACGTGGCCGCGGCGGCGGCCCATCCGGAGCGCGTGCTCGGACTCCATTACTTCTACCACCCGGCCAAGAACCGTCTCGTCGAGGTGGTCGGCCACGCCGGCACCGACCCCGCCGCGGTGGAGGCCGGCTGGGCCTCGCAGGAGGCCATCGCCAAGACCCCCATCGCCAGCGCCGACGCGCCCGGCTTCGTGGTCAACCGCTACTTCGTGCCGTGGGTCAACGAGGCGGTGCGCATCCTCGACGACGGCGTCGCCGACGTCGCCACCATCGAGTGGGCGGCGAAGCAGGCCTTTGGCGTCGGCATGGGGCCTTTCCAGCTCATGAACGTGACCGGCGTGCCCATCTCGCTGCACGCCGCGACCACCCTCGGCCGCGAACTCCACCCCTTCTACGCCCCGGCGAAGGGGCTGGTCGAGCAGGTGGAAGGCGGCAAGGGCGACTGGGACCTCTCCGGCGAGGTGGACGAGAGCCGCTACCAGGCGGTCGCCGACCGCATGATGGGCGTGGTGTTCTACGTCGCCGCGGCGCTGGTCAGCGAGGGCGTCGGCACCGTCGAGGACGTGGACATCGGCGCGCGCGTCGGCCTGCGCTGGCCCAAGGGGCCGTTCCAGATGATCAACGAGCGCGGCGTGCCCGAGGCGGCCGAGCTGGCGCGCCGCGTGGTCGAGCCGTGGGGGCTCGAGGTGCCGAACCTCATCGCCAACCCCGGCGACCGCCACATCCGCATCCGGCTGGTGCGCTTCGAGGAACGCGGCGACCTCGCCTACGTGCGCTTCCAGCGCCCCGACGCGCTGAATGCGCTGAACGTGCGGGTCGGCGTCCAGCTCACCAACGCCATCGAGCGCGCCCGGGTCAGCGGCAAGAAGGGTCTGGTGCTGGCCGCCACCGGCAAGGCCTTCGTCGCCGGCGCCGACATCAAGTTCTTCGTGGACAACCTCGAGAAGGGCGCCTTCGAGCCCATCTACCACTTCGCGCGCGTCGGCCACGACGTGTTCCGCAGCCTGAACGGCAAGCGCCAGCCCTCCATCGCGCGGGTGCAGGGGCTGGCCCTCGGCGGCGGCTGCGAGCTGACGCTGGCCTGCGACTTCGTCGTGGTCAGCCCCAAGGCCACCTTCGGCCTGCCCGAAACCGGCATCGGCATCGTGCCCGGACTCGGCGGCACCCAGCGCCTGCCGCGGCGCATCGGCCTGCCGTTGGCCAAGTGGATGGTGTACACCGGCGAGATGGTCGGAGCGAAGCAGGCGGTCGAGATCGGGCTCGCCGACGAGGTGGTGGACTTCCTCGACCTGGACGAGGCCTGCGCCCGCTACGCCGAGCGCGGTCGCCAGCCCGGGCGCAAGGCGCCGCAGGAGCCGCCGTCCGAGGAGTGGCGCCCGCTGTGGGACTTCTTCGCCAATCACCGCGTCGAAGCCATCCTGAACGGCGAGGCCGACACCGGAGGCGACCCGCGACTGGAGCGGGCGGTGAAGAAGATGGGCCAGAAGAGCCCGCACGCGCTGCTCGCGGCCGAGCGGCTGCTCGACGCCGGCGCCGAGATGGAGCTGGAGGAAGGGCTCGACCTCGAGCTCGACGCGCTCAAGGAGGTGTTCCTCCATGCCGACGCGCTCGAGGGGATGAAGGCGCTGCTCGAGCGGCGGCGCCCGGAGTTCCAACCGTTGCGCGAGGCGGTGCACGGATGAGCGCGGTCGCGGCGCTCGCCCTCGCACTGGCCCCCTTCGCCCAGGAGCCCCAGGACACCGAGCCCGTGGTCCACGCCCCCGACCTGACCGGCGGACGCTGGCTGAACGTCGAGCGTCCGCTCGACTCGTGGGACGAGCTCCGCGGCCAGGTCGTCCTCCTCGACTTCTGGACCTACTGCTGCATCAACTGCCTGCACATGCTGCCGGTCCTGGCGCGGCTGGAGGACGAGTTCGCCGACGAGCCGTTCCTGGTCGTCGGCGTGCACTCCAACAAGTTCCCCCAGGAGGGCGAGCTGGAGAACGTCCGCGCCGCCATCGCACGCCACGGCATCCGCCACCCCGTGGTGGTGGACGAGGGGCACTCCATCTGGCAGCGCTTCGGGGTGCGGGCCTGGCCGACCTTCGTGCTGGTGGACGCCACCGGCAACGTGGTCGGCGGCAACAGCGGCGAGGTGCCCTACGAGCGCTTGCGCGACGCCGTCCGCGCCACCCTGGACCGCGACCGCGCGCGCGGCGTCCTCGCCGAGCGGCCGCTGTTCGCGCCGCCCGCCGCCGCCGACACCGGACTGCTGCGCTTCCCCGGCAAGGTGATCCGACACGGCGACGCGTTGTTCGTCGCCGACACCGGCCACCACCGCATCGTCGAGCTCGGGCTCGACGGCGCGACGCGGCGCGCCTTCGGCGGTCCCGAGCCCGGTTTCGAGGACGGCGGCGCGGCGAGCGCGCGCTTCCGCGAGCCGCAGGGACTGGCCACCGACGGCACTTGGCTCTACGTCGCCGACACCGGGAACCATGCCGTGCGTCGCATCCGACTCGAGGACGGCGCGGTCGAGACCCTGGCCGGCACCGGCGAGAAGGGCGAAGGCCTGCCGCTCCCCGGCTCGGGGCTGCGCACCGCGCTGCGCTCGCCGTGGGACGTCCTGCTGGACGGCGACGACCTCCACGTCGCGATGGCGGGCAGCCACCAGTTGTGGACCCTCCACCTCGCCGACGGCCGGCTCGAGCGGCTCGCCGGCAGCGGACGCGAGGACCTGCTGGACGGCCCGGCGCACCGCGCCGCGCTGGCCCAGCCGAGCGGCCTCGCCCTCGGCCGCGACCGTCGGTTGTGGTTCGCCGACTCGGAGACCTCGAGCATCCGCTGGCTCGACCTCGAGGACCGCGAGGTCCACACCCTCGTCGGCCAGGGCCTGTTCGTCTGGGGCCACACCGACGGCCCGTGCGACGAAGCCGCCTTCCAGCACCCGCTCGGCGTGGCGCTGCTCGACGACGCGACGCTCGTGGTCGCCGACACCTTCGACGACGCGTTGCGGCGGGTGGACCTCGGCGACTGCCGCGTCTCGACCTGGTTCGGCCCGCGCGACGCCGACACGGCGGAGGCGCCGGCGCTGTGGGAGCCGGGCGGGGTCTCCGTCGCGGAAGGCCTCGTGTACGTCGCCGACACCAACCACCACCGCATCCTGGAAGTGGACCCCGAGGGGGGAGACTGGCGCATCGTGGTCGGCCCGGCGGTCCTCCGCGCCGGGCGGGACGCGGCCGGCGGCGCCTCCGAGACCGAGGGCCCGGGCGACGCCCCCGCCGTTCCGACGCCGGACGACGGCGGGCGATGAACGCCGACCCGACCCTGCCGCCGGCCGGGCGCGTCCTCGAGGAGGTCGTCCCCGACGAGCTGTGGCGGGTCGCGGGCGACGACGGAGCACGGTGGTGGAAGCGGGTGGTGGTGCCGGCGGCGCTCCGGCCGCTCACCGTGGGACGCCGCAGCCGCTCGGCTCGCGAGGCCGCGGCGTTGCGCCTGATGCGTGAGCGCGGTGTCCCCGCAGTGCGCCCGCTCGCGGTCCACGAGCGCCACGTCGGCCCGTTCCTGGTCGCCAGTGCGCTGGTGACCGAGGAGGTCCCCCGCGCCGTGTCGCTCTCGGCGTGGCTCCGCTCCGACCCCGACGACTCCGCGCGCGCAGCCGCACTCGAAGCGCTCGGCCGGCTCGCCGCCGGCCTCCACCGCGCCGGGCTCGCCCACTTCCGCCTGCTGCCGAAGAACGTGGTCCTCGCCCCGGCGCGTCCCGACCGGCTCGTCCTCCTCGACGCCCCCTACCTCCTGGCGTGGGACGGCACGCCCCCCGACCGCTGCCGCGCCTTCGACCTCGCCACCCTGGGTTCGGCGGCGGCGGGGCTCGGCCGCGACGCGGTGGAGGCGGTCCTCGCCGCCTACGATGCCGTCCTGCCGCTGCCGGCGCCCCCCTCCTCGCTCGTCGCCGCGCCGCGCGGTCGGCTCAAGCGCCGCCGCATCGCCCTCTACCTCGGGGCGCTGTGGACCGGCCACCGCCCCGAACGCTTCCTCGCCGCCTCGTGACCGACCCCGACCGTCTCGCCTTCTACGACTCGCCCGAAGGGGCCGAGGAGTACCTGGACGAATACCGCAAGCTCCACCGCAAGCTGTCCGACCGCCGCGAGCGCCGCATCCTGCAGCGCTACTTCGCACGCATGGACGGCGTCCGCTCGGTGCTCGACCTGCCCTGCGGTTGGGGCCGCTACCTGCCGACGCTGCGCTCGGCCGGCGCCTGGGTGCTCGAGGCCGACGCCTCGACCTCGATGCTGAAGACGACGCGGCGGCTCCACGACCCGAAGCCCGACGTGGTGCGCTGTTTCGGCCACGAGGTCCCGCTCGCCGACGACGCGGTGGACCTGGTGTTCTCGATGCGGCTGAACCACCACCTCGTGGACCCCGAGGTGCGCCGCGGCCACGTGCGCGAGCTGTTCCGGGTCGCACGCCGCTTCGCGGTCTTCACCTACTTCGACGCGGCCTCGCTCAAGAACCGCCTCCGCGTCCTGCGCACCCGGCTCGGGCTGACCCGCAAGACACCGAAGAACACCCTGCGCCGCGCCGAGGTCCGCGCCCTGGCCCGTGACGCCGGTTGGCGCGTGGTCGCCGACCCGATGCTCTTCGTCGTCGGCTCCGGCCACCGCCTGGTCCTCGCCGAACCCGCCGACGCATGAACGCGGGACGGCCCGAGCCGAGCAGGCCCGGGCCGTCCGCGCAGGTCGCGGCGTGGTCAGTCCAGCATCGTGATCACGGTGACACTGGTCTCGAGACCGACGTCACTGCTGCCGGCGCCGATACTCCCGGCGGAGTCGTCGAGGATCACCACGAGCGTACTGCGGTCATCGTCGAACACCGCCCGCACCCCGAAGGAACGAAGTTGACGGAGGAGCTCTTCGGCGACCTCTCGTTTCGTCTCGCTCCCCGAGAGCGTGACGCTCGCAGTGCCCAAGGGCGTCATGACGTCCACGACGCTGGGCAACCCATCGGAGTCCATGCCGGTGAGGTCGCCCGTCACGCCGACCAGGGCGACCCCCGATACGTCGGAGGCGCCATTGCTGTCGGGATCATCGACGACGTCGTTCTCCCTCGTCTTGCGGTCCCTGACGCGAAGGCTGTCGATCTCGATGCCGGTGGCGCCGGTGCCCTCTTCGCCGGGAGTTCCGCTGATGTCCGAAGACGGGGTCACCAGGACGACGTCACCCCCTTGGGTCGTCTCGGCAAGCGGCTGGCCGCCGACCTGGTTCTTGGCGTCTCCGAGCGCATCGTCGATCGCCCGTTTCAGGAGGTCGGCCTTGCCGACGGAATCGAGGTCGCGGTCGACGGGAATCCAGCCCGTGTCGATGATCTTGGTGATGTGATGGGCGTTGGCCGGATCCGTGTACTTCACCTTCATGACGACCCGGACCTCTCCGTCCTTCCTGGGGTCACCGGCGTCGATCTTCCAGGTTCCGCCTCCACCGGTTGGGTGGGACGAGGACGAGGCGAAGGAGAGGGCCAGCCCTCCCACCAGTGCGAGAAAGGATGCTCGTTTCACGGTTGCTGAAGAAAAGAGTTGGGAAAGCAAGCCTGCACACCGGGAGGCCTGCACACCGGGAGGCCTGCACACCGGGAGGCCTGCACACCGGGAGGCCTCGAGGGAAAAATTATGCGACTCTCGTGCCTTGGTCAAGCGCGCACCATGGCCTCCACCAGGACCCATCGGCCGACCCGGGGAGGCCCCACGGATGGCCGTCCGCCGGCGGAGCACGACCCGGTCAGCCCG
>JALUVI010000079.1 GCA_027020785.1 Planctomycetota bacterium | reverse complement strand
AGCCACGGTGGTCAGTGCGGCGTAGCGCAGCGAGCGCTTGGGTCTGCCGGCGCCGAGTGCGAGCAGCAGCGGGTCCGGCGGGATCGGGAAGAAGGAGGCCTCTGCGAAGGAGACGCCGACCAGCCAGGCCTCGGCCCGAGGATGCTCCGCCATGCGCAGCATCTTCAGGTACAGCCCCTTGAGGGGGTTGGAGACGACGCGGAAAGCGCTCACGCCGGAGTTCGCAGGTCCTGCAGGGTCCATTCCACGTCCTCGCGGCCGCGGAAGCGGTTGACGCCGACCCGAACCACGGCGTCGATCCGGTCGCCCTGACGCAGGCCGGCAAGGCGTTCGGCGGCCCGCCAGGCCAGGGTGCGCACCACGGCGCCGTCGCGCCCGAGGCGGAGCTCGAGGTGGCTGCCATCGCCGAGCGGGCGGGGCGGCGCCACCAGCTCGAGGTCCGAGACCAGGAACAGCGGTTCGGGGAAGCCCTCGCCGAACGGAGCCAGGCCTTCCAGGGCGCGGGCCAGGGCGAGGTCGCACTCGCCGGGGTGGAGCTCGGCGTCGACCACGATCTCGGGTTCGGGCGGCGGGGGCAGGGCGGCGGCGTGTTCGCGCAGGCGCGCCTCCAGGACGTCGGCCCGCGCGGGGTCGAACTCGAAGCCCGCAGCACGGGCGTGTCCGCCGTAGCCGCGGAGGAGGTCGGAGGCTCCGTCCAGCAATGCGACCAGGTCCACGCCCTCGGGGGCGCGGGCGCTGCCGCGGGCGACGCCGTCGCCGCAACCGGCCCAGGCCAGGCTCGGCAGTCCGGTGTCCTCGCAGAGCTTGCCGGCGACGATGCCCATGATGCCGAAGGGCGCGTCCTCGTCCCCGACGACCAGGACCCGGTCGCCGGCGCGCAAGCGCTCTTCGACCCGCGGCGCGAAACGGCGGAGCTCGCGTTCGGTGGCTTCCTGGCGTTCCCGGTTCAGCGCGTCCAGCGCGGCGCAGGCTTCTTCGGCTTCGCGACGACTGCGTGCGGCGAGGGCCTGGAAGGCGAGTTCGGCGCGGCCCATCCTGCCCGCGGCGTTGAGCCGGGGCCCGAGCCGGAAGCCGACGTCGCCGGCGGTCGGCTCGCCGCGCACCCCTGCGGCCGCGACCAGGGCGCGCACCCCCGGCAGGCCGCTGTCCTCGAGGGTCTTCAGACCCTGACGCACGATGGCGCGGTTCGGGCCGCGCAGCGGCATGACGTCGGCGACGGTCGCGATGGCGGCGAGCCCCAGCGCGTCCACCAGGAAGCGACGGTCGGCGGCGTCGAGCTCAGGCCCGCGCAGCGAGCGCAGCGCGCCCCAGGCCAGGAACCACGCCATCGCCGCGCCCGAGAAATGGGCGAAGGGCCCGTCGGGCGTGCCCGCCCCAGGGGCGCACCACGGGTTGACCAGGGCGGCGCAGGGGGGGCGGGTGGGGCCGAGCGGGTGGTGGTCCACGACCACGACCTCGACGCCCCGCGCGGCGAAGTGCTCCAGCGCCGGGTACGCGGTGGTGCCGTTGTCCACCGCCACCACCAGTCCGACGTCGAGCTCCTCGGCCTTGCGCAGTGAGCGCTCCGAGAACGAATAGCCGTCGGCGATGCGGTCCGGGACGTGGACCTCGACGTCGATGCCCAGGCGCTCGAGGAGGAAGTGGAGGAGGACCGCCCCACAGGTGCCGTCCACGTCGTAGTCGCCGTGGACCAGGACGCGGCGACCCGCGCTCCGGGCGCGCTCCAGCGCAGCCACCGCCGCGTCCAGGTCGGGCAGGCTGCTCGGGTCGGGCAGGTGGTGCAGCGAGGCGTCCAGGAAGTCGCGCAGCTCCTCGGGGGCGACGCCGCGTCGGGCCAGCAGGTCGGCGACCACCGGATGGAGGTCGCCGCGGGCCGCGAGCAGGTTGCGTCGGGTCGGCTCCTCCCCGCGGAGACGCCAGCGATGGCGGGGAGCGACGGCGGCCTCTTGCACGCGTAGGATTCTAGGACCCCGGGCCCGGAGATTCCTCCCCGCGTCCGGCCTCCGCCATGCCCGACGCCGCCCCCCGTCGCCTGCCCGCCATGAACCAGCTCCTCGAGGAAGGGGAGGCCCGTGGGCTCGGCGGCCACGGCCGTGAGGCCCTGCGGCTCGCCTGCGAGCGCGCCCTGGAGCCGTTGCGTGCGCGGCTGCGGAGCGGCGAGGCCGTCACCGGGCTCGACGACGGCTTCTGGCCCCGGGTCGAGGCCGCGCTCGCGGTCGTGCCGGGGCTGCGTCTGCGCCGCGCCCTCAACGCCACCGGCGTCGTCCTCCACACCAACCTGGGCCGGGCGCCGTGGCCGGAGGAGGCCGTCGCCGCAGCGGCGGCCGCGAGCGGGGCGGCCCTGGTCGAGATCGACCGCGCCACCGGTCGCCGCGGGCGCCGCGACGCTCCGGTGGGGGAACTCCTCGCCCGACTCACGGGCGCCGAGGCCGGGCTCCCCGTCAACAACAACGCCGCCGCGGTCCTCCTGGCGCTTGCGGCCTTGGCGCGCGGACGGAAGGTCGCCGTCGCCCGGGGCGAACTGGTCGAGATCGGCGGCAGCTATCGCATGCCCGAGGTGGTCGCAGCAGCCGGCGCCGAGATGGTCGCTCTCGGGACGACGAACCGCGTCCACCTCGCCGACTTCGAGCGTGCGTTGGCCGACCCCGACGTCGCCTGCGTGCTCCGCGTGCATCCCAGCAACTTCCGTATCGAGGGCTTCACCGGTGCGCCGGGCATGGCCGAGCTGGCCGCGCTCTGCCGCGAGCACGGGGTGCCGTTGGTCTACGACCTCGGCTCCGGCGTCCTCGCAGGGCAGGAGTTGCCGGCGCTGTCGGAGGAGCATCCGGTGGGGGAGGCGGTCGCCGCTGGCTGCGACCTCGTCACCTTCAG